>UROZ01000125.1 GCA_900549655.1 uncultured Collinsella sp.
CGCCGGCGCGCTCGAGCAGGTTGGCGACGAGGCGGGCGGTGATGGGCTCACGCGGGCCGGCCTTGCGGTCCTGACGGGCATAGCCGTAGTGGGTGATAACGGCGGTGATGGAGCGGGCGGATGCGCGCTTGGCAGCGTCGGTGGCGATGAGCAGCTCCATGAGCATGTCGTTGACGTTGCCGCCGGCCACGGACTGAATCAGGAAGACGTCGGCGCCGCGGACGGTCTCGTCGTAGCGGGCGTAAATCTCACCGTTGGCGAACTGCTTTAGCGTAAGGCCCGAAAGCTCGACCCCAAGGAACTCAGCGATCTTCTGAGCGAGGGGACGGTTGGAGGAACCGGAATACACGCGGATGGACTTGCGCATATTCTCCGACTTCTCGGGATCATTAATCGGCATTACCCTTCTCCTTTATATCGAATGCCATATAGATGCCTTGTTGCATTGTAACCGCGCGGCGGGGTTTATCGAGTCTTGATAACGTCTTTACCGTCAACGGACACGAACCGACCACTCATCCGGCCGCGCAGGTCAGCATAGAAAAAGGAGCCGTCCCCACGGAAGCGGCTCCTTAGATGCTTGGTAAAACGTTATACCTCGTCGTCCTCGTGCAGGCGGCGGCGATAATCGGCGGCCCAGCCCTCAATATTTACCTGACGGGCGCGGCCCAGACCGAGTGCGTCTGCCGGGACCGGCTCAGTGATGACGGAGCCGGCGGCCACGAGCGCGCCGTCGCCAATCTGGGCGGGCGCGACCATCATGGTATCGGAACCGATGAAGGCATCCTTGCCGATGACGGTTTTGTGCTTGTGTACGCCGTCGTAGTTGCAGGTGATGGAGCCGGCGCCCACGTTGACGCCGGAGCCCATGGTCGTGTCGCCGATGTAGGACAGGTGCGGCACCTTGGAGCCCTCGCCGATCGTGGACTTCTTGATCTCCACGTGCGTGCCGGCCTTGGAGCCGTCGAGCATGTGGGTGCCCGGGCGCAGATAGGCGCGCGGGCCGCAGTCGACGCCGTTCTCGATGACGGCCTCGATGGCGATGGTCTCATCGATGATGCAGCCGCTGCCGACGGTGGTGTCGGTGAGACGGCTGTTGGGGCCGAGCTGGCACTCCTCGCCCACGGTGACGTGGCCGATCAGGTGCGTCTGCGGCCACACGACGGTGTCGCGGCCGATAACGGCATCGGGGCCGATCCAGGCCTGCGTGGGGTCGATGAAGGTAACGCCCTCGGCCATCCAGTGCTCGTTGATGCGGTCGCGCGCGATGGCGGTGAGCTGCGCGAGCTGGATGCGGCTGTTGACGCCCAGGCCGTCGCGGTAGTCATCGCAGTGGAAGATGGAGACTGCCTGGCCGTGGCCCTTGAGGATCTCGAGCATGTCGGGCAGATAGTACTCGGACTGCGCGTTGTCGTTGCCGATCTCGTCAATGTGCGCGGCGAGCTGCGCGCCGTCGAAGGCGTAGCAGCCGGCGTTGCACTCGAGCAGCGTGGCGGCCTGCTCGGGTGTGCAGTCCTTCTGCTCGATGATGCGTTCGATCTGGCCGTCGGCACCCAGCTTGATGCGGCCGTAGCCGAAGGGGTCGGGCGGGGTCATGGTCATGACGGTGCAGGCGAGCTCGCCGGTGGCGACGGTCTGCGCGAACTTGGCGACGGTGTCGGCGGTGATGAGCGGCAGGTCGCCGTTGAGCACGACGACGGGGCCTTGCGTGATGCCGCAGGCCTCGAGCGCGACCTTCACGGCGTGGCCGGTGCCCAGGCGCTCGGTCTGCTCAACGCACTCGACCTTGGTGGCGCTGTTGGCGTAGGCGCCGTCGATGAGGGCGCGCATCTCGTCGGCGTGGCTGCCGATGACGACCACGACGCGGCTGCAGCCGGCCTTGATGGTGGCGTCGACGATCCACTGGACCATGGGCTTGCCCAGAATCTTGTGCGAAACCTTGCAGTGGTTCGACTTCATGCGGGTGCCCTCGCCGGCGGCGAGGATAATTGCGGTTGCGTCCATGTGATCTCCTGTTACGTTATAGAGACGTGTGTTTGGAAACGATACACGGCGCAATATGATACCGCAGGCATATGATGAGCGCGTAGCGATTGGTTTGCGGCGGTTGAGGCTTGCGCCGCCGGCGTGGCGTTTGCGCTGGCCGTGCATGGCGGCGGTGCTGCGGAGCTGTCGTTTGAGCGAGGGGACGGGGGTGCCCGTGGACAACATACGAGAGGAGTTTGGCGGCGAGCCCGTCGCGGCATTCTCGATGTCGCATCCAGCTGTGCCGGCGCTCTATATAGTGCTGACGCTGGGGCTCACCATGTTCTCGATGCAACCGGTGCTGATTGCGCTGTCGCTTGCGGGCGGGCTGGCGTATGGATTTGCGATGCGTGGGGCTGCCCGCACGCTGGGCGCACTTCGCTGGCAGCTGCCGGTGATTTTGATCATCGCGGTGCTCAATCCGCTGTTTAGTGCATCGGGCTCGACGGAGCTGTTCCGTATTGGCATGCGCGCGGTGTATCTGGAGAGCATGGTTTACGGCCTGTGCATGGGCGGGCTGTTTGTGGCGAGCGTGCTGTGGTTTGAGGCCGCGGCGTCGATGCTCGAATACGACAAGGTACTTGCGCTTTTTGGCAACGCCGCGCCGGTGGTCGCGCTCATGATCTCGATGTGCATGCGGCTTATCCCGCAGTTTTTGCGCCGCGGCCGCACGGTGCTGGCGGCGCAAGATGCGATTGACGTGCCGGGGCGCGCGCCGGCCGACCCCGTGCGCTCGCGCCTGCGGGCATCGAGTGTGTTGATGGGCTGGGGCATGGAAGATTCGCTGGAGCGCGCGGATGCCATGCGCTCGCGCGGGTGGGGTGCTGCGACGCGTCGCACGACGTACGCGCGGTATCGGCTGAGGCGCGGCGATGTTGCCGCGCTGGTTGGACTTGCGGTGTTTGGTGCCGCCGCGGTGGCGGTGGCATGGACCGCGACAACGCAGTATTCGTTTTACCCGCAGCTTTCGATGCCCGCGCCGTGGCTGGGCTATGTCGTGTACGCTGCCTGGATGGTGCTGCCCTGTGTGCTGCGCGCGATTGACGAGAAGAGGTTTGGCTGATGGCTCGGTTGGATAGGGGCCCGGTGTCGGGCGCGGCGTGCGGCCCGGATATGCCGGCGATTGAGGTGCGGAGCCTGAGCTTTGCCTACCCCGGGGCTGATGCCGCGGTGCTCGAGGGGCTCGACTGGTCTGTTCCCCAAGGTGCATTTGCGCTGCTTGTTGGCGGTACCGGATCGGGTAAGTCGACGCTGCTCTCGCTGCTCAAGTCCGAGATTTCGCCGACGGGCGAATGCGCTGGCGAGCTGCGCGTGCTGGGCGAGAACGTTGCCGACATGGACGTGCGCGCGTCTGCGGAGCGCGTGGGCTACGTGTTCCAGGATCCCGAGAACCAGATTGTGTGCGAGACCGTGTGGCACGAGATGGCGTTTGGCCTAGAGAATCTGGGTGTGTCGCGCGACGAGATGCGCCGCCGTGTTGCCGAGACCAGCTATTTCTTTGGTCTGGAGGACTGGCTTCATCGCGATACCGATACGCTTTCGGGTGGCCGCAAGCAGCTGCTGTCGCTTGCCGCCGTTCTGGCGCTGCGTCCGCGCGTCCTGTTACTCGACGAGCCCACGTCTCAGCTCGATCCCGTTGCCGAGAAGAATTTTCTGCACGCGCTGTTTCGCGTGAACCGTGAACTGGGCTGCACGGTTGTTGTGGCCACGCATCAACCGCGGCCGATGCTCGAGTATGCGACGTGTGCGTACCGGATTGAGGGCGGTCGCGTGCGCGAGGTGGCGGATATGGCTTCTTTGGGACGCCGAGAATCGCTGTTTTCCGATGACATGTTGGGGTGGGGTGCCATCCGATGTGCAAAAAACGGAGTATTCAGCAGGCGTGAGGACAATTTGGGCTCTCTGGAGCCGCCCGGGGACGTATCGAGCGCGAAAAAAAGTTCGGAATTGGACAAATCGTCCGAATTTGTGGCGCAAACGTCGCTCGAGAACGGCTCGGAAGCCTTCCCGCGCACGGATGGAAGCAGAATACTCCAAAAAATGCACGGCGGGTCGGCTACCACCCTGTCGGAAGGCTGGTTTCGCTACGATTGCGCGGGCGGTTGGGTGCTGCGCGGGCTCGATGTGACATTTTCAGCCGGTGCGGTGCATGCGATTGTGGGCGGTAACGGCTGCGGCAAGTCGACGATGCTCTCGGTCCTGGCCAAGACGGCTAAACTGCAGCGTGGCCGCATGGTGCGTGGGACGGCTTCGGCGGCGCTGCTGCCACAGAATCCCAAGGCATTGCTGGTCGCCGAAACGGTGCGCGACGAGCTGATGGAATGGGCTTCGACCTGCGGATACGACGAGGCCGCAGTACAGGAGCAGACAGCGCAACTGGGACTGGACGGCTTGGAGGCGCGTCACCCGTACGATCTTTCGGGCGGTCAGCGCCAGCTGCTTGCGTTGGCAAAGCTGCTGTTGATTGGCCCGGAGCTGCTGCTGCTTGATGAGCCCACCAAGGGTTTGGACTTGGCCAGCCGCCGCATCATCGCTCGCGCCCTGCGTGACCATGCGAATGCCGGCGGTACCGTCATCATGGCCACGCACGACTTAGACTTTGCCGAGCAGGTGTCCGACGACGTCGCCATGATGTTCGACGGCGAGATCGCCTGCATGGAGCCTCCTGCAGATTTCTTTGCCGACAACGTGTTCTACGGGGCGTGATGGGATGACGGATCATCGCGCCTCGCGCCTACTCACAAAAATGGAGATTCCGCTGCTCCTGGCGGTGCCGGTAGTGATGACTGCGGCGTTGCTGGCGGGCATTGAGCAGACGGCGCTTGCCATGCTGGTTGTAGTGGCGCTCGTGCTCGCACTGTTCTTTGCGGGCTACGAGACCTCGCGCCCGGGCCTGCGCCAGATCATGCCCACGCTGGTGCTGGCGGCGCTGGCCGCGGCGGGGCGCATCCTGTTTGGGCCCATTCCCGATTTTAAGCCCGTGAGCGCTATCGCCATTATCGCGGGTGCGACGCTCGGTCGTCGTAACGGCTTTATGGTCGGTGCGCTGGCGGCGCTGACCAGCAATTTCTTTTTTGGACAGGGCATGTGGACGCCATGGCAGATGTATGCCTGGGGTCTGGTTGGCTATGTTGGCGGCGCGCTGGCGCATGCGGGCGCGTTTGACCGCGCCGATGGAACCGTGCGATTGCCGGCGCTGTTGGCGTATGGCTTTGCGTCGGGCCTGCTGTATGGCGTCGTGATCAACGCGTATGACATCATCGGTTTTGTGCAGCCGCTCACGTGGGCGGGCGCTGTGGCGCGTCTTGCCACGGCGGTGCCGTTCGATATCACGCATGGCCTCGCGACCTGCGTGTTTTTGGCCGCTCTGTACAAGCCCTGGTGTCGCCGCATCAACCGCGTCGTCGTGAAGTACGGGCTGTAGTGGCGGTTGCACCGGGGCGGGAATCAATACTGCCTCGGTGCCATATCAAGACTATGCCGGTTTACGGTGCTGGATTGACGCAGACCGACCATACCGGCATTTTTCGAAAATAGACGAGCTGCCTACCTGCGGTTTTATTTTGCTCGAATTGCGTGTGGTTGGGGGTTCGCGATTCGGCCCCGTAAACCGGCATAGTTTTGATATGGCCGGCATATATTGCTGTCGCCACTGATCTCAGAGGGCCGAAAGGATCCGTTTCCCCGTCCCTAAGCGGTCGCTGGGGATGCCCGCCACGAAACCAGCCCATCTACTACGTTTAGCTTGATACCCCCGACCATGACCGCGTTTTATGAAAA
>UROZ01000126.1 GCA_900549655.1 uncultured Collinsella sp.
TCTCGATAGTAATGACACTGATTCCCAGATGACTGGCAAAGGCGCGCTTAGACGGAAGATGCTCCCCCGCCGCAATACGTCCAGCAACAATATCATCTCGAATTTGCTGATAAACATACTCATAGAGCGATGCCTCGCCACGTTTTTCCAAATTGTAGTCAAGCATGAGTTTGCCACCTGACCTTATCGAGCTGTTCAATCTGATATTAAGCTGACCTTATTATTATCTCGAAAACTGAGTATTTTGCCATACCCAGCTCCCCGATAGGATGTTCCGTCAAACAATGCACATGCCAACCAAGGGAGCAACCATGGCAGAACAGACCAGCAAGGCCGATCGCGTCAAACTCAATCGCGAACTCGCACAGATGCTCAAGGGCGGCGTCATCATGGACGTCACCACACCCGAGCAGGCGCGCATCGCCGAGGAAGCGGGCGCCTGCGCCGTCATGGCACTCGAGCGCATTCCGGCCGACATCCGCGCCGCAGGCGGCGTCTCGCGCATGAGCGACCCCAAGATGATCAAGGGCATCCAAGAGGCCGTCTCCATCCCTGTTATGGCCAAGTGCCGCATCGGTCACATTGTCGAGGCGCAGGTCCTGCAGGCCATCGAGATCGATTACATCGACGAGTCCGAGGTTCTCTCCCCTGCCGATGACGTCTATCACATCGACAAGACCCAGTTTGATGTGCCGTTTGTCTGCGGCGCCCGCGATCTGGGCGAGGCGCTGCGCCGTGTTGCCGAAGGTGCCACGATGATTCGCACCAAGGGCGAGCCGGGCACGGGCGACGTCGTTCAGGCCGTGCGCCACATGCGCAAGATCCAAAAGCAGATCCGCGACGTAGTTGCCCTGCGTGACGACGAGCTCTTTGAGGCAGCCAAGCAGCTGCAGGTTCCGGTCGAGCTGGTGCGCGAGGTCCATGCCACGAGCAAGCTCCCCGTCGTGAACTTTGCCGCCGGCGGCGTAGCGACCCCCGCCGACGCCGCGTTGATGATGCAGCTGGGTGCCGAGGGCGTCTTTGTGGGCTCAGGCATCTTTAAGAGCGGCGATCCCGCCAAGCGCGCCACCGCCATCGTCAAGGCCGTGGCCAACTTCACCGACGCCAAGCTCATCGCCGAGCTTTCGGAGGACCTGGGCGAGGCCATGGTCGGCATCAACGCCGACGAGATCGAGATTATCATGGAGGAGCGCGGGCGCTAGTCCAGCAGAAAGGATCGCACATGAGCGATTACGCAGACCAGACGGTCGCCGTGCTGGCGGTCCAAGGTGCTTTTGCCGAGCACGAGGCGAGGCTGTCCGAGCTGGGCGCACACTGTATTGAGCTGAGGCAGGCGGCTGATTTGAAGCAGGACTTTGACCGTCTGGTACTTCCCGGCGGCGAGTCTACCGTTCAAGGGAAGCTGCTTGATGAGTTGGGCATGCTCGAGGAGCTTCGTGCCCGTATCGCTGAAGGCATGCCCGTCCTGGGCACCTGCGCCGGCCTGATTCTACTGGCTCACGACCTTGCCGCCCACGACGATAAGGGGACGCCGCGCCTGGCAACCATGGATGTACTTGTCGAGCGCAATGCCTACGGCAGGCAGCTCGGCAGCTTTCGAACCAAGGGACAGGTAGCCGGCATCGACGGTGAAGTGCCGCTGACGTTTATCCGCGCGCCCCGCATCGTCGAGGTGCGCGGCAATGCTAAGGCCTCAGCGAAAGTCGACGGGCGAATCGTCGCCGCCCGCCAGGGCAACCAGCTCGGCGTAACCTTCCACCCCGAACTCGACGAGGATACCAGCCTCCACGAACTGTTCCTACAAATGTAGGCAAAGTAGAACGAGCGTGGATTTTCGGACACATAACAAATGAGAGTGGATAATCTCCCACTTTGAACTTGGATGCAGGCTCAAACCGGGAGATTATCCACTCTCATGCTATGTAGTCGTTGGGGACGCTCTTAAACGACTAGACAAAACTATAGGAACACCCAATGACTACTTTGGACCATGACGGCGCCGCAGGTAGAGGATGAACAGCGAGCGCCCGTCAGAGCGAACAAATTGGCATGAAAAGAGGACGGCATAGACCTTCTGGTCATGCCGTCCTCTTTGAATGACAAGTTGTCGCTCTGGTGGGCGCGCAGCGTCAAGTGGTTACGGCGTTTGGTAAAACGCCGTAACTAAAAACGGTTGCCGCGGAAGCCGCCACCGTTGCGGCCGCCACGATCGCCACCGCGGCCGCCGCGGTCGTTACCACGGTTGCCGCCGAAGCCGCCACGGTTGCCACCGCGATCGCCATAGCCACCACGGTTGCCGCCGAAGCCGCCGCGACCGCCACGGTCGCCGCCACGGTCACCAAAGCCGCCACGGCCGCCGCGATCGCCAAAGCCACCGCGACCGCCACGGTCGCCGCCACGGCCACCGCGATCGTCACGGCCGCCGCGAGGACCGCGGTCCTCGTCCAGGCCCATGGCGACGAGCGGAGCGATAACCTTATCGAGGGCAGCCATCAGCTCGGTGGCCTCCTCGTAAGAAAGCTCGGGCAGGAGCTTCTCCTTCTTGTTGGCAAGCTCGACCAGGCCCTCAGCGGCATCCTCGGCAGCGAAGACGACGATCTTGCGCATATCGCCCTCGGCGTCGTCGATGCGGCCGACCAGATCGGCAGCCTCGGCCTCGGCCATCAGGCCATCGAGCTCACGAAGGCGCATGCCCAGTAGGTCGGACATTTCCTTCTGCTCCATCTTGGGCTTGAGGTCAAGAAGCTTGATGGCGCGCTCGATGTTCGCCATGCGCTCGGCCTTGGCCTCCTCCTCCTTGGAAATAGCAAAGCGACGGCTACGCAGCAGGCGGGCGGCCTTCTGCATCTTGTCCATCAGCTCTTCGTCATCGTAATCAACGGCGGCCTCGACAACCTCGGCCTCCTCCTCGGCGGAAACCTCGTCAGCAGCCTCGACCTCGGCAGCTTCGGTCTCCACGGTCTCGACTGCCTCAACCTCGGCAGCCATGGTCTCGTTCTCGGTCTCGTTCATGATCTCTTCGTTCTCAGACATGAGACTCCTTCTTGGCCCTCTCGGGCATCATCGCCCCATTCGCGGGGCCCGTCGCGCACTCTTTACGCTTAAAACATTCATGCCTCTCGGCAAAACGTCCATTAGTTTATGGTGTCGCCCGCTAATCTAGCTGCAGAATCTATGTGCACACATTAATGCGACATGTGCGACTCGCGGCGAGCGTACACAACCGATACCACAAATCCGACCACGGCAATCACAGCAGCCACACGCACGGCAGTTGCAAATCCAATCGCCTGGGCAACGTCGGTCGCAGCGCCAGCCGCGCCGGCAGTCGCCGCAGAACTCGAGAGCAGGCCGATAAACAGCGACGGGCCAAACGATGCGGCAATCATGTTCCACGTGTTGAGCAATGCTGTTCCGTGAGGATGCTCAGCGACAGGCAGCGTCTCCAAGCCGGCCGTTTGCGAGGGGCTCAGCACCAAACCGACTCCGGCATACACCACAACGGTCAGCGCCGCGACGAGGCCGATGTTCATGCTTGCGGCCGTCATCGAGATTGCAGTCTGCCCCACAGCAATCAGGGCAAAGCCGACCGGCAGCAGCGGCCATGCGCCACGGGCGTCCATCACGCGTCCGCCCACAATCGAGGTCACAGCATTGCAGGCAATCGCCGGCAAAATGAGCAAGCCCGCAATAAGTGCGGTCATGCCGTATGCGCCTTCAAAATAGAGCGGTAACAAAACGCTCATCGAGAATGTCGTCATCATCGACACCACTACAAGCAGACACGCAGGCCAAAAACGAACGCTCGCCATGGGACGCACGTTAAGCACCGGATGTTCGAGCTTGAGCTGACGGGCCGCAAACAGGCCGAGCAGCACCATGGCGGCGAAGAGCGTCACAATGCCAGCAATCAGATTGGTCGAGAACTCGCCTACGGAATACACAAATGCCGTAATGCCGGCGGCGAGTAAAACAACCGACAGAATATCGAGCGTGGTGTTCGAGCGCTCCCCGACATTCTGAACATGCTTTACGCCCGCCGCAGCGACCACAATGCCGCCCACCAGCGGCACTACGAACACCGCCCTCCAACCAAACAACGTGCACATAAGACCGCTGATCACGGGTCCAAACGCCGGCCCTAGCGTAATGCAGGCACCGCCCAAGCTCAGATACAGACCGAGCTTCTCGCGCGGGGCGCAAGACAGCACCACGTTCATCATGAGCGGAAACAAGATGCCCGATCCCGCAGCCTGCAAAATACGACTTGGCAGTAAAACGCTAAACGACGGAGCGATCAGACACAGGACTTCGCCGGCGACCATACATCCGCATGCGAAAAACAACAGCTTGCGCGTCGAGAAACGGCCGGACAGGAAGGCCATGATGGCCGTAAAGATCGACGTCACAATCATGTAGCCCGAGACGAGCCACTGCGCCGTGGTGGCACTCACCGAAAAGGCTGCCATAATGTCGTGCAACGCCACGTTAATGATGTTCTCGTTAAACGCGGCAACAAAGGCTCCAACATACATTACGACGAGAATCGCCGAGGCTGTCGACGGTGATTGAGTTTGCTTTTGGGATTTGGTCCCCATGCATTTCCTTCCTCTTGGAACGACAGTCGCATCGCCCCAGAGGAACAGTCCAGGGCGAAAAATGAGCCCTAGACTTACGCCAGACGCCGTACACGACGAATCTGGCAACATGGTCCAACGTCAAAAGATTGTAACGCGGACGCGCAGCTTTCCTTCCGCGCTATTATTAAAAGTCCACGAAAGCATAAGACATGAGGAGCCCGCCATGATTAAGCCCATCATGAAATCCGAGTTCTTTTTGCGCCTGCCTTCCGAAGACGCGGGACCCGACGATGCCGCGACCGGGCAGGACCTCCTGGATACGCTCCACGAGCATGAGCACGAGTGCGTGGGCCTCGCCGCCAACATGATCGGGGTGCGCAAACGCATCATCTGCGTAAAGGACGGCAACAGGGCGCTCCTGATGTACAACCCTCAAATTCTTGAGCAGGTCAATGCCTATCAGACGAGCGAAGGATGCCTCTCGCTGGCCGGCGAGCGTCCCTGTACCCGCTATCGCCGCATTAAGGTTGAGTATTTGGACGAGAACTTCGTTCACCGCATCAAAAACTTCTCGGGCTACACCGCCGAGATCATCCAGCACGAAATCGACCACTGCCAAGGAATAGTTATATAGTTGCGCCAATTCAAGAAAGCTCCCTGCAGCCAAGCAACTGCAGGGAGCTCTTCATAGTGCGGAACTTCTATCCCCTACGCCTGGCGGTAGTGATCAAAGAAATCGGCGAGGTCTTCGAGCGACTCTTTGAGCACTTCCATGCGCGGCAGGTACACGATGCGGAAGTGATCGGGCTCGGCCCAGTTAAAGCCGCCGCCGCGCGTGATCAGAATCTTCTTCTCGTGCAGCAGGTCGAGGGCAAACTGCTCGTCATCGGTGATGTTGAACTTCTTAACATCCATCTTGGGGAAGATATAGAACGCCGCGCGCGGCTTGACCACCGAGATGCCATCGATCTTGTTGAGTGCCTCATACACAAAGTTGCGCTGCTCGTAGACACGACCGCCGGGACGGATGTAGTCGTTGACCGACTGATGGCCACCGAGCGCCGTCTGGACGATCGACTGGGCCGGCACGTTGGAGCACAGGCGCATGTTAGAGAGCATGTTGATACCCATAATGAAGTCGCTCATGCAGCGCTGGTTGCCCGAAAGCACCATCCAGCCAATACGAT
>UROZ01000127.1 GCA_900549655.1 uncultured Collinsella sp.
GCCAGCACGTCGTAGGGCAGCTTGGCCCAGTCGGCGGTCATGGCATCGCTGGACTCGACGGCACGCAGGATGATCGGGCGCTGGTAGGTGCGCTCATCGCCCATAACGCCGACGGACTTAATGTCGGGCAGGACCGCGAAATACTGCCAGCAGCTGTGCTCGGAGTTGCGCTCGCCGGTCTGCTCAAACAGGCGCTGGTTGTAGGCATCGAGCTCCTCGCGCACGATGGCGTCGGCATTCTTGAGGATCTCGAGCTTCTCCTTGTCGACCGCGCCGATGATGCGGATGGCCAGACCCGGGCCCGGGAAAGGCTGGCGGAACACGATGTGACCCGGCAGGCCGAGCGCCAAACCAAGCGCGCGGACCTCGTCCTTAAAGAAGTGATCGAGCGGCTCAATAAGGTCGAAGTGCACGCCCTCGGGGAACGGGATCAGGTTGTGGTGGCTCTTGATGGTGGCCGTCTTGCCGCCCGTCTTGCGAGCGCCAGACTCGATGATGTCGGGATAGATGGTGCCCTGAGCCAGGTACTTGACCGGCTTGCCATCGGTCTCGAGCTGCTGCGCCACGGCGAAGAACTCTTTCCAGAACTGCGTACCGATGATGCGGCGCTTCTCCTCGGGCTCGGTCACGCCGGCCAGAAGCTCGGCATAGCGGTCCTCGGCGTGGACGTGGATAAAGTCGACGTCAAACTGCTTGGTGAAGACCTCCTCCACCTGCTCGGGCTCGCCCTTGCGCAGCAGACCGTGGTTGATGAACACGCAGGTCATCTGCTTACCTACGGCGCGAGCGCCCAGAGCAGCCACGACGGAGGAGTCGACGCCGCCGGACAGGGCCAGAATCACGCGGTCGTCGCCGACCTTCTCGCGGAACTCGGCCGTCATGGTCTCGACCAGGTTGTCCATGCTCCAGTTGGGCTCCAGGCCGCAGATCTCAAACAAGAAGTTGCTCAGCAGCTGCTGACCGTACTCGGAGTGCTTGACCTCGGGGTGGAACTGCGTGGTGAAGATCTTGCGCTCAACGCACTCCATGGCGGCAACCGGGCACACGTCGGTGCTGGCGGTAACGGTAAAGCCCTCGGGCACCTCGGAAACGGCGTCGCGGTGGCTCATCCACACGGTCTGCTCCATAGGCGTGGAGTTAAAGAGCTTGGCGCCGGCCGTACGCGTGATGGTGGCGCGGCCGTACTCGCCCACCTCGGAGTGGCCGACCTTGCCGCCGAGCGTCACAGCCGTGATCTGATGGCCGTAGCAAAAGCCCAGGACGGGAAGGCCCAGGTCAAAGATGGCAGGATCGATGGACGGAGCGTCCTCGGCGTACACGGAGGCCGGGCCGCCAGAAAGGATGAGCGCAGAGGCGTTCATCTCGCGAATCTCGTCGGCCGAGATGTCGCAGGGAACGATCTCGGAATATACGTTGAGGTCGCGGACGCGACGGGCAATGAGCTGACCGTACTGCGCACCAAAGTCGAGTACGAGGACCTTTGCGGAAGCCTTTTGATCCATGGTTTCCCCTCCTGTTGGCGGGGAGCCGGTGCCCACCCGCGTGAATGAACGAAAATAACTTTCATAGTGTACACGTTATATGGGGTTTCTCGTCCCTCGCAGCCATCAGCGCACGGCAAACGCACGACCGGGGCCCTATTTGACGGCAATTGAAGTGTTACCAAACATTACAGATGATGTAATACGTTTGAACATCGGACGCCCTGTGCCACAATACTGCCGAACGACTCCGCCTCTGCGGCGGCAAATACGATAGGAATATCAGCATGAAGCGCATCCTTCTCATCGCCACGGGCGGCACCATCGCATCGACCGAGGACGGCAACGGCCTCTCCCCCGCCCTGACCGGTGAGGAGCTCGCCCAGAGCGTCCCCGAGATCTCAGGCCTCTGCGAGCTCGACGTGGTGCAGCCCATGAACATCGACAGCACCAATATGCGCCCCAGTGACTGGATGCGTATCCGCGACGTCATCGTCGAGGGTTATGCCGACCACGACGGCTTCGTGATTCTGCACGGCACCGACACCATGAGCTACACCGCGGCGGCGCTTTCCTACTTGATTCAGGACAGCCCCAAGCCCATCGTACTCACCGGCTCGCAAAAGCCCATGGGCAATCCCTTTACCGACGCCAAGCTCAACCTGTACCAGAGCCTGCTCTATGCGCTCGACGAACACTCGCACGACGTCTCAATCGTGTTTGGCGGCGTAGCCATTGCCGGCACGCGCGCCCGCAAACAGCGCACCATGAGCTTTAACGCGTTCATTAGCGTCAACTATCCGCCCATTGCCTACATCCGCAACGACCGCATCGTGCGCAACGGGCTTCACGGCACTCATCAGAATGAGAGCCCGGTTCGTTTCTACGACAGTATCGACCCGCGCGTGTTTGTCCTTAAGCTTACGCCCGGCGTGAACCCGGGTATCCTGGACGCCCTAGCCGATAGCTACGATGCTGTAATTCTTGAGACCTTTGGCATTGGCGGTATTCCCGAGTTTGGCGAGTCCGGCGAGTCATTCCAGGAGGCGATTTTCCGCTGGGTCGATTCGGGCCGCACCGTCGTTATGACCACACAGGTCCCCGAAGAGGGCCTCGATCTGGGCGTTTATGAGGTCGGCCGTGCTTACGCCGATCATCCGGGCATTCTGCGCGGCGACGACATGACCACCGAGACGCTCGTGGCCAAGACCATGTGGGCGCTCGGCCAGTCACGCGATGCCGCCGAGATCCAGCGCCTGTTCTACAGCCAAGTCAACCACGACCGCATCCCGATGGCGTAATCCCTAAGGCAGCTCCACTTATCGCAACCTTAAACGACAGGTGGTCCCCCTCGGGCCGTGCAAAAATCGGAGTATTCTGCAATTTCTCCGCCGGAGGCATAGAATCGGCCGATTGTTAGACGTACTTTTAGGACAAAGGGGCCGTCTAGTAAATATTTATTCCTCATTTTTATTTAGCGTGTGGACTATCTACTGTCAAAAAGGCAAAGCCAGCCGCTCGAGCTACCATCTACGGCCGAACTAGTGCTGAATACTCGCGATTTTGCACATCGCAACCAGGGGGACCCGCCCAAAGAGCGTCAAATACAGCGGGGGAACGCCCTATCCGATACCCTCGAGAAGCTCTGACACCGTCATGCCGAGTGCGGGCGCGATCTTAAATAGAACCTTGAGCGTGAAATTTGCCGTCCCATCTTCGATTCGGTCGAGGTAGGGTCGGCTGATTCCTGTCGCCACACAAAAATCAACCTTGGAGATACCAAGGTCCCTGCGTGTCTCTTCGACCCGCCTGCCAAGAATCTGTTTCGCACGTTCGTCCATGCAGACGAGTTTGAAATGGGGCCGAACATAAACGTAAACTATAGTTTACGTTTTGCCGAATACACAGGAGTTTTCTATGTCGGGTTCTTCGGTCCGCATGCACCGAACTACGCTTCGCACAAACAGCGCACCGCCCAAGCTCGTCATCGTTGAAGCCGAATGCCTTTCACCCGATGAGCGCACAGCATTTGCATTGCTATCAAGTCGCGTCGCCGCCGTTCTGGTCCCTTGCCCGGCGCAAGGTGAACTTGCCATCCAATGCCAAGCGCACAGCTGCTCGCTCAATCAGGCTGCCGTAATCGCAACCAGCCAACACGGCCTGCCGCTCCTTTTAGAAGCCGGTATCGCACTCGCCCTTCGCGGCGCCGGATACGAAAACGAGGCCGCCGCCGACATGGTCTTTAAACCACGATCGAGCGGCGGCCTCGCAGCAGCCATTGAATATGCGTGCAGGCTCGTTGCCTAAAAGAACAAGCTAGAAACCAAAGCCAAAGCCCGTTCCGGTAATCGCCGAGTACATAAAGTAAACGTTGATCACGTTGAGGAATACACCCGTGATGCAACCGTTGCGCAGGTAGCGCTCGCACACGATGCGCGCCATGGCGGCGGAGTCATCATTGTTTTTAGCCTGGCGTCCTGCCGTAAAGTACGTCGCCACGCTCAGCAGTAGGTTGAGCACCGGCAGTGCCAGCAGCTCGTAGCTCTTGCCCCAGCGCGTCACCTCGCCGGCTGCGTTAAACTTCGTTGCCACCTCAGGACCAATGTTGGGGATCACAAACGCTGCAACCACCAACGGAATCACCGCAAGTACGAGCAGCGCAATGCCCATGTAGCCAGCTTTTTTGCCGTATTTAAACATATGCGTCGCCCTTACACGTTAAAGCGGAAGTGCACGACGTCGCCATCGGCCATGACATAGTCCTTGCCCTCAATACGCAGCTTGCCGGCGGCCTTGGCGCCCTGCTCACCGCCGAGCTCGATGTAGTCGTCATAGCCAATGACCTCGGCCTTAATAAAGCCACGCTCAAAGTCGGTGTGGATGACGCCGGCGGCCTGCGGGGCGGTCGCGCCCTGGCGAACCGTCCAGGCCTTGACCTCCATCTCGCCGGCCGTAAAGAACGACTGCAGACCGAGCAGCTTATAGGCCGCCTGCGCGAGCACGTCCAGACCGGGCTGCTCCAGGCCCAGGCTCTCCAGGTAGTCGGCGGCGTCCTCGGGATCGAGCTCGGAAAGCTCGGCCTCAATCTTGGCGCAGATGGGCAACGGCTTGACGCCATCGATGGGCGCCAGGTCCTCGTTGAGCATATCCTCGTCCACGTTGGCCACATACAGGATGGGCTTCATGGTGAGCAGGAACAGGCCCTTGGCAGCGGCACGCTCCTCGTCGGTCATCTCCATGGATGCGGCGCGTTTGCCCTCGTTGAGCCAGGCAAGCAGGCGCTTGGCGACCTCAAACTTGGGCATGAGCTCCTTGTCGCGCTTGGCCTCCTTCTCGAGCTTAGGCAGCTGCTTCTCGAGCGTGCCCATGTCGGCCAGGATGAGCTCGGTCATGATGGTGTCGGCATCGCCGGCGGGATCGACGAACTCGCCCGTGCGGCCCACCTCACGCATGACGTTGGGGTCCTTAAAGTAGCGCACGACCTCGCAGATGGCATCGGTCTCGCGGATGTTTGCCAGGAACTGGTTGCCCAGACCCTCGCCCTCGTTAGCGCCCTTCACCAGACCTGCGATGTCGACGAACTCGACCGTCGCCGGCACAATGCGACCCGGGTTGACGATGTCGGCGAGCTTTTGCAAGCGGCTATCGGGCACGTCGACGATACCCACGTTGGGGTCGATCGTGGCAAACGGGTAGTTGGCGGCAAGGCCGGTCTTTTTGGTAAGCGCGGTGAACAGCGTCGACTTGCCCACGTTGGGCAGGCCCACGATACCGATGGAAAGGGACACGACAGCTCCTTTTGGTACAAGCATTTCAAACTGCATAAGTATAGCGCCGCCGCAGCATCTGGGCGAACCCGGACACCACGGCGGCACGAATGAAGCAGAGATAGAGCTCGCTGACTAGTCCGCGAGCTTTTCCACCTGGTCGAGCATCTTGTCAAGCTTGGCCTTTGCCTCGGCCTTGACCTTCTCAGCCTCTTCGTGAGCCTTCGCCTTCTGGGCGGCCTTTTCCTCGGCTTCGGGATCGACGACAACCAGATTGGACGCGTCATGCTCAACCAACTTGAGCGCATGCTCGGGACACACCTTGACGCAGGCACCGCAGCCCAAGCAATACGTGGACTCCAACGCAAAGCGGCCGCTTCCCACCAAATCGCAGGCGAACGTGGGGCATACATTGACGCACTCGCCGCACGACGTGCACTTGTCAAAATCGCACTCCGGCGTGCTCACCTGCATGTTCTGGGCAAGCTCGGG
>UROZ01000128.1 GCA_900549655.1 uncultured Collinsella sp.
TGTTTCCCGCCCGTTTCGAAACAATCGCGTAACGCACGCCCTACGAGTGGACACCGCCGACCTCAAGGACGGCAACAAGGGCCCCAAGTTCGACCTGTAAACTCACCGCTTCAAACATCTCAATCTGTAACAGTAAGACCCAATTTCGACGACTAACTGTTACAGATTGAGATGTTTTCGAGAGACGGTTCCGAATGTCTCGATCTGTAACACGAAGGGCCGGTTTTGGCGGTCAGCTGTTACAGATCGAGATTTTCCACAGGACCATTTCTTCCTGTCTTGATCTGTAACACCTAGACCCAATTTCCATCCCCAGTTGTTACAGATCAAGACATTTCGGCAATCCCCTTTCACCTTCCCATTCAAATACAACAATTTTGTTAGTCGTGGTTAACTTTTGAGTCTAAAACGGGTATCCTTTGCGGCGTCAGGCAAACGGCACGCAGGAGCGCACCATGCTCAACCATCTCAAACAACACTTTGGCTCGCACCGCACCGGCGGTCACGGAGGCCTAGACATTGCACGGCATATCGGCCCCGGGCTTCTCGTGACCGTCGGCTTTATCGATCCGGGCAACTGGGCCTCCAACATGGCCGCCGGCTCGCAGTTTGGCTACGCGCTGCTGTGGATCGTCACGCTGTCCACGATCATGCTCATCGTGCTGCAGCACAACGCGGCGCACTTGGGCATCGCCACGGGCGCCTGCCTTGCCGAGGCCACGACCCGCTTTCTCCCCCGCTTCGTTGGGCGCACGGTGCTCGCCAGTGCCTACCTCGCGACCATCGCCACCGCCATGGCCGAGATCCTGGGCGGCGCGATTGCGCTCCAGATGCTCTTTGGACTGCCCGTGCGTGCCGGCTGCGTCATCGTGGCAGCAGTATCGATGGCGATGCTCATGACGAACTCCTACAAGCGTGCCGAGCGCTGGATCATCGCCTTCGTCGGCGTGGTAGGACTCTCGTTTTTGGCCGAGCTTGCGCTGGTCAAGGTCGACTGGCCGCAAGCCGCCGCAAGCTGGATCACGCCCAGTATGCCCACTGGCTCTGCCGCGATTATCGTGAGTGTCCTGGGTGCGGTCGTTATGCCACACAACCTTTTTCTGCACTCCGAGGTCATCCAATCCATGCACTTCGAAGGCCAAGGCGAGCAGGTTATCGAAGAGCGTCTGCGCTATGAGCTCTTCGACACGCTCTTTTCGATGGGCGTGGGCTGGGCAATCAACTCGGCCATGGTCATCCTGGCCGCAACGACCTTCTTTGCGCACGGCATTGTCGTAGACGACCTCGCCGTCGCAGCGGCCACGCTCTCCCCCATCTTGGGCCCGGCGAGCTCGACCATCTTTGCGGTAGCGCTGCTGTTCGCGGGACTATCGAGCAGCGTGACAGCGGGCATGGCGGCGGGAACCATCACCGCGGGCATGTTCGACGAGGAATACGACATCCACGACCGACATTCCTCGATCGGGGTGGCGGTCTGTTTCGTCGGCGCAGTGGCGGCGTGCCTGATCGTCCCGAATCCCTTTGAGGGTCTCATCTGGAGTCAGGCGCTGCTGTCGCTTCAGTTGCCGATTACGGTCTTTGTGCTCATACGACTCACCAGTTCGCCCCGCGTTATGGGCAAATACGCCAACTCGCGCCCGCTCAACGCGCTGCTCGTAGGGATCGGCGTCATCGTGACGATTCTCGACATCGTGCTGCTAACGGGAATGTAATTGAGATGGCGTGACTGTCCAGATATAACGTCTCAATCTGTAACACGTGAGACCGTTTTAAACCGTCAGATAAATCAAAAGGGTCCCGGCCGAGAATTCGACCGGGACCCTTGGACAGAGCTATGTTCGGCTTTCGCCGTGTGCCTGCGAGTTACTCCTCGACGAGCTCAAACTCATCGGGACCGACGCCGCACACCGGGCACACGTAGTCCTCGGGCAGCTCGGGCGTGTCGACCTCAACCTCGTAACCGCAAACGGTGCACACAAACTTATACGTCTTCTTTTCCTCAGCCATGATGTTCTCCTCTCGAACGTGACTGCTGGTGTACTTACTTATTAGTATATATTCTCAATAGTATAATGCAAGTATTTTTAGAACATTTCTAGCCTTGATACGACGAGGCTTTGGGCGGCGTCTTGCCCTTTAGCACCTTGTGATAGTAGTCGTACGTCAGCGGCGTCTCGTCGCTCAGGCGCTCGGCATCCTCGACCTCGCCAATAAACAGCAGATGCGTGCCCACATCCACAGTGTCGATCAAACGGCAGCTAAACAGGGCCGCCGCGTGCTCGGGCACATAGGGCATGCCCAGAGCCGTCTCGCGGGTCTCGTATTTGGCAAACTTGTCATAATCGCTACTGGTGCGGAACCCAAAGTTACCGATGTAGAGCATGTCGGCGGTCTGATCGATCACGGTCAGCGCGAACGCTTTGGCCGATGCGATGACGCCCGAGGTGACATTGTCCTTGTTCACGGCAACCGAAATACGCGGCGGCATGGACGTCACCTGCACCGCCGTGTTGATAACGCAGCCGGCGCGCAGCCCGTCTGCCGCGGCACTCACCACGTACAGGCCGCTCGGCATGGTAAAGAACGCAGTTTTGTCCATAACGATCACTCCCCTAGCTCGGGTTGGAACCTCATGAATGTATGTACCCACAAAAAAGGCGGCACCCATAACGGACGCCGCCTTTGAGACATATGTGTCAGAACAGTAAGAAAGATGAGACGCCCGCAGTTGCGGTGAAATAGGGACTGAATAGCCCCTCAAACAGGCAAAACAGTCCGTATTCCACCGCAACTTACAGAGTGCCTAGCGGTTGCGTTCCTTAAGGGCGCGGTCGATCTCGCGTTGGACATCACGCTTGGCCATGTCCTCGCGCTTGTCGTAGAGCTTCTTGCCGCGACCCAGACCCAGCAGCAGCTTTACGCGGCCATCGGTATTAAAGTAGAGCTCCAACGGAACCAGCGCATAACCACGGTTGCGAAGTTTGCCGTCAAGAAAGTCGATCTCCTTGCGGTGCAGCAGCAGACGACGCCGACGGTCGGGATCGCGATTCCACACGCCACCATGGCTATAAGGGTGGATATGCAGTCCGACGAGCCAGCACTCGCCGCCACGAATCAGCGCAAAAGTGTCAGTGATCTGACAGGCGCGCTCGCGAATCGACTTGACCTCGGTGCCGCTCAGCTCAATACCGCACTCAAACGTCTCATCGATAAAGTACTCGTGATGTGCCGAGCGATTCTTGGAAATGAGTTTGCGCTCGCGCTTACTGGGCATCGCCGGCCTCCTTGGCGCCATCGGCGTTTGAGCCCGCAGCCTCGCGCTTTGCCTTGCGCTCGGCATTGAGCTCGGCATCGCTCTCGCGCACCAGTTTGATAATCGCCGCGCAGGCCTCCTCGCCCACCAAGTCGCGAGCACGTACCGTCAGGCGCGTCGCCTCCTGCTTGTCGCCGTCGCTTGCAGCATCGGTCGCGCACATAATCAGGCAGATGGCAATCTCGGCCGAAGGCGAGGTCGGAACGCCTTGCAGGGCCAGTTCACCCATCACGTGCTCGTCGCTCTCATCGGCGGCATCCGGATAGGTGGTATGGATCTTGTTGAGCAGGCGCGTCGTATGCGCATCGTTGGGCGCCAGGCGCAGCGCCAGACGCGCGCAGCCCACGGCAGCCGAAGCGTTCTCGGTCTCGGGCTCCAAGAAGTACTGACCCAGATTGGCGTAAGCGCGGGCGGCGCACTTGCCATCGCTTGCACGCTCCAGCACCGAGAACGAGAGCGATGCCCATTCCTGCTTGTCTTCGAGTGCGCGGAACAGCTCGGCCAAATCCAAGCGATAGTTGCAGTTCATGGGGTCCCAACGCACAGCCTGCATCAGGGCATTGCGAGCGCTCACATAATCCTGCTGGCGAATGTAGGCAAACGCCATATCAGAGTACAGGCGGTCAAACGGCACCTCGACCTGCACGAGCTCGCGCGGATCCTTCTCCACGCGGCGATAGGCCAAGCGCTCAAACTTGCTATCAAAGCTAAAGTATTGGCGCTTCTCCTCCGTCTTGCACTCGGCGTCGATATACTCCTCGGCGAGCTCCACCAGGCGCTCCAGCAGCGGCGTCGCCGTAGCCAGGTCGCCCTGCGCCAGATAGTTCTCGGCATACGTGATGTCTTGCAAGCTGATGGGCAGGTCCATGACAACTCCTCGGTCCAGGCGGCAGACTCAACGCGCCTTAAACATCGGTCAATACACAAAACCCGGGTCTCTTGCGAGGCCCGGGAGTTCAATTTTGGTAGCCCGTACCAGATTCGAACTGGTGATCTCCGCCTTGAGAGGGCGGCGTCCTAAACCGCTAGACGAACGGGCCATATGTAGCAAATGCAATGGCTGGGATGGAGGGAGTCGAACCCCCATTGACGGAACCAGAATCCGCTGTCCTGCCATTAGACGACATCCCAATGACTGCATCGCTGCGCTCGGCTGTGCCTTTGCGCAAGAAAGAAATATACGGGAAGTCTCGCCGTGACGCAAGCCCCAATTTTGACTTTTTTGAAATTCAGTCAAATTGGCCTAATTTAGTCCAACCCGTGAAGGACCTGTGAAGCCAACCGCTGTACACGAAGGGCAAAACGCCGCGAGCGGTAGCCGTCAACCGCTGGCAGATTCTACCGTGAAAACGATAGCACCAGGCAACACAATCGAAGTATCAATGATCACGTAGATATCGAGGCACCATGGACGAAGAGCTTGATTACCTATGGGAGACCCTGGGCCTCGAGATCACTGCTGACCTTTGGCCCGAACGGGACAAAATCCATCCCACACTGCGCCCCGCCATCACGGTGATGCAGGCAAAATACCGCCGTGCATCCTTTTTGATCATGCGGGTGTCATGGCACGCGGGACTCCCCGACCTTAAGCGAATCCAGGCAAGCCTCGTCGAGCTGTCCGGTATGCCGACCGTCATATCCGAGGCACACCTGGAGCAGCGCCAGCGTGAGCGACTGCAACAGCAGCGGATTCCCTTTATCTGCCCCGGTATTCAGGCATATCTGCCCTTTATGGACGAAGAGTACTGGAGCGGCAAGCCCAACAAGCACGTAAAGGTCTACGATCCGCACGAATGGGCACAGCTTGAGGATTAGCGCATATGCCCGCCAGCCGGGATAGTGCGCATGCCCGCCAACCGGAAAGCTCATCCCGGAATTTACGTCCAGAACGGGACGCGCTTTCCCCTAGAGGCCCCAAACGGAAACCGTATCCCGGATTTCGCGCTCAAACTGGGATACGGTTTCCGCTAGCCCCTTCAACCGGAAACTGCGTCCCGGAATCCGAGCTCAAAACGGGACGCACTTTCCGCAGCCACTACAGCAGCACCTCGGTCCAGGCCGCTTCCTTAAACCCGGGAATCGCAAAGTCGTCGCCCACCAGCAGCGGACGCTTGACCAGCATGCCGTCGGTCGCCAGCAGCTCGTAGCACTCCTGATCCGTCATGCCCGCATCCAGACGCGCCTTCAGGCCCAGCTCTCGATATTTCATGCCCGACGAATTAAAGAAGCGCCGCACCGGCAGCCCCGAACGAGCAATCCAGGTCGCAAGCTCATCAGCCGTGGGATTGTCCAAAACGATATCGCGGTCGATATACTCTACCCCATGTTCGTCCAGCCATGCCTTGGCCTTCTTACAGGTCGAGCACTTGGGAT
>UROZ01000129.1 GCA_900549655.1 uncultured Collinsella sp.
CCAAGTACCGCGGTGAGTTCGAGGACCGCTTAAAGGCCGTGCTCAAGGAGGTGCAGAAGTCCGAAGGTAAGGTCATCCTGTTCATCGATGAGCTCCACACCATCGTGGGCGCGGGTGCCACCGAGGGCTCCATGGACGCCGGCAACATCCTCAAGCCGGCGCTCGCCCGTGGCGACCTGCACGCGATCGGCGCGACCACGCTCGACGAATACCGCAAGTACATCGAGAAGGACGCGGCGCTCGCCCGTCGTTTCCAGACCGTTATGGTGAGCGAGCCTACCGTCGAGGACACCATTTCGATCCTGCGTGGTCTGAAGGAGAAGTACGAGATCTTCCACGGTGTGCATATCACCGATAGCGCGCTCGTGGCAGCTGCCGACCTCTCCGATCGCTACATCGCCGACCGCTTCCTGCCCGACAAGGCCATCGACCTGGTCGATGAGGCCGCAAGCCGCCTGCGGATGGAGCTCGATAGCATGCCGGTCGAGATCGACGCCACCACGCGTCAGCTCACTCAGCTGCAGATCGAGGAACAGGCGCTCATGAAAGAGACCGATGACGCCTCCAAGGAGCGTCTGGAGGCCCTGCGCCAGGAGATTGCCGAGGTCCAGGAAAAACTCAACGTGCAAAAGGCCGGCTGGCTCAACCAGAAGAACGCCATCGACCACGTGCAGGAGCTTAAGAGCCAGCTTGACGAGGCCAAGAGCGAGGAGGAGCGTGCGACGCGCAACGGCGATTTGGGTCGTGCGTCCGAGCTGCGCTACTCCGTGATTCCGGGCCTGCAGCAGCAGATTCAGGATTCCGAGGCCGCGCTCGAGGCGCAAAAGCAGCAGGACGGCGAGGGCCTCAACGAGCAGGTGACCTCCGATGAGATCGCCGAGGTCGTGAGCGCCTGGACCGGCGTGCCCGTGTCCAAGATGATGCAGGGCGAGCTCGACAAGCTCAAGGGCTTGGAGGGTGAGCTACATAAGCGCGTCATCGGCCAGGACGAGGCCGTCTCCGCCGTCGCCGCAGCTGTGCGCCGCAGCCGTGCGGGCCTCTCCGATCCGGACAAGCCCATCGGCAGCTTCTTCTTCCTGGGCCCCACCGGCGTGGGCAAGACCGAGCTCGCCAAGGCGCTGGCCGAGTGCCTGTTCGATGACGAGCGCGCGCTCGTGCGTATCGACATGTCCGAGTACATGGAGAAGTTCAGCGTCCAGCGTCTGATCGGTGCGCCCCCGGGATACGTGGGCTACGACGAGGGCGGTCAGCTTACCGAGGCCGTGCGCCGTCGTCCGTACTCCGTGATCTTGCTCGACGAGATGGAGAAGGCCCATCCGGATGTCTTCAACGTGCTGCTGCAGGTGCTCGACGACGGTCGTCTGACCGACGGCCAGGGTCGCCAGGTGTCCTTCAAGAACACGATTATCATCATGACGAGCAACGTGGGCTCCAAGGCTATTGCCGAGCTTTCCGGCAAGGATGAGGAGGAGATGCGCCATCAGGTCGACGCCGCCATGGCTCAGACCTTCCGCCCCGAGTTCCTCAACCGTATCGATGATATCGTGGTGTTCCATCCGCTTGGCATGGCGCAGATCGAGAAGATCGTCGATATCCAGCTCGCCGACGTCCGCGCACGCCTGGCCAAGGAGCGCATGACGCTTGCCATCACCCCGGCGGCCAAGCAGATGCTCGCCGTGGGTGGCCTGGACCCCGTGTTCGGTGCCCGTCCGCTCAAGCGTCTGGTCCAGCGCGAGGTCGTGGACGCCATCGCCGCCGCCATCATCGACGGTACGGTGCGCGAGGGCGATCAGGTGACGGTCGATGTCGACAAGGACGGCGGCTTTACCGTCGTGTGCGACAACACGCCGGCGGCCACCTACGAGGTCCCCGACGCCCAGTAGATTTTTGGGACATGCCTTAAAATCCACTTTTGAGCCGAACGCCAAGGGCGGCGGATCCAAATTGGGTCCGCCGCCCTTTTTCGTGCGACAATCAATGATGCTGAACGGATTGAGCTGCAAGGAGATATACAGATGAAGGACGAGAGCAAGACGAACGCGTCGATGACCGAGGCCGCGCCTGCCGCACCCAAGCCTGCGCCTAAGCCCGCGCCCAAGCCGCGCGACCCCTTCATTCGCGCTGAGAACGAGGACGACGACGGCTACGATCCCTACAGCGATCGCCGCCCCGAGCGCGAACCGATGTTCGAAGCCGACCCGTGGCGTTAAAGTAGCTAATTTAGGACGGGGCTTTTTAACCACTTTTGCCGTCTGGACAGCAGAAAAACTTGATTATCTATTAATCAAGTTGTACGCAATCTTGCTCTCTTGCTAATCAAGAATCAGTATAATCTTGAGTAGCAAGAGAGCAAGATTGGAGAATCATGTCATTCAATGACTTGGTGGCCAAGAAAATAAAGGACTTTGAGCAACAGGGAGTTCCGCAGGTTTTTGAGCGAGACCTTGATCTGGGAAATCCGCAGGAGCCAAAGCGCGACAACATCGTGAACGTGATTGTGGGAGCTCGCCGTTGCGGAAAGACGTATCGCCTGTATCAGGAGATGCGGCGGCTTCAGAGCCGGGGCGTCGAGCTTGACCGGATGCTTTACTTCAATTTTGAGGATGAGCGCTTGCGCCCGTATGAGCCATCGCTGCTGGCGGACGTGCTCGACACGTTCTATGCGCTGTATCCTGTTGCTCGAACCGAGGGCGCTTACATTTTCTTTGACGAGATCCAGGAAATTCCCGAATGGGGTGCGTTTCTGCGGCGTGTAGTCGATACGGAGAAAGCGACCGTCTATGTGACGGGATCTTCTTCTAAGATGCTGTCCTCAGAACTTAAGAGCGAGTTCAGGGGTCGTTCTCTTGTGCGAGAGCTTTTTCCGTTGAGTTTTTCGGAATACGTTCGATATAAGACGGGGAGCGTTCTCGAGCCAGATGCGACCTTTTCCCCGAGCGATGCAGCGCTGCTTCGACATCATCTGATCGGGTATCTTGAACGAGGGGGATTCATTGCGACACTTGAGCAGACGCCTGCAGACGCGATTCAGCTGCTACAGGAATATGCTTCGCGAACGGTCGCCATGGACGTCGTTGAACGTTACGACGTCAAGAACCCTCGCCTGGCATCGCTGTTCTTGACGCGGTGTATGGCATCTTCGGGACGAGAGCTGTCAGTGAACAAAGTGTACAACGAGTTCAAGAGCAGACAGATACCCGTCAGTCGTAATTCGCTTAGCGATTTACTTGAGTATTATGAGGACGCCTACCTGTTATTTTCTGTGCCGGAGTTCACGCGTTCACTGGCAAATAACATGCGGTCTGCGTCTAAGGTCTACGCTGTCGACCCTGCGATGTTTGGAGCATTCTCTCCCGCATCAGCATTGGACCAGGGCCAGAGGCTCGAGACCGCAGTGTTCAATGCGCTAAGAAGAAAGACTCCCGCGGTGAGGACCGGCTCGGTCTGCCGCCTGCTGATCAAAGAGAAGAGCAAAAGCCATGAGGTGGACTTTGTGGCTGGGGACGCGCTTCTCATGCGGGCTTATAGCCTGATTCAGGTGAGTGCGGATATGGCACGTGAGAAAACGCGCGAGCGCGAAATTGCCGCGCTTGATGCCTCGATGGCCCAGTTCGATCTTGGCGAGTCGGCAATCGTTACCATGGATGAACAGACCGATATTTCATGCGAGCACGGTGTGGTCCACGTTGTGCCCGCATGGAAGTGGCTCCTTGCCTAATCATCTATGGGCCTGTGGGGTCAGGACCTCCTGGCTCCCTCATCACGGTTGGGGAGCACCTTGCTGCGCCAGGCTAGTCCTGGGCTTTGATACTCGGCATCAGAATCTGGGCGAGGTAGTCGGTCTCGAGTTTGGCGGCGGCGTCGGCCTTGCCGTCTTTGCCGACCAGCACGTTCTTGATCTGGCTATAGGTATAGCGGTTGCCGGTCGTCAGCTCGACAAGCTCAATGGCCGCGTCCATGGGGTAGGTCGACACTGGATCCTGGGTGCGCCCGTTGATAGTCTGGGGCACCACGTACGGATAGACGGGGCCGCTGGCATAGACGGTATAACCGTTGCCCAGATTGGCCGCACCCAAAACCGTATCGCCCTCATCGGGCGTAAAGCTCTCGCCCTCGCGCACCGCGACGAGCGTCACGATCGGCGTATCGCTGTCGCCGTCCAGATAAATGCACAGCGTGTTGCCGTTTTGCCAGGTTGCGACCTTGCCATACCACTCAACCGGAATATCGAGCTGATACAGGTCCGTTGCCTTATGCCGAGCATCGGCATCGCGCGCGGCCTGCGCTTCGCTCGCGCTCACGGCATTGACGGCGGCGTCGCGCCGCGCGATTGCTGCCTGCTGGAGCACTTTGGCAGCCGCGGCGGAGCTCGCACCGCCCTCTTCGGCATACTTGGCGGCGGCATCGATCTGGTCGTCAGTCACCGTGTCGGCCGAAGGCACCTTGAGCCTAAAGGCGGCCTGGCTGCTTAGGTCCTGTCCGTCGCTCTTGATCGTGACCTGCGCCTTGGTGGTCGGCACGGTATAGACGGTGCCGTCGGACGCGATGGGGGAGGCGGCAATGGAGAGCGTGTAATCGCCGGGCAGCAGTTTGATGCCGCGGCCGTGCTCGTCAACATAGAGCGTTTCGCTCACGGAGGAGCCGTCAGAATCCTGACCGCTCACCTGTACGGGAATCTTGGAGCCAGTGGAACAGTCGAGGCCCGCGGCATGCACGCCAATCTGCACTGACATCATCGTGTGGGCATTGGCGGCGGCGATGGCAGCCTGCTCTTGCTGATATCCGTTCCAGGCAGCATAGCCTGCGCCGCCGGCGACGAGCGCGACGGCCACAACGCCAGCGACCATCAGATTGCGGCGCTTGGGCGACATCTTGCGATGACGAACCTCGGCCTCGCGTGCCGAGGGAACGGACGGCAGGGGAATATCGCCCATGGCGATGGTTTCGTCCACGGCTGGTGCGGAACCCAGGCCAGGAAGCTCGCGGGTCAGCGAATCCTCGGCCGGCAAGCTGTCGAGCAAGACGGTTTCCTCGCCCGTGTCGGATTCGGGCTGGTCGTCGGCCTCGCTATCGTCCTCTTCGGCTTCGTCAGGAGCGTCTTTGGCGTCGCTGCCTTCGTCCTCAGTGTCTTCGTGCACCTCGTCCTGCGCGTCGACGGCCGAATCGCTAAACGAGAGCTCGTCTAGCGCGATCCGGTCAAGGCTCTCCAGGGCTTCGGCACATGCTTCCGCATCCTGGGCCGCATCCTCGCGGCCATACGTCTCATCGCTCATATATCCCCCAATGCAATATCGGCTCAACACTGTACCCAAAAATGGAGCCATATAAAGCGCGTATGAAATATAAGATTTGATTTAACCTGAGCGCATCGTTCGGCCGCATCCTCGCGGCAGCAAAAGGCCCCCGGAACGCGAACGAATCACATTCCGGGGGCTCTGCAATGCGTTGAGTTGCGCGGAGCCGGCCATGCTGCTTCGCGCTCAAGCGATGTCTGCGCCAGGCACGTTACTCGGCGTGCGCGTAATCAACCTTGGCGCGGCGAGCGGTGGCCTTCTCCCAATCGCTGGTGCCCTCAAAGACATCCTGCTTGTAGG
>UROZ01000130.1 GCA_900549655.1 uncultured Collinsella sp.
TTGTCGCAGCCCCGACCCGCGGTCACGAGCGGGGGCTCCTGTCGTTTCCGTGCCCCTGGATTGGGTCATAGTGTCTGACTTATGCTCAACCTGCGGCGCTGCCATTGTTGCAGGCAGGGGGCAGCTTGCTCGCTCCGGTGCACGTTTGCTGGCTTTGGCTCTGCCTGTGACGTTTCCATTGTTGGTGCGGAGTGACTTGTTCCCTGCTCCAAATTAGCTACCCCGGGTCCCCGGTGGTTGCGGTGGGCGTGTTTGGTTGGTGCCTGTTGATGGTTTGGATATCGGGGAGGGCGGGCTCCGTTATAATCGCCTAGAACATTAAATGGAAACGGGACGGGAGCCATATATGCGCCAGGGTTTCGACAACGCGAAGTATATCGAGCTGCAGGCCGCTCATATTAAAGAGCGTATCTCGCAGTTTGGCGGCAAGCTGTATTTGGAGTTTGGCGGCAAGCTGTTTGACGACTATCACGCGAGTCGCGTGCTGCCGGGTTTTGAACCGGACAGCAAGTTTCGCATGCTCAAGAGCATAGCCGACGACGTTGAGGTCATCATCGCCATTAACGCGAACCACATCGAGAAGAACAAGGCTCGCGGTGACCTGGGCATTACCTATGACGAGGACGTTTTGCGCCTGGTCGACCTGTTCCGCGGCAACGGTTTTGCTGTCGCGGCCGTGGTTATCACCCAGTACGCCGGCCAGCCCGCCGCCGATGTGTTCCGCAATCGCCTGAACGCGCTCGGCATTCCTGCCAAGTTGCACTATCCCATCGAGGGCTATCCGCACGACGTCGACCTGATCGTGTCCGACGACGGCTATGGCAAGAACGAGTTTGTCGAGACCACCCGTCCGCTCGTCGTGGTCACCGCGCCGGGTCCTGGCTCGGGCAAGCTCGCCACCTGCCTGTCTCAGCTCTATCACGAGCACAAGCACGGCACCGCCGCCGGCTACGCCAAGTTCGAGACTTTCCCGGTCTGGAATCTGCCCCTCACGCATCCGGTCAACATCGCCTATGAGGCCGCCACGGCCGACCTTGACGATGCCAATATCATCGACTCCTTCCACTTGGAGGCCTATAACAAGACTACGGTTAACTACAACCGCGACGTCGAGGCCTTCCCGGTGGTCCGTGCCCTGATGGAAAAGATCCTGGGCAAGAGCCCCTACCAGAGCCCCACGGACATGGGCGTCAATATGGTCGGCTTTGCCATCACCGATGACGATGCCTGCCGCGACGCTTCCAAGATGGAGATCGTCCGCCGCTACTTTACCGCGGTCGAAAATGTGCGCCGTACCGGCGTGGGCGATGAGCAAGTCGACCGTCTCAAGATTATTATGAAGAAGGCCGGTATCGACAAGAACTACTCGCCGGCGCGCTCGGCCGCCCTTACCAGGGAGCAGCTGACGGGTGGCCCCGTAGGCGCCATGGTCATGCCCGACGGCTCCGTGGTGACCGGCAAGACTTCCACGCGCCTGGGCGCCGCGAGCTCGCTCATCATGAACGCACTTAAGCATGTCTCGGGCGTTGACCTTGAGCTCGAGGTCATCAGCGATGAGGCGATCGAGCCTATCAGCAAGCTCAAGACGCATTTCCTGGGTAGCAAGAACCCGCGCCTGCACACCGACGAGACGCTTATGGCGCTCTCGATCACCTCGGCAACGAGCGAGACGGCGGCCCGCGTCCTTTCGGGTCTGGAGCAGCTGCGCGGGTGCGATGCCTTCTTTAGCGTGATCATCTCGCCGACGGACGAGACGGTGTTGCGCAAGCTGGGCATCAACGTGTGCTGCGAGCCCAAGTTCGAGCGCCGTGGTTTCTTCCACCGCTAAGCCTGGATTAATTGGTCTGAAAGGGGCGCATCGGGTATGCATTCGGTGTGCCCCTTTTATCAACAAAGCTACCGTTTAACCTAAAAATAGCCCGTTTACCTGCCTATAAGCGATTTGGGCGGTATACAATAACCCTAACTGTTTCATCCTTTTGCGGGGATGCCGCATGATGGATGTTGCCGGCCATCATGGGGTGTGCCGGTCGCGCACGGTGCAGGTGATGCCCGTGCTCGGTTTGAGGAGGCTGCCATGGCTGGCAAGGGTCGTGCGAGTGTCAACGATATGAAGCGTGTCGAGGTGCAGGTGCTGATGGAGATCGCACAGCTGTCCGAAGACAACGGCGGATTTTATGGCTTTTCGCGCAAGACGCTTGCCGAGCGTGTGGGGGTGTCTCCGTATCGCGCCCGCGCGGCAATTGAGCGCTTGGAATCCGAAGACATCATCGAGGTCGTCTCGCGCTACAGCGACGACGGCGGCCAGCTCGCAAATGGTATTTGTCTCACGGAGCGTGGCGAGTGGTATCTAGAGGGCATCCGTGCCGGTATGCTTGTGAAGGACTTGATCGAGGATGAAGCCGCCGATCGATAACAGCGTGCATTCATAGTGGAAACGACGCCGCCTGGGCAACCGGACGGCGTTTTGTTTCGAGATGGAGAAATGCGATTGCGCGTAAGAAAAAATGCGTGCGGCGCGCGTCGCGAGTATTACAATGAAGACCCGTAAGATGTGTATGGACAACTTCTACGGGAAGCGCAGGTAACTCAATATGACCAAGCATGTGTTCGTGACCGGCGGCGTGGTTTCGTCTCTGGGCAAGGGTATTACCGCGGCCTCGCTGGGCCGTCTGCTCAAGTCGCGCGGGTACAAGGTAACGATGCAAAAGGCCGACCCGTATCTGAACGTCGACCCCGGCACCATGAGCCCGTTCCAGCATGGCGAGGTCTTTGTGACCGAGGACGGCTACGAGTCCGATCTGGACCTAGGCCACTACGAGCGCTTTATTGACGAGAACCTAACCCGCGATTCCAACTTTACGACTGGTGCCATCTATAAGAGCCTGATCGCCCGTGAACGTCGCGGTGACTTTTTGGGCGGCACCGTACAGGTGATTCCGCACGTCACGAACGCCATTAAGGAAAAGTTCCGTCGTATTGAGGAGCAGACCGGCTCCGACGTGGTCATCACTGAGCTGGGCGGCACTATCGGCGACATCGAGTCGCAGCCGTTTGTCGAGGCCATTCGCCAGTATCGCAAGGAGGCCGGCCCCGAGAACGTCTGCTACATCCACGTGTCGCTCGTTCCCTATATCGCCGCCGCCCACGAGGTCAAGACCAAGCCGACGCAGCACTCCGTCAAGGAGCTCCGCAGCTTTGGCATCCAGCCCGATATTATCGTGCTGCGCTCCGACCACCATATCGATGACGCTATCCGCGGAAAGATCGCAAGCTTCTGCGACGTCGACACCGATTGCGTCTTTACCAACGAGGACTGCGCGAGCATTTACGATGTTCCGCAGCTGCTCGCCGAGCAGGACTTTGATCTGCGCATTTGCGAGCGTCTGGGTCTGGACCCGCGTGAGCGCGACATGAGTCAGTGGAACGAGTTCCTGCGCAAGCAGAACCATGCCAACCAGCACGCCGACAAGGTGAAGATCGCCGTCGTGGGCAAGTATACGCAGCTGCCCGATGCCTACCTGTCGGTTATCGAGGCCCTGCACCACGCGGGCGTGTTCTACGATCGCCACGTTGACGTGCAGCTGGTCGATGGCGAGAGCCTCGACGAGCAGAACGTCTCCGAGGTCCTGGGTGACGCCTCGGGCATCTTGGTTCCTGGCGGCTTTGGCAAGCGCGCCCTGGAGGGCAAGATCCTCGCGGCCGAGTTCGCCCGCGAGCACAAGATTCCGTATCTGGGCATTTGCCTGGGTATGCAGGTAGCCGTGTGCGAGTTCGCCCGCAACGTGGTCGGCCTTGCCGGCGCCAGCTCTTCCGAGTTCGATCCGGACGGCCCGTATAGTGTCATCGACCTGATGAGCTCGCAGGAGGACGTGACCGAGAAGGGCGGCACCATGCGCCTGGGCGCCTATCCGTGCAAGCTCGCCGCCGATACCCTCGCGCGCGAGGCATACGGCGAGGAGCTCGTCTACGAGCGTCACCGTCACCGTTTTGAGTTCAACAACGCCTTCCGTGACCAGCTCGAGGACGCCGGTCTGGTTATCTCGGGTCTTTCGCCCGACGAGCGTCTGGTCGAGATGGTCGAGCTGCCGCGCGACGTACATCCGTGGTATGTGGCCACCCAGGCTCATCCCGAGTTCAAGAGCCGTCCGACCAACCCGCAGCCGCTGTTCCGCGAGTTCGTGCGCGCCTCGATCGGCCAGCACGAGGGTGTCGACCGTCTGCAGGTGACGCCCAAGAACCTCGCTACGGACTAAGGGTGCCGGCGAACCAGGAACATACCGAAGCTACTCCCTCGTCGCTCGCTGTGGTGGCGGGGGAGTATCTCGATTACCTCGCGGTCGAGCGTGGCTTGGCGCGCAACACGATTGCGGCCTATCGTCGTGACCTGACGACGTACTGCGCCTATCTGGAGCGGGCGGGCATTGCGTCTTTTGAAGAGGTGACCCGTCAGGTCGTGGAGGGCTTTGTTGCCGATCGCCGCGACGGAGGCTATTCCGACGCCTCGGTGGAGCGCGCGCTTGCTGCCGTGAAGGGCCTGCATGCCTTTTTGGTGCGCGATGGGGCCGTGGCCCAAAACCCGACGGCGGCGTTGCGCCTGCCCAAAAAGGCAGATCGCCTGCCGGAATACCTTTCGGTGGAGGACATCTCGGCACTGCTCGATCAAGACTTTCCCGAGGGCGAGATGGGACTGCGCGATCACGCCATCTTGGAAGTGCTTTACGGTTGCGGCTTGCGCGTGAGTGAACTGGTTGGGCTCGATGTGGGCGATATCCATATCGATGACGGGTTTGTCCTGGTGCGCGGTAAGGGCTCCAAGGAGCGTCTGGCCCCGTTGGTGGGAAGCGCGGCGCGTGCCCTGACACACTATCTAGGTGACGGGCGCACTCTCCTGGCCGCCCATGCTCACGGGACGGAGACCTCGGCGGTCTTTTTAAATAAGAACGGACGTCGCCTGTCGCGTCAGGCCGTGCATGCGATATGCGAGCGGTATGGGCGCCAGGTGGGGCTGGTGGGGCTCCATCCCCATACCTTGCGCCACTCCTTTGCCACCCACATGCTCGCGGGCGGTGCCGACCTGCGTGTGCTGCAGGAGATTTTGGGCCATGCCGATATTTCGACCACGCAGGTCTACACGCATGTCGACCGCACGCAACTGACCGAGGTCTATCTGGCGGCGCATCCGCTGGCGCATCGTTAACACATCGCTGGCCTGCATATTTATAGGTATTTGGGGACGGGCCCCAGATTGCTGCGGCGTGCTTTTGCGCGCGCATGGGCAATCTGGGGCCCGTCCCATTTTTCGCCACTTGTCGTCGCGGTGGTGGGCCGCACGTGCCTTGGGTGGGGGAGTTTGGGGGCGATGTGAACGGCGTGTAAAGGGACGTAAAAATCACCTCAAGGTCAACTTGAAGGTTGAGGTTCACGGACGTGGTTCTACAGGTGGCATCCCGCCTTTGCTGCAAACACAACATATTGTGTTTTCGAACATATGCTCGGGGGTGTTTTACAACATATTGGGAGTGGAGTGGTGGGGCGGGGT
>UROZ01000131.1 GCA_900549655.1 uncultured Collinsella sp.
GCGTGGGGTTGGCCGAAAGCGTGGTCTTGCCGGTGCCGGACAGGCCAAAGAACACGGCAGTCTCGTGCGTGACGGGATCCATGCTGGCCGAGCAGTGCATGGGCAGCACGTCATCCTCGACGGGCAGCAGATAGTTCATGACGCTAAAGATCGACTTTTTAATCTCGCCGGAGTAGCCGGTGCCGGCGACCAAAATCACGCGCTCCTGGAAGTTGATGACCACGGCGGCGCTGGAGTTGAGGCCCTTGATGGCAGGATCGCACTGGTAACCGGGCGCTGCGAGCACGCAGAAGTCGGGCTCGCCGGTGCGCGCGATTTCGCGGGCGAGCGGACGGGCGAGCATTTGCTTAATGAAGAGTGCCTGGCTGGCACGCTCGCAGGCAACAAGCAGGCGACGCGTGTGGTTGCGGTCAGCGCCCGCCATGCCGCGCGTGACGAACACGTCGCGCTCGTTGAGATAGTCGACGATGCCGGCCTTGATGGCCTCATAGCTCTCGACGGACAGTGGGCGGTTGACCGCACCCCAGGCGATCTTGTCGTGAACATCGGGGGTGTCAACGATAAAACGATCGTTGGGCGAACGACCAGTGCGCTCCCCCGTCTCGATCACGAGCGCGCCATTAGAAGCCATACGGCCCTCTTTGCGACGAATAGCGTGCTCGACAAGCTCTGCCGCCGGCAGGTCCACCAGCAGACGGGGTTGATTCTCGGCGGGATCTTCAACGAGCGTAATACCAAAGTTGGACAGAACTTCTGCAGGGGTAACACCAGGCATGGGGCCTCCTTTAAAAACGCGACACGTTGACGCGACGCGCACTTTACTCACGTAAAGCCTGTTGTACCCGATATGCAAAAACGTTTTTGCGGCAAGGGCGGCAAGCCCGCCCAACGGTCAAAAATCGCAGGCAAGCGGCCTAGTCATTGGGGACGCTTTTAAACGACTAGTCATTGGGGACACTCTTGATCTTGAACAGGCAACATTCAAGGAATGTCCCCGGATGCCGGCATTAGGGACGTTCCCAAAGTGCCGGCACATAAGGAACGTCCCTAAGTGCCGACTACAGCGGCAGGCCTTGGCCAAGCATGGCTATGGCGCTCATCAGGACCAGCATGCCGGCAGCGTAGGGCAGCACCGCGCCCAGGAGTTCGGCATCCTTACCGCGCACGTGCACGGCGGCAAGACCAATGGCGAGGGTCTGCGGCGAGATCATCTTACCGGCGGCGACGCCCAGGGCGTTCAATGCGACCATCCAGTAGTCGCTCACACCCAGCGCAGTGGCAGCCTGGCTCTGAATGGGACCAAACAGCATGCCCGAGGACGTACCCGAGCCGGTCACGAACGCACCGACTGCGCCGATCCACGGAGCCAGAATCGGGTAGAGACCGCCGGCGACCGCAATGCAAAACGCACTGATCGACGAAATCATGCCGGCATAGCCCATCACCTTGGCGCAGCCCAGTACCGAAAGCATCGTGATCACCGTCGGCGTCATCTGCTTCACAGTCGCGGCCAGCACCTCGCCCATCATGCGCGGCGAAGCGCCCTGAATGGCACCGCCGACAAACGCCGCCAGGAAAATCCAGACGCCTGGCGTGTTGATCCACGAAAACGTAAGCATACCGGGATTCTCACCGCAATACACCTGCACATGGCTCGCAAACGGCGCGAGCGCAGCATGTACAGCGGGCACCAGATTAGACGTGCCCAGCAGCAACACAAAGATCAGGATGAAGCACGACCAGGCCGAAAGCGCCGACTTAACGGTGAGCTTCTTCCCCGCCTCGATATTCATGTGAAAGCGTGCGTCCAGATGCCCCGACTTCTCGGCACGCATGGCAAGCGCAGCTGTCAGCGCGAGCGAAACGATGGATCCTACGACCACGGCCAGCTCGGGGCCCACAAACATGGCAACGACCAGAGCCGCGCCGACAAACGAAACGCCGGAGAGCAACGCCACGCCGGCAACACCGTGCAGACGCTCGCCCACACTCGCGGCATTGCCCTGGTCATCGGCAACACGGCCCGCAACCAGCACAATAAATAGCGGCATCACCACAAAGAACGGTGCGAGCTGCACCAGCTGAACGGTCGCTAGGTGAAGGGAATCCAAACCCACCAGGTCGGCAACGGACACCGTGGGGATGCCGATGGAGCCGTAGGGCGTGGGCACGCCGTTGGCCAGCAGGCAGATGAGCACGGCAGGCACGGCCTCAAAGCCCAGGCCCGCGAGCATGCCGGCGGGAATGGCGACAGCGGTACCGAAGCCGGCCATGCCCTCCATAAAGCCACCGAAGCACCAAGCCACGAGCAGCGCCAGCAGACGGCGGTCGCTGCTGATGGAGGTGATCATGCTGCCGATCACGTCCATGGCGCCCGTACGAACGCACAGGTTATACGTGAACACCGCGGCGATGATCACCAGGACGATGGGCCACAGAGCCATCAAAAAACCTTCGAGCGAGGCGGTCGCGATCTGCGCTGCCGGCAGGTGCCACCATGCGAAGGCAAGCAAGCACGAAAGGACAAACGATCCGATAGCGGCCTTCCAAGCTGGCCATTTAAAGCACAGCAGCATCACGACCAGCCAAATAATCGGCACAAGAGCCAGTAAGAATGCGGCGACGTCCATAGGTAGAAGCTCCTTGGTACCGCGTGGGCGGCATCGAGGGTGTCACAAAACTTCAACAGGATACCGCACGTTTACCGACAAATTACAGCCGCCCGCCGAAATTATTGAACAATCCGTTCAAAAACACGAGCGAACACCGTCGCGTCTATACTAAAGCGCAGCAATAGAAAGGACTCCGCTTTGAGCATCACGCCCCTCGATAGCATTCGCCGCGCCATCGCCCGCCGCAACGGCACCTCCAACCCCGCTGCATCGAGAGACGGCGCCGCGAAGGCCCAGGGCGGCCGCATCGAGAACGGCCTCTTCCCTGCCTCCCACACGGCCGAGGAACTCGCACGCATCCAAGAGCTGAGTCAGCGCAACGCCGGCGGGCCCGATAGCAGCCAAGCCACACGTCGCCGGCGCGAACGCGATCGCAAGCCCGGCCCCGTCCGCCGCATGGTCAACGCTTGGTGGAACCGTCTGCTCGGCGCCGTCTACGGCGGCGGGTTCTCCACGCAAGAGGCTGAATACGAAGAGCACGCCACCAGCCGCGACTATCTTTGGAACACCCTCGGCACCGCCGTGTGGGGTCTGGCGTTTCCGTTGCTCACCATCGTGTCTACGCAGCTCGTGGGCGCCGAAGAAGCCGGCAAGTTCTCCATCGCCTTTGTCACCGGCACGCTCATCATGATCGCGTGCAACTACGGCGTGCGCAATTTCCAGGTCTCGGACATCGACGAAAAGACGTCCTTCGCCTCCTACCAGCTCAATCGTTGGATCTGCGGAGCGCTCGCCCTAGGCTGCGGCCTCATGTATAGCAGCGCCCGCGGCTATGACGCGCAGATGGCGACGATCGGCCTGGGCGTCTACCTCTATAAGGTGATCGACGGCATCGCCGACGTGTACGAGGGCCGCCTGCAGCAGGCCGACAAGCTCTACTTGGCTGGAATGAGTCAAACGCTACGCTCCGTCGGCGTCATCGCGGTCTTCAGCGTGGCGCTGTTCTTCACGCGTAGCATGCCCATCGCGGCCATGGCCATGGGCATCGCCGCGATCGCCTCGCTCGTGCTGGTCACCGCGCCGCTCGCCCTGCTCGAGACCGAAAAATCGCGCCGCGTAAGCCTGCGCGAGGTCGGCCACCTGTTTGTCCAGTGCGCCCCACTCTTTGGCGCGTTATTCCTGTTCAATCTTATCGAGAGCATGCCCAAGTTTGTGATGGAAGGAACACTGGCCTACAAATACCAGTTGTACTTTAATGCCCTGTTTTTTCCAGCTCAGGCTATTCTGTTGAGCATTGGATTTGTCTATAAACCGCAGCTCCTGCGCTTGTCGAGCATTTGGGCTAATCCTCGCAAGCGTCGTCGCTTTGACCTGATTATTGTTGCCGTTATGGCGCTGATCGTGGTCATCACCGGCGTGTGCGCCGCATTTATGGCAGGTCCCGGTATTCCCCTCATGAGCTTTATGTACGGTCTCAGCTTTGAGCGCTACCGTACGCTGGCGCTGCTGATGGTCGTCGCCGGCGGCGTCACCGCAGCCATCGACTTTATCTACGCCATCATCACGGTGCTGCGCCATGCCGGCGACGTCACCAAGATCTACCTGATCTGCTTTGCCGTGAGCGTGGTGCTCCCGGTGATTCTGATCAATCTGCTCGGCCTGATGGGCGCCGTCGTGAGCTACCTAGCCATCATGGCCCTACTGCTGGTACTGTTGATTATCGAGTACGCCCACATCCGCCAACGCATAGAGAGGGACCGGAATCCGTACGGCGCCTAATTCGAATCAATTTGAAGAAAAGAAACGTCGATGTTTTGGCACCAACCTCTTGCGCCGTTATTCCCCGGGGCGAATATTAGCGTAGAACTCCGCCCCGTCGTCCAGGCGCAGGATGCCCACGCGGCCGAACTCGGAGCCGGTGGCGGCGGCGCAGTCGATGTCGATGCGATCGGGCACACCGGCGGCATCCTCGCCGCCCAGGCGCACGATCTGCCCGCGGCCCGACTCCTCGTCGAGCCCCGCAAGACCACCGACCTCGCAATAGCGCCCAAGCGATACCGTGGGCGTGTGGCCGCTCACCACGACCGGGCCCTTGCCCTCGGCAGAAAGCAGCCCGGTCGGCACATCCCAATAGCCGTGACGAATCCACAGCAGGTCATCGGACGACTGTACCGCGAGCATCTGCTGCAGCAGCTCGCGATCGGCACCCACCGCTCCAACGCCATCGGCACAATCGACGCCATGCTCAAGCAAAAACGCGCGCGCCGCCTTCATCTCGATTCCAGCATGTACCAGCAGATACGGGCGCTCCTCGGTCTCGACCACCGCGTAGAGCGGCAGCGCGGCCATCCATCGCACGAGCTCCTCATATGCCTCAAATTCCATGTCGTTGAGCTGCTCGCGCGTCGTCCAGCCACCGTTGATATCCCAGGTCTCGGCATCGAGCGGATCCTGACCAATGATGGCATCGAGCATGATCTGCTCGTGGTTGCCCTTGAGCACATGGGCGTTGGGCAGCGAACGCACCAGATTAATAACGCCGAGCGGATCGGGCCCGCGATCGATCATATCGCCCAGCACAAACAATGTGTCGTCGGACGTCAGCGAGATCTTGGACAGGGCCTCGTCAAGCGCACGCACGTGCCCGTGTGCATCAGATGTCACATAGATCGCCATGGAACGCCTCTCCTTGCATTGCGACCGAAGCCCAACGCCGCAACTAAAACTTCAAGTTGAACTTAAACGTTACCCATTGTACTCCGTCGTAATAAAGCTGGGAAGAGTTTACAAACGACAGTCATTCCAACGGTCTCCTGCCTTGATTATCAACTTCATCCGAACACTTCCCACATTCATCCGCACATGTGCGG
>UROZ01000132.1 GCA_900549655.1 uncultured Collinsella sp.
CCGAAGGAGCAGGACAAGGCGCCACACATGGTCGAGGACGTTCTGAAAACTAAGCCCGGCCCCCGCCGGACAGGTCACACTACTCGCAGAGCAGCTTAGCGATCTGGACGGCGTTGGTCGCCGCGCCCTTACGGATTTGGTCGCCGCAGCACCAGAAGGTGATACCGCGCGCGGCCTCGGGGTTCGAGATGTCGCGACGCACGCGACCGACCCAGATCAGGTCCTGGTCGGACGTATCCATCGGCATGGGGAAGCGATCGTGCGCATCCTCGGCGCTCATGTCGTCAACCAGCTTCACGCCCGGAGCGGCAGCCAGCGCAGCACGGGCCTCTTCCACCGTGATGTCGCGCTCAAACTCGAGCGTAATGCTCTCGGAGTGCGAACGCAGCACGGGCACGCGCACGCAGGTGCAGTTCACGCGCAGCTCGGGCAGGTGCATGATCTTACGGCCCTCGTTTTGCAGCTTCATCTCCTCGGAGGTAAAGCCCTCCTCCTTGACGCCGCCAATCTGCGGAATCAGGTTGCTCGCCAGCTGGGCGGCAAATGCGCGCGGCTCGGGAATCTCCTCGCCACGGCCCAGGGCAGCAAGCTGCGCTTCGAGCTCGGCCATACCGGGAGCGCCGGCACCAGAAGCCGCCTGATACGTCGAGACGATCATGCGCTTCACGCCGGCAAGCTGATGCAGCGGCCACGTGGGAACCAGGCCGATGATGGTCGCGCAGTTGGGATTGGCGATAAGGCCGTGATGCCATTTGATATCGTCGGCATTGATCTCGGGCACGACCAGCGGCACCTCGGGATCCATGCGGAAGGCGTGACTGTTGTCGACCACGACGGCTCCGCGCTTGACGGCCTCGGGCAGCAGCTCCTTAGCGATATCGTCGCCGGCAGCGCCGAGCACGATGTCGCAGCCCTCAAAGGCCTCGGGGCAAGCTTCCTCAATCACGATCTGCTCGCCGCGGAACTCAACGGTTTTGCCCGCGGAGCGTGCACTTGCCAACAGCTTGAGCTTGCCGACCGGGAACTCCTGCTCGTTGAGGCACTCGAGCATCTGGGTGCCTACAGCTCCCGTCGCGCCCAAAATAGCAACCGTGTACTGTTTCATGCTTCCCCCTTTAAAGGTTGTGGCTTTTGCCCGCACGCCGAGCAGGCCGATTATTGTTGCCAGTGTATACAAGAACAGGGCGGGCACGAAACCCGCCCCGTCGAAACGAAACCGAAACGAAACGCCCCGCCGTAGATTTTGAGGCAACTCCCAAAAATCTGGCGAGATAGCAGCTACTTGTGGAGCGCAGCCAGAGCGGGATCGACCGGCGCGGAAGCCTCCAGGTCGGAGACCTTCACAATGCCGTTCTCATCGGAGAAGGCACGGTAAATGGTCCGAATCGCTAGGTCGAAGTCCTTCTCCTCGACACCGATGATGATGTTGATCTCGTCGCAGCTCTGCGAAATCATACGCACGCTCACGCCGGCCTGGCCAAGCATGCCAAACAGATGGCCCGAGATACCTGCGCGGCCGCGCAGGTTACGGCCGACGGTTGCGATGAGCGCCAAGCCCTCGACAACCTCGATCTCGAGCGGTTCGACCTCCTGCTGGATGTCGCCCACGAGCGAGTACAGCGAATCGTGCACATCCTTCTCCTGCACCACGGCGCCAAAGCGGTCGACACCGGTGGGCATGTGCTCGACGGAAACGTCATAGCGCTCGAACACCGAAAGTGCGCGGCGCATAAAGCCGACACGGGGCTTGGTACGGTCACGAGCCACGTTGATGGCGACAAAACCGCGCTTGCCGGTCACGCCGGTAATGATGGGCTCGGCCTCGCCCTCATCGGCCGTCTCGCTAATGATGGTGCCGGGGTCCTGCGGCGCGTTGGTGTTCTTGATGACCAGCGGAATGCCAGCCTCGCGCACGGGGAACACAGCTTCCTCGTGCAGAACGCTCGCACCCATGTACGAAAGCTCGCGCAGCTCCTCGTAGGTAACGCGCGCAATGGGCTGAGCCTCGGGAACAATGCGAGGATCGGCAGAATAGAAGCCCGAAACGTCGGTCCAGTTCTCGTACAGGTCGGCGCCCAGGCACTTGGCCAGGATTGAGCCGGAAATATCGCCGCCACCACGGTCGAGCAGCTTGATCTGGCCCTCACGCGTCGCGCCGTAGAAACCGGGCATAACAAAGCCGCCCTGCTGGCCGTACTCCTGCACCAGCTCGGAGGTGCGATTCATGCTGAGCGTACCGTCGTGATGGAACGCCACAACCGTCGCGGCGTCCAAGAACGGTAGGCCCAGGTACTCGGCCATCAGGCGGGCGGTAAAGTACTCGCCACGGCTCACAAGCTCCTCGGTGGAGTAGCCGCCCGAGCGGGCGCGCTCGGCAAAGGCCGCGAACTCCTCACGGATGGGATAGGTGAGCTCCAGCTCGTCAGCGATATCAAAATAGCGCTGGCCAATGTCCTCGAGCAGCTCCTCGCACGACACGTGATACTTAACGTGCGCGTTAACCAGATAGAGCAGGTCGGTCACCTTGGTGTCACCCTTAAAGCGGCGACCGCAGGCAGAAACCACCACAAAACGGCGGGCAGGGTCGGCATCGACGATGGCCTTGATCTTCTTGAAGTGTTCGGCGTCGGCGACCGACGAGCCGCCAAACTTGGCAATCTTAATCATGGGCTGGAGGTTACCTTTCTAAAAGCCTCTGCGAACCTATTTTGCGTGCTCTGATACCATGGTTTCACCGATTGGGACCAAGGCATCCGAGGAGCAGTGTTATATGGGAACTTATCATAGTACACGAGGACGCACTTTATCGTGCTCAAGTAAGGTGGCAATCCGTACCGGCATCGCTCCCGACGGGGGTTTGTTTGTCTCGGACGAGCTCGGCACCCAGCAGGTCGATATCAGCTCGCTTGCAGCTAAATCGTACTTTGAAATCGCTCAAGATGTGTTGGGAATGTTACTGAATGATTACACGGCCGAAGAAATTTCGGCGTGTGTCGACGAGGCATACCGCGGCACGTTCGCGAGTGAAGAGGTTACGCCGCTCGTCAAACTCGACGCTGCGCCGGGTGTTGACGCCCCTCAGACCTATGTGATGGAACTCTTTGGCGGCCCTACAAGCGCCTTCAAGGACGTCGCCCTGCAGATGCTCCCCCGTCTGATGGCCCGCACTTCCGCCAAGGACGGCGGCGCCGAGCGCATCATGATCGTCACCGCCACGTCGGGCGACACGGGCAAGGCTGCGCTCGCCGGTTTTGCCGACGCTCCGGGCACGGGCATCACCGTCTTTTATCCCGAGGGCAAGGTTAGCCGCGTCCAGAACCTGCAGATGTCCACGCAGGAGGGCGACAACGTCGCCGTCTGCGGCATCCGCGGCAACTTTGACGACGCCCAGAGCGCCGTCAAGCGCATCTTTGCCGATAAGGAGCTTGCCGAGCGCCTGGAGGCCGCCGGCACGGTGCTTTCGAGCGCCAACTCTATCAATGTCGGCCGTCTGGTACCGCAGGTCGTCTACTACTTTGCCGCCTATGCGCAGCTGCTGCGCGCCGGCGCTATCGAGGCTGGCGACGCCGTAGAGTTCTGTGTGCCCACCGGCAACTTTGGCGATATCTTGGCCGGCTACTACGCCAAGCGCATGGGCCTGCCCGTCGCCAAGCTCATCGTCGCGAGCGACAAGAACAACGTGCTTGCCGACTTCCTGACCACCGGCGTCTACGACCGTAACCGCCCGTTCTTCACGACCATCTCGCCGTCGATGGACATCCTCATCAGCTCTAACCTGGAGCGCATGCTGTACTTCCTGTCCGATGGCGACTGCGAACTCGTTGCCGGCCTTATGGAGCAGTTGGCACAGACCGGTCGCTACGAGGTACCCGCCGAGCTGCTGGCCAAGATTCAGAGCGTCTTTGGCTGCGGCTGGGCCAGCGAGGACGAGGTCCGCGCTGCCATCAAGAGTTGCTGGGACGCCAACGGCTACGTGATCGACCCGCACACCGCTTGCGGCTATCACGTCTTTGAAAAGGTCGCTCCCGCCGAGGGCGCCAAGGCTCGCGTGCTGCTTTCGACCGCCAGCCCCTACAAGTTCCCGCGCGCCTGCTGCGACGCCCTGGGCCTCGACGTTCCCGAGGATGATTTTGAGGCTATGCGTGTACTCGAGCAGGCCACCAACACGGTCGCCCCGGTCCAACTCGCCGAGCTTGAGTCCAAGCCTGTCCGCTTCGAAGACGTCTGCGACGTAGCCGACATGGCCAACTACGTCGAGTCTGCAGCAAAAAAGATGACTACCAACTAAAACCCCTTATAAGGCGCCGGCGAAAGCCGGCGCACTTTCTTTTAATTTGGCTCCCCAGCGCGGTGAGGAGACGGCGTAGGTCGGTTTCACGCTTGCTCCGTCGCGAGTTCCGCACGAGCCGAAGGCCACTAAATGTGGCCTTCGTGCGAGCAGGACTGTCCGAGCAGCGGAGCAAGCGTGAAACCGACCCCCAGGAGGACCAACAACAATGATCAAGATCACCGTCCCAGCCACGAGCGCAAACCTAGGCATCGGCTACGACACCCTCGGCATGGCCGTCAGCCTCTACTCGCACTTCACCTTCGAGCGCGCCGACAAGCTCACCATCACGGGCTGCCCCGAGGAGTTCCAAAACGAGAATAACCTGGTCTATGTGAGCTTTGTCGATGCTCTGGCCGCCTGGGGCGAGCCGGCCTTCCCCGTCGCTATCGACATTCAGACCGACGTGCCCGTCGCCCGTGGCCTGGGTTCCAGCTCCACCTGCGTCGTCGCCGGCATCATGGCTGCCGCCGCGCTGACGGGCCACACCGTCGACCGCGCTGAGCTCGTCCGCATTGCCACCGAGGTCGAGGGCCATCCCGATAACGTCGCCCCTGCTATCCTGGGCGGCGCCGTCTGCTCCTTTACGCCGACCGATTCGCTCCCCCAGTGCCTGCGCTACGAGGTGAGCGATCGCTTGCGTTTTATTACCGTGATTCCGCCCTACGAGGTGCATACGAGCGAGGCGCGCAAGGTCGTGCCGCAGGAGATTCCGCTCTCCACCGCCGTGTGGCAGATGGGCCGCATCGCCGGCATGACGCGCGGCCTGGAGACCGGCGACCTTGACCTGATTGCCGCCGCCAACGACGACCGCATCCAGGAGCCCTATCGTCGCCGTCTGATTCCCGACTACAACGCCGTGCGCGACACCTGCCTTAACGGCGGCGCTAAGACCATCTGGATTAGCGGCTCGGGCTCGACCCTCATGGCTGTGACCGACGACACCATCGTGGCAAAGTTCCTGCAGGTCAAGCTGCGCGAGCAGTTCCCCAAGTGCGATACGCATATTCTGACGTGCGACACGGAAGGCGCCCAGATCGAATACCTGTAGTCGCCGTCCCGTATACTCGCCGGGGAGGCCAGGGGCTTTGCCCCCAAATCGTCCTCGGACATGGCAGGACCCCCGCTGCGCACTTCGT
>UROZ01000133.1 GCA_900549655.1 uncultured Collinsella sp.
GTCAGCGAAAACGACCCTAAGCGAGCAAGGTGACGTGAAATGAAAGGGCGCTGACCTTCTGGTCGCGCCCTTGAAATTGAACGTCAGATTGCCGCTTAGGGTCATTTGCAGCGTCGAGCAGTTACGCGGTTTGGTAAAACCGCGTAACTATAAAGCTTCCAGCGCGGCGGCGATGCGCTTCATGGCGGCATCGGCGGATGCTTGGTCGGGTGCCTCGGCCAGCACGCGGATAACCGACTCGGTTCCGCTCTTGCGCACGAGCACGCGGCCCTCGCCTGCCAGCGCAGCCTCGGCCTCGGCGATGGCGTTCTGCACGCCCATGTTCTCGAGCGCGGCGTCCTTGTCCGCCACGCGCACGGCAACCTGCGCCTGCGGCAGCAGCTTGCACGGAGCCGTGAGCTGCGAGAGCGTCTCGCGCTCGGCACGAATCACTTCCATCACGCGCAGCGAGGTCATAATGCCGTCGCCCGTGCGCTCGATATCGCCGAAGATCGTATGGCCTGTCTGCTCGCCGCCCAGGCTGTAGCCGCCCTCGCGCATCTTGGCATACACGTGGCGGTCGCCCACGCCGCTGGTCACGGCGCTCAGGCCGGCAAGCTCCAGCGACTTGATCAGACCAAAGTTGCTGGCGATTGTCGGCACCACGGTACCGCCCGAGAGGCGCCCGTGCTTGTTCAGATACACGCCGCACACGTACAGGATCTGGTCGCCGTCGACCACGCGCCCGCGCTCGTCCACGGCCAGGCAGCGGTCGGCATCGCCGTCGTAGGCAAAGCCCACGTCCAGGCCCTGCTCCACCACATGGCGCTGCAGACGCTCCATATGCGTGGAGCCGCAGTCGACGTTGATGTTAAAGCCATCGGGCGCGGCATTGATCACGCGCACGTCGGCACCGAGCGCGTCAAACACCGGCTTGGCCACCGAGGAAGCCGAGCCGTTGGCGCAGTCGATACCGATTTTGACGCCCTGCAGCGAAAAGTTCGCACTTGCAATGAGCGAAGCAATGTAGCGGTTGCGGCCCTGCATGTAGTCCACCGTGGCACCGATGTGGTTGCCCGTTGCCAGCGGCACCTCGCTCTTGCCATCGATGTAGTCCTCGATGAGCTCCAGCACGTCCTCGTCCATCTTAAAACCGTCGCTATTGACGAGCTTAATGCCGTTATCGCAAAACGGGTTGTGGCTCGCGCTGATCATGATGCCGCAATCGAAGCAGCCTTCCACAGTCTGATGCGCTACGCCCGGCGTGGGGATCACGTGCAGCATATAGGCGTCCGCACCGCTCGCGACCAGGCCGCTCACCAGCGCCGCCTCGAACATATAACTCGAGCGACGCGTGTCCTTGCCCACGATCACGCGCGCCTTGCGCTCGCGGTTGGCGCCGTAATACCAGCCCACAAAACGGCCAATCTTATAAGCGTGCTCTACCGTCAGCCCAACGTTGGCCTCACCGCGAAAGCCGTCGGTGCCAAAGTACTTCATGCGCTCTCCTTACAAAATAGGGACGGACAGATTGCCTGTCCGCCCCAAAATGGTACTCGATTATCTGCACTACAAGAAAAACCCTACGCCGACACGCTGTCGCGAGCCGCCTGGCATGTAGGAGTCTGACGCAGCGTAAGCGGCTTGTCCCCCGCCTCGGCCGACGTGGTCAGCGTATACGTGATCGTCGTCGTCTCGCCAGCATGCAGGTCAACGGTTCCTGAATAGCAGGGAACTCCGTGCCAAGTGGCAGCGAACAGTCCAAACTGAGTCCCCTCGACGGTTAGATCGGTAATGCTGCCGCCTGTCGGCGCAAACAGTGATACATACAAGCGCTCATCGTCACGCGAGGTCCCAGGCGCACTGGCCGCTACGTAGTCGGGCAGCTTACCTGCCTCCTCCTGCGTCATGATGTTCGTCAGGGTAACGGTGATGCGATACGAGCAAGCGCCGTCGCCGTTCTTCACGCCCTGACCAATCTGCGTATCGGCGTTCAGATACCAGTCGAGCTTGGAGAAGCTCAGGTTGTTAAAGTAGACACCAGCAACGGGATCTTCACTCGGGTCATCCGGATCGGGCAGTGAGGCGTCGATGTTCATCTCCTTGATAGCGTTCTGCTCGTCATCGTTTTTCATCCACGCGATCAGGCGGCCCTCTTCGGCACCGCGCTCAACGGCGCTGACAAGGTTCGCGACATCGACGTCGCCGATACCGCCAAGGATCTTGTCAAAGGCAGCGCTGGCGACGGATGCAAAGATGCCGTCCGACTCCTCGACCGGATAGTTCCAGTACACATCATGCATAAGCACCTTCGCCGCGTTAGTACCGTCAACGACTGTACCGTCGGGCAGTGAAACATTACCCACGAGGCCCAACAGATACTGCAGGAATACCGGATCGATACCAATGACGCCATCGACGTCCTGACCATATTCAGACTTCCACAGCGCGGCGACACGCTGCGAATTACGGGGCCAGTCGGGCGAATAGGTGTTGCCCGAGATGTATAGGTTGCTGTGGTCACCAAACAGCGTCTCATCTTCTTCGTCGACGCTCTCAACCGCCTCGTCTTTGCTGCGCGCAATGCAGGGAACAAACTCGCCAATCGACATCTGGCCGTCGGTGACCGAAATCAGACCCTGCGAACCGCCAAAGCCGCCGCAGGCACGAATCTCGACGTTGTTCATCGCGTACATAAGGTAGTTGCGCGTCTGGCCGTTGGCGCCGAGCATCTGGGGAAGGACGGGGGCGACCTTCTCCGCCGCGTCAACCGCACCGTTGAGGGTGGCAAAGCCGTCCTTGGCTTTATCGACCAGCTCGGTCACCTGGGAAATATGAGTATCGCCAATGCCCTGGACCTTCTCGTTGGCGCTCTTGAACACCTTCGAGCTGCTGGAAAGCGAATCGGCGACCGCCTGTAGCGCGGACACGTTAATCATGCCGTCCTGGAACAGCTTGCCGGGCGTAGCCTGCGAGAGGTTGTCGGCCATGGGAACCAGCGCATTGCTCGAGACATCGGACAGGGCGTCAATCATGGTGCGGGCCGCATTGATATCGCTGCCATACACCGGGATAAACGAAGCCGCCGCCCACAGCGGGCTCGAGGTCTCCGCCTTCATGCTGTTACAGAGCTCATCGATCTTCTTCGCGTCGTCAGGCAGCGTCGAAAAATCGCCCGACGTGACCTTATCCTTAAGGCCACCGACGATCTCGACAGCCTCCTTCGCTTCGCTCTTTACGGTCTTTGCCGAGTTAAGCAGCATAAAGCCGCTTGCGCCAAGCACAACGAGAAGCACCGCGACTACAGCGGCAATAATGGCGCCAGTGTGACGCTTTTTGCGCTCGCCCTTGCGATGGCGATGACGGACCAGACCGTCAGAGGTCGAACTCGACGAAGCATCGCTACCGTAGTTCAAGCCAAAATCGTAATAATCTTCCTTGGAACCCGAGCCCGCAAACTCGGCACCGCTATCATCCAGGCGGGCGAACGTGCCAGTCTCGGAGGCGCCGGTGTAAATCGTGCCAAGGTTACCCGTAAGCCCCGCGCCACCGGCAGAGGGAGTATTGTTGTCGGCCTTGCCGGCATTAACGTTGCCGGCGCCATTCGCGGCGTTGGCAGCACCTGCGTTGTTCGCAGGTACCGAAGGAGCCCCGCTCGGCTGCGACGCAGAGGTTGCACCGCCCGCAAAGACATTTCCTCTTGCACGGCCGGTCTTTTTTGCCTTTTGAGACTGCTCGTACAGAGCGGTAAACATCGCCGTCTCGCCCGGGGACACGCGCTTACCGGAACCGCCCTGTCCAGCGCCGCCCGGCGTGCCGGCCTTACCAGCCCCGTTCGGACGCGGCGGAACTGCAGGGCGGCCGCTATCGCTGCCCTTAAAGTGATTACCAGCCATAAAGAAATCCTCGCAATTGAGTCGCAATGAAAAAGTCCATAACGTTACTAGTTTATGGCATTTTGAGCATCGACAGCTAAACTCCAGACACGGACATCAATTGGCGAAAATGCGGCACAACACCTTTTCCGTCTTGGCAGCGGCGCTAGCTACACCGTGAGGAACATCATCACGATGATCATGACAAAGCCGATAAGGTCGGTCGGCAAAAACACCGTCCCCAGCATAACGGCGCTGGTGATGGTCGCCGAAACCGGCTCCACAGTTCCGATGAGGCTCGCGCGCACCGAGCCGATGTCCTTAACGCCCTGCATATAAAGCATGTAAGCAAAAAACGAGCCGATAACCACGAACACCGCGAGCGCCTCGATGCCGGCAGCGTCGAGCGCCGGCATATGCGCCCAGGGCTGCACGAAGACGCACGAGACCACGCCCGCCGTGAGCATTGCCGAGCCCGTGACGATGGGGCTGCCGTATTCGGGCAGGATCTTGGCGGGAATCACCGCCATACACGCGGCGCTGACCGCACACATGAGGCCCGCGATCAAGCCGAGCGGCGAGATGTTCAGGCTGGTGGGATCACCTCCGGTAGCGATTAAAAAGGTGCCGCCCAGGGCCAAGCCGATGCCGACCGCCTCGCGCACGCGCGGCATGCGGCGGTCGACCACGCAGGTGTAGCCCATGATAATGACCAATTGCAGACACTGAAGCACCGTTGCGGTTCCGGCATTGGTCAGGCGCACGGCCGAAAGATAGCAAAACTGGTTAAACAGCAGGCCAAAGGCGGTAAAAAGCAGCAGCTGCCTTCGATCGGCAGGTGTGGTCCAGAGCTTAACCAGGCGCTCGCGGTCGCGCGTAACGACCACGGCCATAAAGAGTAGACCGGCGAGAATCTGACGCACGCTCATAAGCCACAGCGTATCGACATGGTAGGTATCGAACAAAAAACTCGCGCTGGTGCCCGAGAAGCCCCAAAACGAACCGCCCACCAGCGTAGCCAAGACGCCCGTGATCATCTTGCGCGTCGAAGCGCTGTTCAGGCGGTCGCGCCATGCGCGACGGGTGTTGCGGCTGAGCTCGTCGGTGCCCTCGGGCACATCAATGTTCGATATATCGGTCATCGGCACCGAAGCCCCTGCGCCTTCGACCTGCTCGACACACTCTTTGCTCATTCCACTCCCCCGAAACAGCCTGGAAACAATTCGGCTTACCTTACCACGGCGAAGTCACCAGCTGGAGGCTTGTCCGCTTATCGGTAGGACAATTCCGCAGGCGTCTTTCCATAGCTCGATACCGCAATGGCCTTGCATTATGCGACAGCCAAATCGCGGCAGCAGGCTCTTTTGAAATGGATATGACAAAGCCCCCGAATTCCACAATGTAAGCGATTTTTAAAAATGTTCTTGCCACCGAGTTCAGGCTCCGTTATATTATCCCTTGCGCGCTTGCGCACCCTTGATCGGGCGTTTAGCTCAGGGGGAGAGCGCTTCCCTGACACGGAAGAGGTCAGAAGTTCAAATCTTCTAACGCCCACCAAATGTTCGCAGCTCAGAGGCTATGTCCTCTG
>UROZ01000134.1 GCA_900549655.1 uncultured Collinsella sp.
AACCCTGGACCTTGGGATTAAGAGTCCCCTGCTCTACCAACTGAGCTAACGACCCAAAGCTAAAGTCCGTTGTGGCGGACTTTAGAGGAGATATCGTGTGGTGGGCCGTCAGGGGGTCGAACCCTGGACCTTGGGATTAAGAGTCCCCTGCTCTACCAACTGAGCTAACGACCCGATATCAACACGAAGCAAGAACTGGGGTGGGTAAAGGGACTCGAACCCTCGACCTACGGGACCACAACCCGTCGCTCTAGCCAACTGAGCTACACCCACCGTGTCCTGTGCGCTTCGCGCTCGACTATTATTGCAAGGAACGCCACGCGATGCAAGCCCCAATTTTCAAGAATTTTGAAAAGAGTTTTTCGGATCCATTTCGAGCAAATCCCACCGGTTTCATAGGAGTAAACTTGCCCCACTGCAAATGCTCGAAAGGACCGGCATGAAAGAACTCTCCAACCGCACGGCAACGTTTACCGATTCGGTCATCCGCCGTATGACGCGCATCTCCAACAAGTATGGCGCCGTCAACCTGTCGCAGGGCTTCCCCGACTTCGATCCCCCGGCGCAGCTGCTCAATAGTCTGGGCACCATCGCCACCGACCCCAAGCCGCTTTACCACCAGTACTCCATCACCTGGGGCTCCCAGGCCATGCGCGAGGCGCTCGCCGCCAAACAGGAGCACTTTATGGGCATGCCGGTGAACCCCAACGAGAATATCGTAGTCACTTGCGGCTCCACCGAGGCCATGATGGCCGCCATGATGACGGTCGCGAACCCCGGCGACAAGGTCGTCATCTTCTCGCCGTTCTACGAGAACTACGGCGCTGACACCATTCTCTCGGGAGCCGAGCCCATCTATGTGCCGCTCAACCCGCCCACCTTTGACTTCGACCGCGAGGTCCTCGAGGCGGCCTTCCGCGACAACGACCCAAAGGCCATCGTCCTGTGCAACCCTTCCAACCCCTGCGGCAAGGTCTTTACGCGCGAGGAGCTCACCTTTATCGCCGACCTCTGCAAAAAGTACGACGCCTATTGCATCACCGACGAGGTATACGAGCACATCGTCTACGCACCCCATGAGCACGTCTACATGGCCACGCTGCCTGGCATGTTCGAGCGCACCATCAGCTGCAGCTCGCTGTCCAAGACCTACTCCATCACCGGCTGGCGTCTGGGCTACACTATCGCCCCTGCCGAAATCACCGAGCGCATCAAAAAGGTCCACGACTTCCTCACCGTGGGCGCCGCCGCTCCCCTGCAGGAAGCCGTCGTCACCGCCCTCAACTTCGACGACAGCTATTACGATGAGGTCCTTGACCTCTATGCCGCCAAACGCGACCTGTTCTGCCAGGGACTCGACAGCATCGGTCTTGAGCATAACGTGCCGCAGGGCGCCTACTACGTCATGATGGACATCTCTGAGTTTGGCTATGACAGCGACCTCGAATTCTGCGAGGACCTGGCCTCAAAGGTGGGCGTGGGCGCCGTGCCCGGCTCGAGCTTCTTCCGCGAGCCCGTCAACCACCTGATTCGTTTCCACTTTGCCAAGCGAGACGAGACGCTTAACGCGGCACTGGAGAACCTCAAGTCCCTGCGTGATAAAATCAAACCGCGCGGGTAAGGACGGCCCGGCAACTAAAGTAACTAAAGAAGCCCCGCACCGCCTGCCGCGTTGCGAGGCTTCTTTTTATGGCGCTTTCTTAAATGGTTTAGAGCTCTATACTTTAGTCATGGAGCAACTCGTCCCAGTGAGAGGAATATTATGGAAGAGCAGCAACTTATCGGAGCGCTCGAGGCCGGCGGCACCAAGATGGTCTGCGCCACGGGCTATGCAGACGGCACGGTCCTGGAGCGTGAGCAGATCGTGACCACGACTCCGCAGGAGACCGTCGAGGCCGTCAACGCATGGTTTGCCGACAAGGGCATCGCCGCGCTGGGCATCGGCGCCTTTGGCCCCACCGCAGTCAACCCTGCCTCGCCCCAATACGGCAAGATCCTGGAGACGCCCAAAACGGCATGGCGCTACTTTGACCTGCTGGGCACCATCCAAAACGAGCTCAATATTCCCTGCGGCTACGACACCGACGTCAACGTCGCCTGCCTGGGCGAGGTCACCTTTGGTTGCGCCCAGGGCCTCACTGACGTTGTGTATCTGACCATCGGTACCGGCGTGGGCGCCGGCGTGCTCTCGGGCGGCCAGCTCGTGCACGGCATGATGCATCCCGAGGCCGGCCACATCCTGGTCACGCGCGACCCGCGCGACACCATTGGCGAGCACAGCGCCTGCCCCTTCCACGACAACTGTCTCGAGGGCCTCATCGCCGGCCCCGGCGTTAAAAAGCGCTGGGATGGCAAGAGCGCCGGAGACATGGCCGATGACTCGGAGGCCATGGACCTGCTCGCCGGCTATCTGGCACAGGCACTCATGACCTACACGCTGTGCTACGCGCCGCAAAAGATCATCATCGGCGGCGGCGTGGCCGACCACACTCCCATCGTGCCGCTCGCACGCAAAAAGTGCGCCGAGATGCTCAACGGCTATATCGTCACGCCCGAGGTCAACGACATCGATAGCTACATCGTCAACAACAGCCTCGAGGGCAAGCAGGGCATCATGGGCTGCCTGGCCCTGGGCGCACAGGCGCTTCAGTAGCAGACGCACCCACGGGGCGTGGCACGCCCGGCAAATCCGACCTACGGAACGACGCCACCACGCCTCATATAAGCCCTCAAATAAAAAAGGCCGCCTAGGACCAAACAATACGTCCTAGGCGGCCTTTTTGGCGCACATCAGCGACCGTAAGAGATATCGGAGCACAACGCCCGTTGCCGCTCCACAGCAGTCGATCATCACATCGGTGATCATTCCAGCGCGTCCCGGCACAAAGAGCTGAATCGTCTCGTCGATCGAGGGAATCAGCAGCAGGAACACCGCCGTGGGCAGCAGCACGTCAAAGGTGCGCCGGCCCTCAAAATCAAAGGCGTGCGTTGCCAAGATGCCGAGCACCATATACTCGGTAAAATGCGCGCACTTGCGAACAACAAAGTTGGTCACCCATTCATATGGAAGTCCCACGCTGTGCAGGAAACCGCGGATAGCTTCCATGACCGTTAGGCTCAGCGAGCCCGACCCCGAGCCGGGAACCAGCGAATTGCCCCAGATCAAGAGCGCCATCAGGCAGGTTACAACCGCCCATTTTCGATTGATCTTAACCATGCAGAAGTTATGCCTCCGCGCGGAGCGGCGCGAAGCTGGCGGTACCGCCCTCGATAACGCTCAGATAAGCACGGCCCGTACGCTTGGCGGTAGAGGACTGCAGGCGCTCGATCTCTTCCTCGAGGATCTGATTGACGCGCTCGTGACGACGGTTTTCCATAATGCCGGCGGCAATAGCCTCGGCTCGCTCGATGCTCTCGCGCGAGATACGGGCAGTATCCTCGGGGAACACAGCACTGTGACGGCCGACATAGGCGGGGACAGCAGGCTGAGGGGCAGCGACGGGAGCGGGGGCTGCAACAGGAGCGGGCTCGTCAATCTCATCCAGGATCGCGGTGGCGGCGGCCCACATGTCCTCGTGGCCCGAGTAATCGGCCATGGGGACATCAACCTCGAGCGAGGCATCTGGAAGGTCGCCGGTGTTGATGCGATCTTGGGCATCAATCGATGCGGTAATGGCTGCAGGCTCATCGAGGTCATCGAGATCGATGTCCGCGGCACCGGAGATGATAGGCATGCTGGCGAGGTTTGCATTGTACGGCGCAGCCTCAGCCGCCTGCTGCTGGGCAGGAGCGCCCCACAACGAGCTTTCGGCGGCACGGCGGGCGGCAACGGCCTCCTCGTCCGCGGCCATGGCTTCATCAACGTACGAATTGTCGGCAGAAGCGTTCGCGTCCGCCGAGGTAGCGCTGTAGGCGTTATTGGCTGCCGCGTTGGCGACGAGTGCCACGAAAGCCGCCGTGCTGCCCGCAGGGGCGGCCTGGGAGCCAGACACGGCGCGTGCCGCGGCGGCGATGTCGTCGCGATTGAAGGAGCCGGTCTGCCCGCCGTTGGTGAGCTCGTCGATGGCGACTTGATAGACGTCGCGCGAGTGCGCAGGGTCGCAGCTCACCGGCGAATCGTCGTCGAGCATACTGTCGATCATGGACCAAGCCTCGGCCTCGTCCATGGCATCTGCGGCTCGAGCGATGGTAGGGACACCATCATCGGCATGACGGCGCTGGAACGCACCAGTCAGGCCGGAAAGGAATGCCGAGGTAGACTGCTCCGCCTGAGCCTGAGAAGCAGAAGCCGCAGCGTAAGGAGTCGCATCCTGCTGCTGAGCTGGAATCGAGGCGGTCTTGAACTCGCTTTGATGCTGATTGAGATTGGCGGCACCGCCCATGGCATCAGGCTGGAACAGACGCTCTTCACGCTGCGCACGGTACTCGGAGATACCCAGCGAGGCGGCATAGATACCCACGCCCGCCACCGCGCCCACGGCGAAGGGAACCGCACCCGCCACGACCGTCTCGTTCACCGACGAAAACGGCAGCGTCGCGGCATACATAACCACGGGAGCGGCAAGGCCTATCCCGCACGAAAGTCCGGCAAGGACTGCTCGTTGTGTTGCATCAGAAGAAGCCATGAGCTCTCCCCATCTTCCAGCACCCAAATCGCATCATTTAGTTGGCTGCGCGAGAGAAGATGAAGCGGGGCTATGCCCCAAAGCAACGGTATATGGTTCGTTTCATCTGCGTTTTCCGTCGCGAAGCTTAAAAGCTATTATGCGAAACCGCCCAGTCGATTGCAAGCGACGATGTCGGATTGAAACGGGAAACCTGCTGCTCGTCGGTCTTATGGTCAAAAAATGGTGACGAACGGCGATATGGAAAAGGGCCGAGGCTCAAAGCCCCGACCCTTTATCGCATTGATGACTATCGCTGCGCGTGGATGACAACCTAGAACGTCTGCTCGTAGTCGCTGTGCTTTTTGGCCGAACGCACCAGGAACTCCTGGTTGGTGTTGGTGCCCTTAAGACCCTTGATAAACGACGCGGCTGCGCGCTCGGTGTTGTTCATGCCGGCAAGAATGCGACGCAGACCAAAGACAAACGGACGCATCTGCTCGTCGACCAACAGGTCCTCGTTACGCGTACCGGAGGCAACGGGGTCGATAGCCGGGAAGATACGGCGGTCGGCCAGGTCGCGGTCGAGCTTAAGCTCCATGTTGCCGGTGCCCTTGAACTCCTCAAAGATGACCTCGTCCATCTTGGAACCAGTGTCGATGAGGGCAGAAGCCAGGATGGTGAGCGAGCCACCGTTCTCGATATTACGGGCTGCGCCCAGGAAGCGCTTGGGAGGATACAGTGCCGCCGAATCGACGCCGCCCGAAAGGATGCGGCCTGAGGCGGG
>UROZ01000135.1 GCA_900549655.1 uncultured Collinsella sp.
ACCTGCGGCATCACCTCGGGCGCCATGGTAAACATCACCTTGGGCTGCGGTTCGCGCAAGAACTCGGCAAAATCGACCACCTTATAGGGCACGCCATCGACCTGCGACAGGTGCTCCACGCACGCATTGCTCTCGGGCACGTAGAACACGCCGTCTCGGGGGCAAACGGGCGTTGCCGGAAGGTCCGCCATGTGCCTGCAGATGCGCGCGATGGTTTCGCCCGGCAGCGGGTAGCTCAGCTCGTTGATGCCGTGCGCGCGGTCGATGACCTCGGCGCCGCCACAGCCCACCATCACGTCCACCAGGCCATCGATACCCCAGAGCTCGTACATGGCCTCGGTCGCGTGGGCGTCGCGCCCAGTGCACAGGCCAAAGAGCACGCCACGCTCGCGCAGAGCGCGGATCGCTGCCACAGTGCGCGGGGACACCGTGTGCTGGCTCGTGAGCAGCGTACCGTCGATATCGCAGAGTACGGCTTTAATGTGGCTGAAGGTGGCGTCCATGGGGGCCTTTCTGGGTTGTGCGGCGGTGTGGGGTATATTCGCAAACGGCGTACATGGTATACCAAGGCGTGGGCGTGGCCCGTCAAAGCAAAAACCACCACAAAGGTGCCTGGCCCCTTTGTGGTGGCCGGACCCGAAGGGTGTCCCGGCCCGGAGCGCAAACCATCACAACATTCGACGTTTTTCGGCAAAATCGCGATTTTCATCGAATGTTGTGATGGTTTTTACTGCCTTGCGGCACGATCAAAATGCCGGCGTCCAAACAGCAGCAACGCCGCGGGAACTGCCGTCACGACCATGCCCGCCCCTACGAGCGCCTGTTGCACGCCAAACGTCGCCGCCAGCCAGGGGGCAATCGCCAGCGGGGCTACGCCGGCGAACATGTTGCCAAAGCCCATGACCGAGTTGACGTGGCCGAGCTGCTCGAGCGGAGCCGTCGTTTGCACGATTGTGTTGTGGAGCGGGTTGACAACGCCCCAGGCCACGCCCAGGACAATCTGGCCGATAAGTGCCACGCCCACGTACGGCGTTCCCACGTAGAGCAGGCTTCCCAGGCCCACGGACATGAGCGCCACGAGCAGCGTTTTAAGGTTGACCAGGTGCGGCGGCAAGCGGAGCGCGACCACGGCGCCCAGCACCGCGCCCACACCGCTGGCCGACGAGAGCCAGCCCATCCACTCGACACCGACGTGCAGGACATCGCGGTAGAAGAACGACTCCAGCGGGTCGAAGGCACCGTAGCCAAAGTTCGAGAGGAAGATGATGCAGAAAAGTAGCGCGAGGACGCTATTGGTAAAGACCGTCTTGATGCTGGTCGCGAAGGTGGCGCGGGAAGATGTGTTGGGGTCGGGGCCTTGGCTGGCCTTATCCGATGTGATGTCGCCGATCGCAGGTTTGTCTTCGTGTGTGGCGGCCTGACTTGCACTTTGCCTAAAGCCCCAACCGGCAATGAGCGCCAGTACAGTAAAGATCATCATGAGCACGAACACCGCGCGCGACGACGCAGCCGCCGCGACAAAGCCGCCCAGCGTGGGGCCAACGATGATACTCACGTTTGAAAACATGGCGATGGCGGAGTTGATGTCTTTGAGCTCGACGGGGTCGTCGGTGAGATACGCCGGATAGGACGTGGCAATGGGCTGGGCAAATCCCATCACAAAGCCCAGGAGTACCGCGCCGGCAAGGACTGTTTCGGTCGCGCTGCCAAAGGCGAGAATTGCCGCGCCGGTTGCCAACGTGCCGACGATACTCGCCCGGAAATGACGGCGCGGACCCCAGGCGTCGAGCGCCGCGCCACCCGCAAAGGATCCCAAGATCACGAATGCGTTCATAAACAGGACGGCCAGCGATGTCGCGACGACCGAAGCGCCGTCTGCATAGGTGAGCGTTCCGATGACGCCGATAAAGTAGCTGGTCTGAAAACCGGTGTAGATGAGAAAGCGCATCGCCACCAGGCGCTTGGCCTGCACGGACAGCGAAGGTTGAGGTTTTGAGAGAAGAGATGCGAGCATGAAGACTCCTTGTTTCATACGAATGCGGACGGCGGGCATTCGCCACCGTCTGTCAAATCAATCTATCCGCATGAAACATTAAGGACGCATCAGGACCCTTCTCTCCGCTTTTCGCCCGTCATGAACTACTTGGTAGATTGTAAGACATGTCCCACACATCTACTAAAGCAAAAACCACCACAAAGGAGCCTGGCCCCTTTGTGGTGGAAATGACGTTTTCCCAGATAAAACCTGCCGGAATAAACCTGTCCCTTTTTGGCAGGTTTTAGGCCAGGTGATCTTGGATGAGATCGCAGATGGCTCGGGCGTCGTTGATGTTGATGGCTCGGGTCGCAAAGCCGGCGTCGAAGGCCTGACGCGCCAGGGCCTCGTTGCAGGCAAGGGCCAGCGTGTGGCCATCGACCAGGTCGAGCGAGCTCTTGCCGCGCAAACGGTCGACACCCGATCGCGCGACCACGATGTTGTCGAAGCCCTCGGTCTTGTAGCCCTCGATGATCACCACGTCGACGTCGTTGTAACGCGACAGCAGCTCGCGCGCGGGCATCTCGTCCTCCTCGCGCGTGTCGGCGTACTCCGCCCAGCGCGTAGCGCAGATGAGGCCCACGTGCTTGGATCCGGCTTGGTGATGGCGCCAGGTGTCCTTAGCGGGCACATCGATATCAAAGCCGTGATGCCCATGATGCTTGAGCGAACCCACGCGCAGGCCGCGGCGGGTAAGCTCGGCGATGACCTTCTCGACAAGCGTGGTCTTGCCCGAGTTCTGGTAACCGATAAACGCGATCGCGGGGACGGCCGGTGTCGGAGCTGCGGGCGCGACGGCGACGGGCGCGCTTGCGGGTACGTCGCCCGCGGCTCCCACGGCCTCAACAGCAGCGACCTGGCGCTCGGCACGATCCCACACACCCGAGCGGCCACCCTCCTTGTGCAGCAGGCGCACGTCGACGATCTCCATGCCGCGATCGACGGCCTTGCACATGTCATAGATCGTTAGGCACGCGGCACTCGCGCCGGTCAGGGCCTCCATCTCGATACCCGTCTTGCCCGTCACGCCGGCCGTAACCAGTACGTGAAAGCCAACCTGCCCGTCCGCGCGCGCCGGCGCCCAGCCCTCGGGCATGTCATCGGCCGGCGTCCCCGCCGGAGCGATGGGTGCAATGTCGCACTTGCTCTTGGTAATGAGCAGCGGATGGCACATGGGAATGATGTCGCTCGTGCGTTTGATGGCCATAATGCCCGCCACACGCGCGCAGGCAAGCACGTCACCCTTTTTGGCGCGGTCCTGCAGCACCATGGCCTGCGTCTCGGGGTGCATGAGGATGGTGCCCTCGGCGATAGCAATGCGATGGGTCTCGGCCTTGTCTGACACGTCGACCATGCGCACCTCACCCTTGGCGTCTACGTGCGTCAGCTCGTCGCGACGGGCGTCGCGGGCGGGCTCGGCGACAGCGCTGGCAGACGGCTGCACGGACGCGTCGGCGCTGCCAGCATTCGCCGCAGCCGTGGCTTTATGGGCAGACATCGCGGCCCTGCGAGCGGCCTTGGTGGCATCGGCGTACCTGCTCTTGGCCATATGATCATCCTCCGATTTGGGACATAAATCGTTGCGTGCCCTCAATTATCGCGTGTTCCTGCGGTTTGTGGGCCACGGCATCGCGCCAAATCGAAAGTACCTGCATATCATCACCACGGCGCAGCGCCTCACGCACCGAATACTCGGCATCGCTGAACAGGCACGGGCGCACGTTGCCATCGGCCGTCAGGCGCAGACGGTTGCAATTCGCACAAAAATGGTTGGACATGGCGCTAATAAAGCCGACCGTACCCGCCGCGCCCGGAAAGTGCCAATAGCGCGCAGGGCCCGCGCCGGCAGGAGCGTCGTTGATGCCGAGCGGTTCAAGCTCGCCTAGACCCACCGCAGCGGCCCCGGCATTGATGCGCGCCCGCAGCTCGTCACTCGGCACGGTATCGCTCGCGTCCCACAGCTCGGGATTGAGCGCGGGCGCATGCGGATCCACAGCGCAATGCGAGCTCGTGTGTTCGTCGCCGATGGGCATGTATTCGATAAAGCGCAGGTGGATGGGGCGGTCGAGCGTGAGCCGCGCGAGGGCAGCCACATCCTGGTTGAGCCGGCGCACCACAACGCAGTTGACCTTAACGGGCTCAAAACCCCAAGCCAGCGCCGCGTCGATGCCAGCCATGGTCTGCTCGAGCCGCCCCAGACGCGTAATCTTTCCAAAGAGCGTAGGGTCGAGTGTGTCGAGCGAAATGTTGACGCGGTTAAGCCCGGCATCTTTGAGCTGCGGCGCCAGCTTGGGCAGCAGGGCGCCATTGGTGGTAAGCGAGATGTCCTCGATCTGCGGGATTGCGCAGATGTCACGGATGAGCGGGATGATACGGCGGCTGACCAGCGGCTCGCCACCCGTCAGGCGCACGCGGCGAATGCCCTCCCCCGCCACCAAGCGCACAAAGCGGGCGATTTCCTCGGCGCTGAGCAGCTCGTCGTGCGCACGGGGCGCCACGCCATCGGCCGGCATGCAGTAAATGCAGCGGAAATTGCACTTGTCGGTAACGGCAATGCGCAGGTAGTTGATATCGCGGCCAAAACCGTCATGTTGCACGTGCCCGTCCACGCGGCCCTCCCCTCGCGCGGCAATTTATTCTTCGGAAAACATAATACCCCACGAGAGAATCATGCCGACACCCGTACGACAGGACAGGTCGCTTCGAGCAAGACCGGCTTCCCAAGCCCATCCTCAGCATACAAACCATCACAACATTCGTCACTTTTCCCGTTTTTGGCGAAAACCGTCGAATGTTGTGATGGTTTGCCTGCCCACAGCACCCTGTAGAGGGACCCAAGCGCCCCTAAAGGACGCCGCCCCAGTGCCGAATCACGAATTCTCGCAGGTCGTTCTGACGTTTCTGGAACGCTTCGCTTCGGTCGCACTTAAGGCCCATTGCGAGCGCGATGGCGTTCATCGCCCGATGCAATTGCAGCTGATGGGCAAACTGAGTCCCGGTGAGGACGATCATCCTAAAGCCCAGCGCGCTCAGCACGGTCATACGCTCCGCATCCGACGCGCTGCGCTGTTTATCAAGATGGTCCGAGCCGTTGTATTCAATCCCCGTACCGCTCGCAGGCGCATATACGTCGATCTCGAAATACCCGGACTTAGCGAGATATTTGAACTCGCTGGGAACATCGACCCGATGGTTGAGCTCGATCTTGGCGTATCCCAGCCCTCCCTGGGAACGCTTTGCTACGACCATGATTGCGGTGGCCGTCTCCATGGGCGAACGCGCGCCATCGTGCACGCGCTTGAGCACGGCGGCCGCGCGTATAGCCCCCTGACGAGATCGGTTCTCAT
>UROZ01000136.1 GCA_900549655.1 uncultured Collinsella sp.
CGGCGGGTGCATAGGCGCCGGCGACCGTGTCGACCATAAAGCGCGGCAGGTCGGCGGCGCAGGGAAGGGCGGCAAGCTGGTCGGAAAGCTCGGTGACAGCAAACTGCCTAAGCTTGAGCTCGGGCTTAACCTGCTTTTTCTGCTTACGACGACGCGGCTTGGACATCCGTCTTTCCTTCCCATTCCATTAAAAGTAGTCCATTAAAAGTAGTCAATTTGGGACGGGGCTATTTTAGCTACCCGTCCGTATCGGCAGGCGTTGCAGTTAAATTTGGGACGGGGTAGCTAAAATAGCCCCGTCCCAAATTGACTACTCTGCCTTGGCGTTGGCCTAGTACTGGCTCTCGTGCTTGCTGAAGAAGTCGAAGCGCGGGGGCAGCGGCTTTACGCGGTGCTCGCCGGGCTTCTCGCCCAGGCTCTCCACAAACTCGTCCGTGGAGGCAAAGATGTTGTCCCAGCTAAAGAAGGCGACCGGATCGACGTCGAAGTACTCGCAGATGAGCTCGCAGCCGGCCGGGACGATGCCGTGCATGAGCACGGTTGCTACGCGCAGCTCGGTAAAGGCGTCGACGAGGGCCTGTGTCATTGCGGCGTTTGCCGGCTCACCTTCGAGCTTGTTGGCGGCCTTGGAGGCGTCGCTCCAGCGCTTGTTGGCGGCGCGCAGGTAGTCGTCGCACACGGCAAGCGCGCGGTGCGTCTCGAACTTGTACATGGCCTGCTCAAAGGCGAGAGCTGCCTGCTGGGCAGCCTCGACCACGGTGTCGGAGGCGGCACCGGCGGGGATGCAGCCATTGCGATAGGGGCTCTCGTCGCCCTCCTTGACGGCGACGCCGTAGAAGCAGCTGCGGGCCAGGCGGTTGAAAACGCCGGTCAAAAGGGCGCTCTCCTTAAGGGCCGGATCGATAACGCGCTTGTCGTCGCAGGCGCGCACCTCGTTGCCGTCCTTGTCCTTGCCGGTTACGCGCGTGTCATATGCCTTGGGGCTAAAGCTCACCGGCTTCTCGGACAGGCCGAGCGACAGCCAATGTGCGCGCATCTGCTCGCAGGTGTAGTGGTTGAGCAGGTCGTCTGCCGGCGGAGGAGGCGTCTGCGAGGACGAGCTCGCCTTTTTGCCCATGTAGAGCAGGTGATAGCAGGCGCTGACGGTGCTCTGCGTAAGGTCCCAGCCCAGGGCCTCCCACATGGCGGTCTGCGCGATGCAGTAGAAGTAGATGTTGTCCTGACCGATGAACTGGTAGATCTGAGCGTCGTCAGAGCACCACCAGTCGCGCCAGTCGAGCGAGCTGTGCTGGTAGGTGGGTGCGGGCACCTGCGTGGAGTCGGCAGCGGGCTCGCCCATGAGGGCGGCATCCTGGGCGGCGACGCCCTCGGTCACGCCGGCGGCCTTGGCATCGCGCGCGAGCACGGTACGCGTATAGCTGATGGGCGCCCACAGGCTCTCGGGCCAGCACCAGCAGGTGACGTCGTTCACGCCGTCGACCTCGGGCACCGGAACGCCCCAGTCGATGTTACCGGTGATGCGGAAGGGCACGAGCGCCTTGCCGCTGCGGAAACGCACGCCGCCGTTGGCGAGCACCGCGTGGGCGTCGTCGCGCTCCTTCCAGCTGGGGAAGGTGACGGTAAAGCTGCTCTTGTTGCCCTCGGGCTCCAGCACGGTATGCTCGGGGAGCTGGTCCTCGACGGCGTCGAAGGCCTCGCGGAACTTGTTCTGAATGTAGAGCTGCGCCGGCAGCAGCCACTCTTCCATAGTCTTGGAGACCACGGAGCGAACCTGCGGGTTCTGGGCGAGCTTGGCGGTGTAGATCTTCATAAAGTCGAGGTAGGCCGGCAGGTCGAAGTAGAGGTTGTCGACCGGGCGCAGCTCGGGCACCTCGCCGGTGAGCTGGCTCTTGGGCGCGATGAGCTCCTCGGGCTCAAACTGGTGACCTAGGTCGCACTCGTCGGCATAAGCTTTCTCGGACTTGCAACCTTGGATGGGGCAGCGGCCGATCACCTGGCGGCCGTTGAGGAACGTGCCGGCCTTGGCGTCGTAGAACTGCAGCGTGGAGCGCTTGGAGATAGTGCCCTGCTCGTGCAGGCACTCGATAATCTCGGCGGTCACCTCGTTGTGGATCTGGGCCGCCGGCTCAAGGCCCGAGCCGCCGTAGATATCGCAGCTGATGTTGTAGTTGTTGAGGGTCGCGGCCTGGCGGGAGTGATTGGACTCGACGTACTCGCTAATGGACTTGTCGTAGCCCTCGTTCTCCTTGAGCTTGCGGTAGCTCTCCATGATGGGTGAGCCGTAGCAGTCGGTGCCCGAGGTGAAGATGACGTTCTCGCGGCCCAGACGGTCGCGCAGGAAGCGGGCGAAGAAGTCGGCCGGGACAAAGACGCCACCAACGTGGCCAAAGTGAAGGCCCTTGTTGCCGTAGGGCTCGCCGGCAGTAACGATGGCGCGGCGAGGCCAGCTGGGACGGTCGTTCATGGAGTATTTGGATGCCATGGGACTCCTTCGCATATGGTGAGAGCGCGGCCGGGCCCGGGGCTCGGCGACGCAGTGGTCAATTCGTGCATATCGTTCGACATTATCGCACATGCGGGCGGGTGCGTGACGGGGGCGCTATCCTAAGATGCTATGAATGAGATTTCCAACATACATGCGTTTGAAGACGAGGATTTCCTGCACGCCTGCTTTGTGTGGGGGATGGTCGTGCTTGGCGCATTTGCCGTGTGCCTGGTGCCGGTGTTTATGCTGCTGGGTGGGCCTGTGGACCTGGATGCGGCTGACGCGGGTGGTTGGATGGCCGTCTTGGGCTGGATAGTCAGCTTGGCTGCGGTTTCGGCGGCGTCATTTGCCGTGCACGAGCTGGTGCACGCGGTGTTCTTTAAACTGTTTGCGCCCGCCGGCGCTCGGGTGACCTTTGGGGCAAATCTCGAAACCTGCATGATTTATGCCTGCGCCGAGGGCATTGTGTATTCGCGCCGGCGGTACATGGTCATTTGCCTAGCGCCGACGGTTGCCTTGACGGTGGCGTTTGCCCTGGGGTTTGCGTTCTCGGGCTATCCGCTGCTGTGCTATCTGGCGGCCGGCTTGCACTTGTCGGGCTGTGTGGGCGATTGGTATTACGTGCGGTCCATCCTGCGCGACCGCCGCATTGTCGTCTGCGAGGACACGTCCTTTGGCGTGCGCTTTTTTGCAAGGTAGTCTTTTGGGATGATTTTTCTGGGACGGGGATTAAAAAATCATTAGGTACGCAATGATTTTTTAATCCCCGTCCCAGAAAAATCATTGTGGGAGAGGAGATGTTGATGAAGCCGTTGCTGTTGCACGCCTGCTGTGCGCCGTGCTCGCTTGAGCCGGTTCGCCTGCTGCGCGAGGAGGGGTTTGAACCCACAATCTGCTGGACCAACCCCAATATTCAGCCGCGCGATGAATGGCAGCGCCGCCTGGACGAGCTGCGCCGGTGGTGTGCTGATGGCGACATCGAGCTCATTGAAGCAGGCGAGGACCGCGAGCGCTGGGAGGCCGGTGTGGCCCCGTTGGGCGCCGATCGACCCCGTCGCTGTCGTGCGTGCTATGCCCTGCGCTTGGCCGAGGCGTGCCGCGTGGCCCAGGAGCGCGGGTTTGAGTTTGTGGGCACGACGCTCGCCGTCTCGCCGTATCAGCTGTTCGAAACCTGCAATGATGTGTTGGAGCGTCTGGCTGCCGCTCGCGGTCTCACTCCGGTGATTCGCGATTTTCGTCCGTATTATCCCGAGGCCACGCGTCGTTCGCGCGAGCTTGGCATGTATCGGCAGAACTACTGTGGTTGCCGCTTCTCGGCTGTCGAGGCGGCCATGGACCGCGCCCGTATCCGCGACGAGCGCAAAGCCGCCAAAAAGTAGTTCATTTGGGACGTCAGCCTGCTAGGATGTAGAGCGGACTTTAGCTATATAAGGAGTATCCGACGTGTCTATGCGTACCGATGATTTTGACTATAACCTTCCTGAGGAACTGATTGCCCAGGCGCCTGCCGAGCCGCGTGACTCCTGCCGCCTGCTGGTGGTTGATCGCAAAGGCTCCGAGACAGGAACGCCGCTAGAGCATGGCGGCACCGTTGAGCACCGCATCTTCCGTGACATCATTGACTATATCGAGCCGGGCGATGTGCTCGTCATCAACAAGACGCGCGTGATGCCGGCCCGCCTGATCGGTCACAAAGCCGGCTCGGGTGGCGTGGTCGAGACGCTGCTGCTCAAGCGCCGCGAGGATGTTGACCCGCTGGGCCATGTTTGGGAGTGTCTGGTCAAGCCGGGCAAGCGTCTGAAGCCCGGTGCTCAGATTGAGTATCGCGCCGGTGGCGCCCATGCGCCCGAGGGCGCGCCCGTGGTGCTGACAGCCGAGGTCATCGACTTTGTCACCGATAGCCGTGGCGGCCGTCTGGTGCGCTTCGAGCCGGCCGGTTGCAATGCTGCCGGCGAGCCGCGCACGCTCGACGAGGCCATCCACGCCGCCGGTCACGTGCCGCTGCCGCCCTACATTACCGATTACGAAGGCGATCCCGAGAAGTACCAGACCGTCTACGCCATGAAGGAGGAGCATTCGGCCGCTGCTCCCACGGCGGGCCTGCACTTCACGCCCGAGCTCATGGCGGCTATCGAGGCTAAGGGCGCGAAGTTTGCCGCTGTCGAGCTCGAGGTCGGTATCGATACCTTCCGTCTGGTGGAGGAGGACGACCCTACGCAGCACGTCATGCACACCGAGCGCTACCACGTATCGCAGGAGGTGGTCGACGCCGTGCATAAGGCGAAGGCCGAGGGGCATCGCGTGATCGCCGTCGGCACCACGGCGGTGCGCTCGCTCGAGAGCGCGTTTGACGCGGACGCGCCGGTGTCCGATCCGGCTGTGACGGCGCGCTATTTTGAGGGCCGTGAGGACGGCGCCGATACACTCGGCCGCGGTGACATCGTGGTGCGCGAGAACGCGACGACGCAGCTCTACCTCATGCCCGGCTCGACCTATCACGTGGTCGACGCGCTGATCACGAACTTCCACGTGCCGCGCTCCACGCTCATGATGCTCGTAAGCGCGCTTGCCTCCCGCGACCAGATCATGGATGCCTACGCCGCCGCCATCGAGGAGCGCTACCGCTTCTTCAGCTTTGGCGATGCAATGCTCATTCAGTAGGTTACGGCGTTTTCCAAACGCCGTAACCGGCCGACGCTGCAAACGCCCCTAAGCGGCAATCTGACGTTCAATCGTCGGGCATGACCAGAAGGTCAATGCCCTCCTCTTTCACGTCACCTTGCTCGCTCTGGCGGGCTCTCGCTCATATGACCCAATCCGCTGTCAAGAGCCACAAT
>UROZ01000137.1 GCA_900549655.1 uncultured Collinsella sp.
TGGCCGACGCGCTGCGCCGCATTAACGGATCGCTGGGCTTTGACGACGAGTCGTATCATCGCGCCCTTGCCGCATCGATGCTCGTGAGCTGCGACAACGCGCATGCCGTGCACCCCAACCACGCCGAGAAGTGCGACGCCCGCAATCAGGTTGTGCTCAACGGCGGTATCGTTATCAAGGAAGCCGCCAACCAGCATTACTGCACCGATGCCTTTAGCCGCGCAGTGTTCCAGGCTATTTGCGATGACGCCGACGTGCCCACGCAGGCCTTTGCCAACAAGAGCGATATGGCGGGTGGCTCCACGCTCGGCAACCTGTCGAACATGCAGGCGAGCATGCATGACGTGGACGTGGGCCTGCCGCAGCTGGCCATGCACTCAAGCTACGAGACCGGCGGCGTACGCGACGTGATGTACGCCATTCGCGCCCTCACGGCTTTCTACGAGCGAAACCTAACCATCAACGGCGCCGAAAGCGTGGAGCTCTAAAACCTGCTAAAAGGGACAGGTTTATTATGCAGGTTTTATCTGGGCAAATGCCGCAAAGCCAACAGCTGGACAGAATTGTTATGACACCGCAGGTTGAGCAAGCGTCAGCGAGCGATGTCCAGAGCGAACAAGTTGGCATGAAAAAGGCAAGGCATAGACCTTCTGGTCATGCCTTGCCTTTTGAATGACAAATTGTCGCTCTGGGCGGCGCGTAGCGTCGACCGGTCCGCCGTTCGTTAGAACGGCGGAACCCTAATGATCGATCCAACAGCGCAGGGTCTCGCCGGCTTGCAGGTGACGCAGATTCTCTGCGGCAATGTCGACCACGTTGTTGAGTGTGGCTGCCAGGTGGAACCAACCGGAGACGTGCGGCGTGATGAGCATGTTGGGCGCATCCCACAGCGGGCTTGTGGCGGGCAGCGGCTCGGGGTCGGTGACGTCGACCGCGGCGCCGGCGAGATGTCCCGACTCCAAGGCGGCAACCAAGTCGTCGGCGACCACAAAATCGCCGCGGCCGCCGTTGGCAAAGAAGGCGCCCGGCTTCATCGCGGCGAAGAACTCGGCGTTCGCCAGGCCGCGGGTCTCGGGTGTGCTCGGCATAAAGGATGCGACGACATCGGCCTCGGCCAGGCGCTCAGACAGGGCATCCATGCCGTCCATGTCCTCAAATACAATGGGGTAGACGAGCGGATGGCGCTTGATGCCGCGGACGTGTGCACCCATGCTGCGGCAGAGCGTGGCGAAGTGGCCGCCGATATCGCCCGCGCCCAGCACGAGCACATTGGCATTTTTGAGCGAAGTGACTGGCCCCAAATCCTCCCAGCGATGCTCGCGCTGCAAGTCGTGATAGCCAGGCAGGCGCTTCATCATGGAAAGGACCATGGCAAACATGTGCTCGCTCACGGCCTGGCCGTAGGCGCCCACCGAGCAAGACAGTTTGGCGTCGGCTGGCACGGTGCCGGCGGCGACGTAATCGTCATAGCCCGCGGTCTGTAGTTGCAGCAGCTGGAGGTGCTCGCATGCGGTAAGCAGGGCAGAGTCTATGTTGCCCAGGATCACGTCGGCATCGGCGACCTGTTCACGTGTGGCGGCGTCGGCGCTCGTGTAGATAAAGTCCTCGCCTGGAGCGCTCGACTCGAGGATCGCACGATGGCGGTCATTGACGGGCAACAAAACCAGGATGTTCACAAGCAGTCCTCTCCGCTCGACCTGCCAAAAAGGGACAGGTTTATTTTGGCAGGTTTTATCAGGCAAAACGTTCAAATAAAACGCCGGATACAAGACGAGCGTGCCCGTCAGCATCCGGCGTCCGCACGGCTACCAGCTCAGCAGCTCGTAGCCGTCCTCGGTCACCACGAGCTGTACCTCGCACTGGGCCGAATCGCTGCCGTCCTTGGTGCGCACGCACCAACCGTCGCCCTTGCTGATCTTGATGTCGGGCGCTCCGGCATTGACCATAGGCTCGATGGTAAAGACCATGCCCGGAGCCATGATGGTGTCCACATCGGGTGCCTCGGTGGTAAAGCCCACAAACGGGTCCTCGTGAAACTCCTTACCGATGCCGTGTCCGCCGTACTCGCGCACCACGCTAAAACCGGCGTCCTCGACCGTCTTTTGCACGGCTTCGGCCATCACGGACAGCGGCAGCCATGGCTTGACGGCTGCCAGACCCGCCTCCACGCTGGCGCGGGTGACGTCGACCAGGCGCTGGCGGTCGGCCGAGACCTCGCCGATGCAGAACATGCGGCTCGAGTCGCTAAAGTAGCCGTCCAAGATCGTGGAGCAATCCACGTTGATGATGTCGCCTTCGTGCAGCACATCCGTATCGCAGGGGATACCGTGACAGACCACGTCGTTGATTGAGGTGCACACGCTCTTGGGATAGCCCTCGTAGTTGAGATCGGCCGGCGTGCCACCGTGCTCGACGGTGTAGTCGTAGATCATCTGGTCGATCTGGTTGGTGGTCATGCCCGCGGCGATGTGCTCGCCTACGTAGTCGAGCACGCCCACGTTGATGGCGGCGGAGCGCTTGATGCCCTCGATATCGGCGGGCGTCTTGTAGAGCGTGCGGGGCAGAACCTCCCAGCCCTCCTCCCACAGGCGCTCGAGGCGCTCGTCGAAGGCGCTGTGACATTTCTTATATTTTTTGCCGCTGCCGCACCAGCAAGCGTCGTTGCGGCCGGGTACGGGTCCTTTGTCATACATGGCTAACTTCCTTTCATCCGCAGCTAGTATAGCCCACCCATGCGTCCATAAAAGTTGCGGTGATATAGTTCCGATTTAAGCGGTTTAACAGCACAAATAGGAACTATATCACCGCAACTGATGGGGCGGGATGGCGGGTGCTAGCTGCTGCGTGGTTTTGCTAGTAGCTCACCTGGCAGGGGATGCCGAGGGCGCGCACGCGCGCGGCAATGGCGTCGAGCACCTCGGGCGCTGCTTTGGCAAGGCCGGCGACCGGTGTCTCGCGCGCCACCGTGTAGATGGTCGCCTCCTGCGGGCGAATACGCTCGAGCGCCGCGAGCCAAGGGCCGACGTATTCCTCGCCGGTGTTGTCGATGAGCTTGCCCTGATACTCGCCGGTCAAAAAGATCGTCTGGATAATGACATGACTGTCAAAGCTCGTGAACGTCTCAATCTGGTGCTCGACGTCGTAGGGGCCAACAGGCTGGTCGAGCAGCTGGATAAACGCCGGGTCGACCGTATCGAGCTTGAGGATGTTGTCGTCGACCATCATGAGCGCATCGTGTACCTGGGGACGGTCGGCGCGCGTGCCGTTGGAGAGCACGGCGATCTTGGAGTTTGGGGCAAGCTCGTCGCGCAGCGCGACGGCGCCGGCGATGGCCTGAGGAAACTCCGGTGCGGCGGTGGGCTCGCCGTTGCCTGCGAAGGTGATCACATCGGGGAGCTCGCCCTCGGCTGCCATCTCGCGCAGCTTTGCCTCGAGCGCGTTGAGTACCACGGCGGCTGTGTTGTACGGCTCATGGCAGGGGCGCTCGGCGTTGAGGCCGTTTTCGCAGTAAATGCAGTCGAACGTGCAGATTTTGCCGCTGGCCGGCATCATGTTGACGCCGAGCGAGAGACCAAGGCGACGGCTGCGAACGGGCCCAAAGATGGGGCTGGCATTCAAAAACGTAGACATAGGCATATGCTCCTCAAGACAATTGTGCCTAAGCATAGCATCGGCTCCAAAGCAGGGTGCGGGCTCTTGCTTTACAAGTTTCGTTTTTTCACGTCGCTCATTATGCCGTGTCATGAAAAGCCTCGGGTCGGGTAAAGTTAATCTGTTAACAAGGCGTAAAGCAATGCGGGTCTATCCAGCCGTACTGACGCGCAACTGGATGGGCGTTGATGATGGGGGCACAACATGGATTTTACGGTCGAGAATGCGGGCACCACGATTGCCTGTCGCGAATATGCCGGCCCGGATGTGTCGCCTGATACTCCTGCCTTGGTGTGCGTGCACGGCGCTTGTGTCGACGGCACATTTTTCGACGGCATCGCATGTGAGCTCGGTCGCAACTACCGCGTAATTGCCTATGACCGCCGCGGCTGTGGCGGCAGCAGCGAAGCGGCAGACGGCAGCTATGATCTTGCCGCTCAGGCCGCCGACCTGCAGGCCGTGATCGAACACGTTGGCGCTCCGACAAATGTGCTTGCGCACAGCGCCGGTACGTTGGTGGCGCTGGAGCTTCTTCGCACCGAACCCCATCTCGTCGCCCGTGCGATTCTGCATGAGCCGGCTGTGTCGGCCGAAGGCGTCGGCATGGGCGCAGCTCCGATTTTGCTCGATATGATTGCGGCTGGAAAGGTTTCAAGGGCGCTTCGGCTTTTCTTGGGAGCTCTCGGCGACTTGGACCCCGAGGCTCCTGGGACGACCGAAGCGGAAGCCAAGCATGCCCTGCGCAATGGTCGTTGCTTTATGGCCAATGAATACGGAACAAATATGACATATGCTCCCGACTGGGAGCGCGCCCGCGAATCAAAGGCGGTGTCGGCTGTGTTTTTGGGCGAGCTTTCGGTCGGTACACCCCGCGAGGCTGGTACGCGAGCGGCTGCCGAATATCTCGATTGCCCCCTTGTGACGATCCCGGGCGCGCATAACGGTTTGCGCGATCGCCCCGTTACGGCGGCAAACGCCGTTCACGATGTCTTGGAGCGTTAGCACGCTCGATGACCTGCGGGGAGGGGGACTGTTGGCGTTTCGTCATTGTTAACGAATGCGCCAATAACCACGCGCCCGCGGTTCCATTACCACCGTTTGCCAGGTCATAAAAATGTAACAGCATTCACGTGCTTACCTGCATCGGCAAGGTGTTACCCTTGTAGCATTTGGAACCCACCGCTACCATGCGAAACTATCGAAGGGGCCCCATATGCTCAATAATCACGAGGTCAATCTAACCGACGAGGAGGCTGCCGCTGAGGTCGCCCGCGTCGCGAAGACCTACCCCGTGGTGCGTTTGCTGTCGGACGATCAGATTAAGAGCGAGCCTAACTGCCTGCTCGCCGGCGATCGCTGCCCTTGTCTGCGTCAGTCGAGTCTTGAGGCCTTGGCAGGTTCCGATGATGTATCGGAGCAGCTGCTCAACGATGGTGTTGAGTACCGCGCTCGCCTACGCCCTCTGAAGGTCGAGGGCGAGCCTCACGTCCTGCTGATGGTGCGTCCGATCGATGAACAAGAGACTGCAGAAGAGGACCTTGTCTACACCGACGTGCTGACGAGTGTGCGCAATCGCCG
>UROZ01000138.1 GCA_900549655.1 uncultured Collinsella sp.
GGCTCGCTCACGGCCATCTTCCGCTCGATGCTGCTCGCCTACAACGGCAATATCGAGATCTACGTGCCCGCTTGGTCTATGGCTGCATGCGTCGGCATTGGCTTTGCGACCTACCTGGTCGTGGCACTGCTGCACACGCGCTCCATCAAGCGCGTCAGCCTGGCCGAAGCCCTCAAGGTGCAGGAGTAGTCATTTAAGAACGTCCCCAATGACTAGGTGCCGTACTTGACTTTAACTCTGCTTTAACTGGTACCATCCTCTTATGTCTGTAACGCCATATAGACCGAGGGGATAGATCTATGACCGCAACTGCACCCGCAGCACCCGCTAAGGTGTACTTCACCAACCTGCGCACGCATGCTCGCGAGAGCCAGCTCGACAAGCTCAAGCGCCTCATCCGTCGCGCCGGTATTGAGCAGATCGACTTTGAGAACAAGTTCGTCGCCATCAAGATTCACTTTGGCGAGTTGGGCAACCTGAGCTTTTTGCGCCCCAACTACGCCCGCGCCGTCGCGGATGTCGTGAAGGAGCTGGGCGGCAAGCCCTTCCTCACCGACTGCAACACGCTCTATGTGGGTAGCCGCAAAAACGCGCTCGAGCACATCGACACCGCCTACCAGAACGGCTTTACCCCGTATGCCACGGGCTGCCAGATCATCATCGCCGACGGCCTCAAGGGTACCGACGAGGCGCTCGTCCCGGTCGAGGGCGGCGAGTACGTGCACGAGGCCAAGATCGGTCAGGCGCTCATGGATGCCGATATCGTGATCAGCCTCACCCACTTTAAGGGCCATGAACAGGCTGGCTTTGGCGGTGCCATGAAGAACCTGGGTATGGGAGGCGGCAGCCGTGCCGGCAAGATGGAGCAGCATGCCGCCGGCAAGCCGAACGTCGCGACCGAGCACTGCATTGGCTGCCGTGCCTGCGAAAAGATCTGCGCGCACAACGCTATCTCGTTCGACGATACCCGCGAGCGCGAGCTTGCCAACGGTAACACCCGCACGGTTCACGTCGCCGCTATCGACCACGATCGCTGCGTGGGCTGCGGCCGCTGCATTGCGGCATGCAACCAGGACTGCATCAAGCCCGGCTATGACGCCGCGGCCGATGTGCTCAACTGCAAGATCGCCGAGTACACGAAGGCTGTCGTCGACGGCCGCCCGAGCTTCCATATCTCGCTTGCTATGGATATCAGCCCCAACTGCGATTGCCATCCCGAAAACGATACGCCTATCGTCAACGACATCGGCATGTTCGCGAGCTTCGACCCGGTCGCCATCGATCAGGCCTGCGCCGACGCCGTCATGGCGTCCGAGCCGCTGCCCAACACCGAGCTCACCGATAGCGCGGCCAAGATGGAGCACAACCACGAGCATCTGGAGGGCGAGCAGGCGCACGACCCCTTCTGCATCACGCATCCCGATACCGACTGGCGCGCGTGCATCGCGCATGCCGAGAAGATCGGCCTGGGCACGAGCGAGTACGAGCTCATCGAGGTCAAGTAGCACCTGTCTATTGGACATATCAAGCGCTTTTGTGGCGCAACGTTAGCAAAAGCCGCCCGTGAGCACAGTGTCCACGGGCGGCTTTTCGGAAGTATGCGGCAAATTTCGAGATCGCCGAGCACACGACGTTTTTTGGCAACAAAACCCCTGATAAATTGTTGGTAAAACTGCGGTCTGGTCGGCAGTTCCAGATTTTGCCGCATACTTCCGAAAATAGGGGGCCAGATAAAGCCCCAAACGTTGCTTTTTACCTAAAAATACTCGTCGAGGAAGTTGTCGACTGTGTTCCAGTAGAGCTCGGGGTCAACTTGCGCACTCTTGGCGTGGGTGGCGCCATGGATGGTGAGCTTTTGCTTGACCTTGCTGGCGCACGCGTCGTAGTTTTGGTCGAGCATACTGTACGGCACAAAGGTGTCCTGGTCGCCGTGGATAAACAGCATGGGAACCGTCGCGTGTTTGAGTTGCTCCACACTGCTCGCCTTATGAAAGTCGTAGCCCGCGCGCACGTTGCATACCAGGTTTGCTACATCGAGCAAGGGAAAGCTGGGCAGGCCGAACACGTCCTTGAGCTGCAGAGAAAACTCGTCCCAAACACTCGTATAGCCGCAGTCCTCGATAATGCATTTCACGTTTGCGGGCAGAGATTCCCCCGCGACGTTCATGGCGGTTGCCGCGCCCATCGACTCGCCAAAGACCAGGATGCGCGCCTCGGGGTCAGCCTGAACGATTTGCTCGATCCATGCGACGATGTCGAGGCGCTCGGGCCAGCCCATGCCGATATAGTCGCCGCCGGAGCGCTCGTGGGCACGGGCGGCGGGTGCGAGTACGTTCATGCCGCGGTCATGGAATCGTTTGGCGTATCGGGCCATACCGATGGGCTCGTTGGTATATCCATGCAGGCAGACGGCGTAGTCGTGCGTGCTCTCCGACGCAGCAAAATACCAAGCGGCAAGCTCGGTTCCGTCATCTGCGGTGAGGCTGCTGCTCTCGCGATTCTCTTTAAACCATGCCCGCGCCTCGGTGTCCTCGACATCCGGCTGCTCACCTTCTTTGTCGTTCTTGCTATCCTGCATCATCTTCATGGTGTACGGCGCTTGGGGGTTCAGGGCAAAGTCAAACAAAAAGTTGCCGGCAAATCCGAGCAACGTGACAACGAGCGCCAACGCAACGACGCCGGCTATCTTGAGCTTTCGATGGGAACGTGCATTTTGAGACATAAGAAGCTTTCCTATAAGATGTTAATACATCAACATTTAATGCAAGCGCATTATGGACGTTCGCCGTTGATGCGTCAACAGGCAAAGAATGGGTAAACAAAGGGTCACGTAAGGTGCAAATTTCGCACGCACCCAGACGCTTTGATATAGTGTTGAGAACTCTTTACGTTGGAGGATGTAACCGGCATGTCCGATTCGAGCGACAGTTCCAAGCCGCGACCCAAGACCGCGGCCGTTCCACACTACACGGTGGGCGAGGAGATCATGAACTCCGTCACCCATGGTGTCGGCTGCCTGCTGGGTATCGCGGGCCTGGTACTCCTGATCGTATTCGCTGCCCTGCGCGGCGGAGGCCCAGCCCACATGGCCGCGGCAATTGTCTATGGCGTCAGCATTATTCTCGAATATCTGGCCTCCACGCTCTACCACGCGATTCAGCCCGCTCGCGCCAAGCGCGTGTTTCGCATCATCGATCACAGCTGCATCTACCTGCTCATAGCCGGCAGCTATACGCCGTTTTGCCTCATCACGCTTGCAAATGACGGCGGCGCCGTGCTGTTCTTTGCCGTATGGGCCATCGCCATTATCGGCATCGCCCTCGAGTGCTTTATGCGCGAGCGTCAGCCGCACTGGGTAAGCGGCTTGGTCTACCTGCTGATGGGCTGGCTTGTCGTCTTTAAACTGCCCGAGCTCGTGTCGCTGCTCAACCCCGTGGCACTTGCCCTGCTCGCCGTCGGCGGCGTGTGCTATACCGTGGGCGTGCCGTTCTATATCGCCAAAAACGTGCGCTATCTGCACAGTGTTTTCCACTTGTGGGTGCTCGCCGGCAGCATCTTCCAGTTCATGGCGGTGATTCTCTTCGTAATCTAGCGACCGCGCCCGCGTCCTCGTCCTCGTTTGGGCGCCGGCGCAATTGCCGTATCCGCCACCAACGTTTTACCCTAACGTCCCGAATCTTGGAGGTTCGAGAAACTCCCGATGGACATAACCATCTCCCTTATTACCACGCTCGTCCTGACGCTTATCAACGGCTACTTCTCCATGTCCGAGATGGCTCTCACCACGGCTAAGCGCGCCGTGTTGGAGCACGATGCCGAGGAGGGCGATAAGCGCGCCGAGCGCGCCGTCCAGCTCGCCGCCGACTCCGACCAGCTGTTGGCCACCATCCAGGTCGCCATCACGCTCGTGGGCTTCGCCTCGTCCGCTGTCGCCTCGACGAGCCTGTCCGACCCGCTTGCCACATGGCTCATGAGCTTTGGCATCGCGCCGCTTTCCGCCATCGCGCGCGGCCTGGCGCCGGTCATCATCACCGTCGCGGTCGCCTTCGTATCCATCGTGATCGGCGAGCTCGTCCCCAAGCGCATCGGCCTGGCCAATGCCGAGGGCGTATCCAAGCAGGTCGTGGGACCGCTTTCTGTGTTCCAGAAGATCGCCCGTCCGCTCGTGTGGCTGACTGGCGCTTGCTCCGATGGCCTGGCCCGCATCCTGCGCATCAAGAGTGCCGACGACCGCCAGAACGTCTCGGAAGAAGAGATCAAGTACATGGTCTCGGAGCAGGACGACCTGCTCGACGAGGAAAAGCGCATGATCCACGAGATCTTCGACCTGGGCGACACCGTTGCCCGCGAGGTCATGGTGCCGCGCGTGGACACCACCATGTGCGAGGACGACGAGACGGTCGCCGACGTGCTGTCCACCATGCGCCAGACCGGCTTCAGCCGCATCCCCGTCTATCACGAGGATCCCGACAACGTCGCCGGCATTGCGCACATCAAGGACCTGATCCAGCCCGCGCTCGACGGCAAGGGCGACCAGCCCATCGCCGACTATTTGCGCGACGCCGCCTTTGTGCCCGACACCAAGGACATCCTGCCGTTGCTGTCCGAGATGCAGACCTCGCACGACCAGATCGTGGTCGTCGTGGACGAGTACGGCGGCACGGCCGGCATCATCACCATCGAAGATATCGTCGAGGAGATCGTCGGCGAGATCGAGGACGAGTTCGACCCCGACAACAAGTATCTCACGCGCCTTTCGCGCCGCGAGTGGCTCGTCGATGGGCGTTTTTCGTGCGATGACGCGATTGAGCTTGGTTGGCCACTCGAGGAAAGCGATGATTATGAGACCATCGCCGGCTGGATTTTAGAACTTTGCGACTCGGTGCCCGACATCGGAGAGGTGTTTGAGGTCGCGGGGTACAAGTTTAAAGTGCAGTCGATGCGTGGCCAGCGCATCTCGCTCATTCGCGTGATCGCTCCGGCCGAAACCGATAAGAAGGATTCCGAGTCCTCGGCAGAGAAGCCGGCGGCGTCGGGTGCGGGCTCTGCGGATCCGCACGATGGCGACGAGTAGGGCAAGGAAGAGTAGGGGAGAGTTATGGCAGGCCTGTTCAACATCCTTAAGGTCACCATCAGCGAGGACAAGATCTGCGCGCATGTGCTGGTGAACCCCGGCATGCCGCTCATGACCTCGGAGGATATCGAGGCCACGGCGCGCGTGTA
>UROZ01000139.1 GCA_900549655.1 uncultured Collinsella sp.
TCGGACAGGTTCGTGGGAACCTGTACCTTGATTTCGACGAGCAGCGCGCCTGTGCGGCCACGGTGCTTAACGTCGGGCGCACCCATCTCCTTAAAGCGGAACTTCTTGCCCGTCTGGGTGCCAGCGGGCACCTTCAGACGAACCGTCGCGCCGCCGGGCGTGGGCACATCCACCGTGCAGCCGAGCGCCGCCTCGTAGACCGAGACCGGTACCTCCATGGTCACGTCGGCACCCTTGCGCTTAAACAGCGGATGCTCCTCCACGTGCGTGGTTACGACCAGGTCGCCGCGCTCGCCGCCGGCAACGCCATACTCGCCGCGACGTTTATAACGCAGCTTGCCGCCGTCGACCGCGCCTGCAGGCACCGAGACCGTAATGGTCTGCTGCTCGCCCGTCGAGGGAATGCGATAGGTGACCTTGTGCGTCACGCCGCGAAACGCGTCCTCGGCCGTCACATCGACGGTCAGCGACAGGTCGCCGCCCTTGCGAGCGCGGCTGCGACCCGCGCCGGCACCGGCATTACCCGCAGCCCCGGCAAAGCCCGAGCCCCAATCGCTGCCCCAGGCGCCGTTGCCGCTAAAGATGCTGTCGAAGATGTCGCCCCAGCCGCTGGCACCCGCGCCGGCACCGTAGCCGCCGCCATACGCGCCGCCTGCGCCCGGCATGCCGCCAAACATGAGCATCTGGTCGTACTCTTTGCGCTTCTTCTCGTCCGAAAGCGTCTCGTAGGCCTCGCTGATCTCCTTGAACTTGGCCTCGTCGCCGCCGGCATCGGGGTGATATTTTTGCGCGAGCTTACGAAACGCGCTCTTGATCTCTTTGTCGGAGGCGCTCTTGGATACGCCCAGGATGTCATAGAAGGTTTTGCCTGCAGCCATCGTAGCTCCTCTCCTGTTACGTCCGCCGCCCATGCAGACGACGGCCCATGCTTTCATATGGCACTAGGCCAGAAAGGGCCCCGGGTGTTGCCCCGGGGCCCTTCTCAATTACTCCTCGGTGCTCTCGGCCGTATCGGCCGCAGCATCCTCGGGCGCCGCTTCGGGCTCCGGTGCGGGGCGCTTCTCGCCACCGTAGGTCACCGTCACCATCGCGGAGCGCAGGATGCGGTCCGCCATGCGGTAGCCCTTCTGGTACACGTCGTTGACGGTCTCGTCGTACTGCGATGCGTCCTCGACACGCCCCACGGCCTGGTGCTCGAGCGGATCGAACGCCTCGCCCTTGGGGTCGATGGGCTCAACGCCCTCGTGCGCAAACACATCGAGCAGCTTGGCATGCACCGCGTCGACACCGTCGACGAACTGCTTAAAGTCGTCGGCAAGCTCCTGGCTGCGGGCATGGTCGATCGCACGCTCGATATCGTCGACCACCGGCAGCAGCGCGGTGACGAGCTTCTCGGTCGCGCGCTCGCGCTCGGCGATACGCTCATTGGCGGTGCGGCGACGGAAGTTCTCCCAGTCGGCCTGCAGACGGGCGGTACGCTCGGTGGCGTCCTTTGCCTTGTCCTCGGCGGCCTTCTGAGCCTCTGCCGCAGCATCGAGCTCGTTGCGCACGTCGGCAAGCTCTTTCTGAGCCTGCTCGAACTTGAGCTTAAAGTCGTTGTCGGCGGCTTCCTCACCGGCGCGGATAGCGGCTTCCACCATCTCGTCCTCGGTCATCGTCGCCTCCTTGTTGGAATCCTCTACTTGGTTCTCGGCAGCCTCGGCGGCCGGGGCCTCGTTGGCCTCGGTAACGTCTGCGGCCTCTACGGGAATCTTCACGTCCTTCTCCTCAGAGTCAACGGGGGCGGCACCAACGGCGGCCGCCTCCGTGCGAGCTTTACGGGCGGACATGATTACTCGTCCTCGTCGTCCACAACCTCGTAGTCGGCGTCGACGACGTCATCGTCGGCAGGCTGGGCGCCGGCGGCACCGTCGGTCTGCTGCTGAGCGTCGGCGTAGACAACCTGGGCCAGCTCGTAGGCCACGGACTGCAGGGACTCGCCGGCGGCCTTGATGGCCTCGACGTCAGAGCCCTCGAGCGCCTTCTTGGCGTCGGCGATAGCGGCCTCGGCCTTGGACTTCACATCGGCGGAAACCTTGTCGCCCAGCTCGTTGAGGGTCTGCTCGGTGGAGTAGCACAGGCTATCGGTCTGGTTGCGGACCTCGACCTCTTCCTTCTGCTTCTTGTCCTCCTCGGCATGAGCCTCGGCGTCCTTGACCATACGATCGACTTCGTCGTCGGACAGAGCGGTGGAGCCGGAAATGGTGATCTGCTGCTCCTTGCCGGTGCCCTTGTCCTTAGCGGAGACCTTGACGATGCCGTTGGCGTCGATGTCGAAAGTGACCTCGATCTGCGGCACGCCGCGGCGGGCAGCCGGGATGCCGGTCAGCTGGAACTTACCGAGCGACTTGTTGTCGCGGGCAAGCTCGCGCTCGCCCTGGAGCACGTTGATCTCGACGCTGGTCTGGTTGTCGGCAGCGGTGGAGTAGACCTCGGTCTTGGAGGTCGGGATCGTGGTGTTGCGGTCGATCATCTTGGTCATGATGCCGCCCATGGTCTCGACGCCCAGCGACAGCGGGGTAACGTCGAGCAGCAGGATGCCCTCGACGTCGCCGGTGAGCACGCCGCCCTGGACGGCAGCGCCGTCGGCAACGACCTCGTCGGGGTTCACGGACATGTTGGGCTGCTTGCCGGTCATGGTCTTGACGAGCTCCTGGACAGCGGGCATACGGGTGGAGCCGCCGACGAGGATGACCTCGGTCAGATCGGAGAGCTTAAGCTTGGCGTCGCGCAGGGCGTTGGTGACAGGCTGCTTGCAGCGCTCGAGCAGGTCGCGGGTGATCTTCTCGAACTCGGCGCGGGTCAGCGTGTAGTTGAGGTGCAGCGGGCCGGACTGGTTCATGGTAATGAACGGCAGGTTGATGGTGGTCTGCTGGGCGGCGGAGAGCTCCTTCTTGGCGTTCTCGGCGGCCTCCTTCAGACGCTGCAGGGCCATGGGGTCCTGACGCAGGTCGACACCGTTCTCCTGCTGGAACTTATCGGCCATCCAGTCGATGACGCGCTGATCCCAGTCATCGCCGCCCAGGTGGTTGTCGCCCGAGGTGGACAGAACCTCAAACACGCCGTCGGCGAGGTCGAGGATGGAGACGTCGAAGGTGCCGCCGCCCAGGTCGAAGACCAGGATGCGCTGGTCGGTGCCCTGCTTGTCCAGGCCATAGGCAAGAGCAGCAGCGGTCGGCTCGTTGACGATACGCTTGACGTTGAGGCCGGCGATCTTGCCGGCGTCCTTGGTGGCCTGACGCTGGGCGTCGTTGAAGTAGGCCGGGACGGTGATGACGGCGTCGGTGACGGTCTCGCCCAGATACTTCTCGGCGTCGGCCTTCATCTTGGCGAGCGTCATGGCGCTCACCTGCTCGGCGGTGTAATCCTTGCCCTCGATGTCGACGACGGCACGGCCACCCTGGCCCTCCTTGACCTCGTACGGCACGGTCTTGATCTCGGAGGTGCACTCGGAGTACTTGCGGCCCATGAAGCGCTTGATGGAAAACACGGTGTTCTTGGGGTTGGTGACCGCCTGGTTCTTTGCGGCCTTACCCACGACACGGTCGCCGTCGGCACGGAAGCCAACAACGGACGGGGTGGTGCGGTCGCCCTCGGCGTTCACGATAATGGTCGGAGAACCGCCCTCGAGAACGGCCATAGCGGAGTTAGTAGTACCAAGGTCGATACCAAGAATCTTACTCATTAGAAATTCCCTCTCTCTTGTGCGTTCGTGCCGCCTCGACGGTCTGTCGCGCGGTGCTTCGGCTTGTCTTTCAGGATGTAGTGTATCCCCTTATGGGCCGGAATATACAAAATCTAAGTCAATTCATATAAGATTTCTTATCTCTGAAAGTTTAGGTTCTAAAATGCGCAGGTAGATGCACTGTTTGAGTCCTCGGCATATCTATTGAGATCTATGTAGAGTTGACTGAGGTGCGAGCCTGGGGCGTGTGGAGCAGTCTGGGGCGGCCTTGGGGAAAGCGTGTCCCGTTTTGAGCGTCGATTTCGGGATGCGGTTTCCGCCGGGCAGTCCAACCGGAAACTGTGTCCCGTTTTGGACGTGGATTACGGGACGCAGTTTCCGCCAGCGCGCTCAATCGCCCTAGATTTCAAGTCACCTGCAGCTAACATTTGCGCAGCTCAACGGCCTCATCTGCATGTTTTTTAGTAAGCCGCGGCATACTCGGCGAACGGTATGAAGATGCCGGCCAGAGGGTATTGCAAACGGTCGCTCCCGTGGTATGTTTTTTCCCGAATCAAACCGACGCGCATCGCCTGTAGCGTCGGTCAACAGAGAGGAAACTACCATGGCTCATCCCGTAATTGATGCCGACGAGTGCATCGCTTGTGGCGTTTGCGTCGACTCCTGCCCCGCTGGCGTTCTGGAGCTCCAGGACGTCGCTACCGTCGCTGACGAGGACTCCTGCGTCGCCTGTGGCGCTTGCCAGGACGCTTGCCCCGCTGGCGCGATCACCGAGATCGTCGAGGAGTAACAACTCCCCACTTGCACACTCAAAAGTACACCGTGCACAAAAAAGGAGGCCTCCGCATCGCCGCGGAGGCCTCCTTTTTTTGTGCGGATAACTAATTTGGCACCGCTGCAGATTGCCGCTTAGGGGCGTTTGCAGCGTCGGCTACGATAGATCGTCCTCGTAGGGCATGAGGTCTGCTAGGTAGCCTTTCTCCTTGAGCATCGCCTCGATCTCGTCGAGGGTTTGCTCGTCCTCCGCCGCGATGCGATGGAAGTGATAGCCGCTCGTCACCGTTAGCAGCGGGAAACTCTTGCCGCTGGCAATACCCTCCAGATAGCGCTCGATATCGCGACGATTGCGGATGTCCAGGTCGGCCGTGATCTTACCGTACACGCGGTGATTGACGATCACGTTGAGCACGGCGCCTCCGGCGTCGACGATACTCGTAAGCTCATCGCCTGCCTGCTCCACGCCGTGGCGAACCTTGACCAAGCGTGTGGGCACAGCGGGGCTGCTGGGGGCCTCCTGCAGCACGTAGCCGCGGTTGGTCGCCACGATATCGTGCCCATCGGCGCGCAGCAGGGCGATGTCCTGCACCACGATCTGGCGGCTCACACCCACCTCGCGGGCAAGCGCGCTGCCCGATACGGGCCCCTTGGCCCCCTCGAGCACGGCCATGATGGCACGGCGACGCTCGCGGGCGTTCATTATTTACC
>UROZ01000140.1 GCA_900549655.1 uncultured Collinsella sp.
GCGCAGGCGAGCGGGCGGTTGGCGAAGATGCCCATGCAGATGGTCATGATGCCGGCGCCCAGGCAGGTGGCGCAGGCGAGCGCTCCCGCATCGATGCCGGCGCCCGAGAGCACCGCGGGGTTGACGGCAATGATGTAGGCCATTGCCAGGAACGTTGTCAGTCCAGCGCGAAGTTCGGTCCCGATTGTGGACTTGCGCTCGCTGACGTGAAATAGTTCGTCCATGCATACCCTTTCCTTGTTCGGCCCCGAGTTTAGGCCGATTGACACGAACTCACTCACTATATCGCCTTTACAACCTTGCTGTTCCTCACATGTTGATGTTCGGCGCTTTGTAGCGGACGGGCGGTATTTTCCGTATGAAAATGTGTGGGTACCGTATACTTAAGCAGTTACAACGACCCCTATGGAGGAACGTATGATTAAAGAGCTCTGCCACGACGAGGCTATCCTGTCCCAGCGTTGCGAGGTCGCGACCGTCGAGGACGAGTCGGTGGCACAGGACCTGATCGATACCATCAAGTCGCTCGACGATGCCGGCTGCCTTGCCGCCAACCAGATCGGCGTCACCAAGAAGGTCTGTGTCTACCTGGACGATGCCGGCGAGCCCCACGTGCTCTATAACCCCCGTCTGGTGTTTGGTCTGGGTGCCAGCAAGATGGAGGAGAGCTGCCTGACGCACGAGGAGACCACCAAGTCCACGCGCTATATCAAGTGCAAGGTTGCCTTTGACCAGATCGTCGACGGCAAGATGCGCGAGCGCAAGCAGGACTTTGTGGGCTTCGAGGCACAGATGGTTCAGCACATGATTGACCACTGTCTTGGAAAGTTGGTCTAAGGGGACCAAAGCACCGCACCTTGCCGCTCAATCGTCGCTCGCGTACCTTAAGTACGCTTCGCTCCTCTTTCGTGGCAATCTGCGGCACTTTGACCCCTTAGACGACCTGCGGGGTTAACTTGGTTGAGTTTATCCTGCTTGAATAGCCCGGGCGTGACATTGTTGTCATGTCCGGGCTTTTGTGTTTAGCGCCTTTTTGTTTGGTGACAATGAACTTAGCGAGAACGTAAAGCTAGGAGGCGCTATGTGTACGAGTATTCGATTTACCGATAATTCTGGCCACATGTATCTGGGCCGCAACCTCGACTGGAGCTTTGACTACGACCAACAGGTTCGCGTGATGCCGCGCGGGTTTCACATTCCGTATTCGTTTATCGACGACGCGACAGCGGCACACGCGGTGATCGGTATGTGCATCGATTACAAGAACTATCCCATGTTTTTCGATTGCGGTAACGATGCGGGTCTGGCTGTGGCGGGACTCAACTTTCCCGGCTATGCCGAGTATGCCGAGGGCCCTGTCGACGGCAAGACCAATATCGCGGCCTACGAGTTTCCCCTCTGGGTGGCAGCGACGTTCTCGACGGTCGATGAGGTCGAGGCCGCGCTGCGCGATACGGTGATTGTCGCCAAATCTGCCGGAGAGGGGCTGGGCGTGTCGCTGCTCCATTGGATTATCGGCGACAGCCAGCGTAGCATCGTGGTCGAGATGATGGCTGACGGCCTGCATGTATACGACGATCCGGTCGACACCCTTGCCAACCAGCCGACCTTCCCGTGGCACATGGAAAACCTGCGCACCTATATCACGGCCACAAGCGATTTTCCGCAGACGGCGACATGGCGTGGCGCCGAGCTTAAGCCCTATGGCGCGGGTGCCGGCATGCGCGGTATTCCGGGTGATTGCTATTCGCCGAGCCGTTTTGTAAAGGCGGCGTACCTCAATGCCAATTACCCGCAAAAGGAGAGCGAGACCGAAAACGTCGTCCGCATGTTCCGCTCGCTCGAGGGCGTGGTGATGATCGAGGGAGCGTCCAGGATGGGCGATGGCAAGTTCGAGAAGACTATCTACACCGGATGCTTTAGCGCGCGCACGGGCAATTATTACTACGCGATGTATGGGGATCCGTCGATTCGCTACGTGAGCCTGATGGATGCCGAGGGCGCGAGCCCCGATAAGCTCGTGGTTCCCGAGCCGCGTCGTTCGTAGCCGATAGCTTTACTGCAATGCAAAGCGGCCCTGCATCTCTCGCGAGGTGCAGGGCCGCTATCGTCAATGGCTGGTGGCGTCGCTAGAAGTTGGCATCGTTGAGTTGTTCGTTCTCGAGGCCGTCGAGCTGTTGCTGTTCGGGCGTATCGGCGACGCTCTCGAGCAACTCGGTGGGATCGACGTTCATGTCCTTACCGGCTTCGTTGCCGTTGACCAAGTCGTCCGAGAAGATGTCGACTTCCATTTCCTCGGCCTCTTCGATCTGAACCTCGAGCGGCACCTGGGTGCGCACGAGCTTAACGGCCGGGCGCATGCGGGCAAACAGCGGCACGTACTCGATGATGATGGCCGAGTTCTCGAGACCGTACCAGCGTGCCGGGCTTCCGCAGGCGCGGCGGACGGCGTACTTGATGGCCATCACGCGGTGGTCATTGCGGTTGATGTCCGTTTCGGGGGCAAGCATCTTGCGCAGCATACAAAAGCGGAAGTCACCCACGTTGCCGCGTGTCTCGTAGATGGAGTAGGTGTGATGTTGCGGCGGCAGCTCGCCCGATGCCATCAAGTCGCCGACGATCTGACGCAGATAAGCGTTGACGCGCTGGTTGACTTTAAAGCCCAGGTCCAGGCGAACGCGGAAGAGGAAGTCCGTGCCAAAGGTCTCGACGGAATACTCGTGCGTATAGGGTTCGTCGGTAACGTGCACGTTAATGAACCAATATGCCTTGGCGCGCTTGGGATGCTTATCCAGGATGGAATAGAGCACGTCGCGGTCGAGCGTGAGCGGGTCGGGGCTGTTGGTGAGAAATACCAGATTGTCGGCGAGCACGGGATAGGTCTCGTCGTTGCGCAGGCGGTTGAGCTGATCGATGTACTTGGAGACGGGCAACAGAATCGTCTGCGTGCGCTCGATGGCGGTGCCACGGCGCCACACGTACATAAGGCCAAACAGCAGTGCGGCCAGGAAGATCATCACATAGCCGCCGTCAAAGAACATGGTGAGGCACGAGGCAAAGAAGCACAGCTCAATGGCACCGAAGAGCAGGGCGAAGACGCAGGCGCCCAGCTTGTGCTTGAGAATGCCAGCGATATAGCTCGTCAAAAGCGTCGTGGTCATGAGCATGGTCACGGTAATGGCGAGGCCGTAGGCGCTCTCCATGCGCTCGGAGTTTTGGAACAGCAGCACGATGAAGATGCAGCCGACCCACATGATGTTGTTGACGAGCGGAATATAGAGCTGGCCCTTGGTGTCGCTGGGGTAGTGGATGCGCAGATGCGGCATAAGGTTGAGGCGCGTGGCCTCGGATACCAGCGAGAACGAGCCGGTGATGAGCGCCTGCGAGGCGATGATGGCCGCTACGGCCGAAAGCACGATGGCAAAGGGGCGCAGGGGCTCGGGAAGCATCATATAGAACGGGTTGACGATATCCATCGCGAGCATCTGGGGATTGGAATTGTTGGCGAGCAGCCAAGCGCCCTGACCCAGGTAGTTAAGGATTAGCGCCGCCTTAACAAACGGCCAGGATGCGTAGATGTTGGCCTTGCCTACGTGGCCCATGTCTGAATAGAGCGCCTCGGCGCCGGTCGTCGACAGGAAGACGAAGCCGAGCACCATGATGCCCGAGTGGTTGATGGGCGAGAACAGAAACATGACGCCGCGGATGGGGTTGAGCGCGCGCAGGATGGACAGGTTGCCGAGCATGTTGAACAGGCCGGCGCCTGCCAGGAACAGGAACCACAACGTCATGAGCGGGCCGAACAGCTTGCCGATCGACGAGGTACCGGCGCGCTGCATGGCAAATAGGCCGCAGATAATGATGATGGTGATGATGATGACGTTGGTCTGGCCGTCGCCCAGCAGCGCGTGGCCCCACTCGATGGTACGCAGGCCCTCGATGGCTGTGGTGACCGTGACCGCGGGGGTGAGGATGCCGTCGGCGAGCAGCGCCGCGCCGCCGATCATGGCAGGTAGGATCAGCCATGGTGCCACTTTTCGCACCAGGCTAAACAGGGCGAAGATGCCGCCTTCGTTGTGGTTGTCGGCCTTCATGGCGATTACCACGTACTTGACCGTGGTCACGAGTGTCATGGTCCAGATGACGAGCGAAAGCGCGCCCAGGATCATGTCCTCGCTGACGGTACCGATGCCGCCGTTGTTGGCGACGATTGATTTCATGGTGTACATGGGGCTCGTGCCGATGTCGCCATAGACGACGCCGAGCGTTACAAGCAGCATGCCAGCGGAGAGGGGGATGGCTCCGTGCCCGCCTTGACCACGCTGGTCTTGGGGGCTTGCCTCCAGTTTGTTGTGTGCCACGTGGACTCCCTTAGACATCCGGTTATCTGTCTAGGACAGATAATCTTTATGCCGTCTTTATACATACAAGAGCAGTTTGGCACATCAGGTTATTTTAGACAATAATCCCCAGCTGGGGATTATTTATGTACGTAGGTAGCATTTCAAAGCAGGGGCTTTTAAGCACGTGCTGTCTGGGCGATGCCAGCCTTGGCGTTTGCGCGTTTGCCGGCGAGTTCGCAAAAAATCGCGCCGCCGATGATAAGCGCGGCACCCATCAGGCGGACCGGTGTTATGGCTTCGCCCAAAAAGACGGCCGAGAACACGACGGCCGAAAGCGGCTCGAGGTAGCCGACGACCGCGACGGTCTGGACGGGCAGCTTGGCGACGGCACTAAAGTAGAGCAGGCAACCGATGCCGGTGTTGACGACGCCGAGCATGACGACGGCGTGCCAATCAATACTGGCGGCGACGCCGGCGGACAGGAATGAGGGAGCGCCCTGCGTGATGAGCGTGAGGACCAGCGCGGTCACAAAGGCGGCGCTCACCTGGAGCGTGGAGTTCTCGAGGCCTTCGATGTGTGGCGCACCCTTGCTAGCGATGACCATCAATGCATAGCAGAAGGCCGAGGCGATGCCGCAAGCGATACCCGCAATGGGCATATTGCCGCCTAGACCTTGTGC
>UROZ01000141.1 GCA_900549655.1 uncultured Collinsella sp.
AGCCCTAGTGACCGAGAACGGCGTCGAGATTCTCAACGCCTACCCCCACGATCCGATCCGCCTAGACTAGGCAATGCGGCAAAGGGGCAGCCCCTTTGCCGCATCCTGCCAACGCTTCGCCACGAAAGCGAGCTATCTACTACGTTTAACCCGCATGGGTCGACCATGCGGGTCTTTTTTGAAAAACAGCAAGCCGTCTACCTGCGGTTTTAATTTCGCGATTTTCCGTGTGGTCGAGGGTAGTCGCCAAAACGTAGTAGATAGCCCCATTTCGTGGCGAGCAGTCCGCTCAAGGCAAAAAGCCCCGTCCCAAATTGACTGTTTTTGAGTTGCGGTGGAATAGTTCCTGGATGGGCCGCTAAAAACCGAAACAGGAACTATTTCACCGCAACTGATGAGGGGATGGGTTAGCGCAGCAGGCCGGCTACTTCGCCGGCTAGGGTGATGGTGCCGGCTGCTACGAAGGGCTCGCCCGCGGCCTTGAAAGCTGCAAGGGCCTCGGACACGCTGGGGTACACGCCAACAAGCTTGTCAGCGTCCACAAGTGCGGCGAGCTCCTCCGCCGGCAGGGCGCGATCGGAATCGGTCTGGGTCACGACCACGCGCGGAAAGCCAGGGATCAATACGTCAACGATGCCCGCCACGTCCTTGTCGGCCAGCGCGGCGCACAGCAGCGTGGGGCGATTCTCAACGCACGGATCAATCTCGTCCAGCGCGCTCACAAAGTTCTCGCAGCTCTGAGGGTTATGGCAGGCGTCGATCAGCTTGAGCGGATCTGTTCCCAGCACATCAAATCGACCCGGCGTGGGGCAGCCCATAAGCGACGCATCGAGCTTGTCATGGTCGAGCTCGCGGCCCAGATAGCCCTCGCACAGCATAATCGCGCACGCGGCATTCTGCGGCTGATAGGCCGGCTTGACCATGCTCGACGTATAGATCGCACGTGGCGTGGTGCAGCTAAACTCAACCGTGTCGCCCACATGCACCGGCACCTTAGTCGTGGCATGCCTCACCACGAGCGGCACAATGCCGCACTCTCGACAACGGGCATCCATCACGCGCTGAACGCTCGCCTCATGCGTGCCCTCGCCCAGCACAACCAGGCGTCCGGGCTTAATGACCGCAGCCTTCTCCCCCGCAATGGCCTCGAGCGTATCGCCCAAAATACGTGTGTGATCGAGCCCAATGCCTGTAATGGCCACGGCGACAGGATCGGTCGCACTCGTAGCATCCCAGCGTCCGCCCATGCCGACCTCAAGCACGGCCACGTCCACGCAAGCCTCGGCAAACACCACCAGTGCAGCAGCCGTCAGCAGGTCAAACGGCGTGATGGTATAGGCGCGCTCCCCCGCCGCCACACGACGGGCATTCACTCGATGCCCCGCCTCAACAGCGGCCGAAACGCCACGGGCAAACGCCTCATCGCTCACAACGCGCCCATCAACCTCCATGCGCTCGGGATAGCGCACCAGCTGCGGCGATGTATACAGCGCGGTCTTGAGCCCCTCACCACGAAGAATGGCAGCCGAAAAACGCGTAGTCGAAGTCTTGCCATTGGTGCCGGCAACCTGAATGCAATCGAAATACTCGTCCGGACGCCCCAGCTCATCGAGCATATCGACAACCGTCTCAAGCAGAGGACCAGCATCCCCAGAAATCCGTCCCGTATCAGCAGCAAGCCCCACAGCCTCATCAAACGAAAGCAGCTCAAACGAGAAAGGAACGACATACGACCCAGAACGCTTAGCCATAACCCAAAGTCTCCAATTACAGAAAAAAGAGGCCCATCAAAAAAAATAATGAGCCCCTCGCGTTGACAATATCAGCCTTTACCCGCTTGCAGCAAGATCAAGGCCACAACCCAGTGGCCCCAACCTATCAGTTGCAAACAACCACGTAAACGAACTGGGAGCGGCCCGATGCTTTGCTCGCCGCAAGTTCCGCACGCAAAGGACAGCACTTAATGTGCTGTCCGTCTTGCGCAGGACTGTCCGCAGCGGAGAGCAAAGCATCGGGACGCGCCCCCAAGTTAGACCTACGAGAAGTCAGCAACCTGCGAGTTCAGCGCCGTCAGGATCTCCTTGAGCTCAGCTGCACGGTCCCTCTTCTTCTGGACCACCGCGGGCGCGGCCTTGGCCACAAAGCCCTCGTTGGCGAGCGTCTTCTCGCAACCGGCGAGTTCCTTCTGCGCCGCGGCGATCTCCTTCTCCAGGCGCGCCTTCTCGACTGAAAGATCAACCTTGCCCTCGAGCACCACAAAGACCTCGACGCCGCTGTCGACCACGGCAATGCTCGCAGCCGGCTTCTCGACGTCGGTACCCATGACCAGCGAGGCAGTGTTGGCCAGCGGCTCAATCGTGGAGCGCAGGCTCTCGAGCTTCTCGATGTCCTCGGCACCGGCGCGCACGACCACGTCGAGCTCGGCCTTGGGGCTCAAGCGGTAACGCGAACGCGTGGCGCGGGCGGCGGAAACGACGGCGCGGCACAGCTCAAACGCGCGCTCGGCGTCCTCGTCAACATACTTAGCGTAGTCGGCGGGCTCGGGCCACTTGGCGATCATGAGCGCCTCGGCGCGATCCACGTTGCCCTCGGCGTCCAGGTCGAGCACACTCGCCGGCATGTTGTCCCAGATCTCCTCGGTAACAAACGGCATGAGCGGGTGCATCAGGCGAATGGAGGTGTCGAGCACAAAGATCAGGTTGCGCTGCGCCTGCAGACGGCCCTCGCCCTTCAGGCGGGCCTTGGTGACCTCGACGTACCAGTCGCAGACCTCATTCCAGAAAAACTGCTGCACGCCGCGGGCCATATCGCCAAAGGTGTAGTTCTCGATGCCCTCGGTGACCATCTTCACGGCCTTTGCCAGGCGGCTGAACATCCAGGCGTCGGCCGGCGTCTCCACGACGGGCTCGCCGGGCGTGTAGCCCTCCATGTTCATAAGCAGGAAGCGGCTTGCGTTCCAGATCTTGGTCACAAACGACTTGGCCTGCTCGGTACGCGGGCTGTCGATAAGCTTCTTGGTCTTCTTATCGATGTTCGCGTCGAACTTGACGTCTTGGTTGTTGGTGCACAGCGTCAGCAGGTTGTAGCGCATGGCGTCGGCGCCGTACATACCGATGAGGTCCATGGGGTCAACGCCGTTGCCCTTAGACTTGGACATGCGGCTGCCGTCCTTGGCCAGAATCGTCGGGTAGATGACGACGTCCTTAAACGGCACCTCGTCCAGGAAATACAGCGAGCTCATGACCATGCGGGCGACCCACAGCGCGATGATGTCGCGGGCGGTGACGAGCGCCGTCGTGGGGTGATGACCCTCGAGCAGCTCCGGCTTTTGCGGCCAGCCCTGCGTGGCGAAGGTCCACAGCTGCGAGCTGAACCAGGTGTCCAGCACGTTCTCGTCCTGATGCACGTGATGGCCGCCGCACTTGGGGCACACGTCGGTGTCCTCGGTAAGGGCGTCCTCCCAGCCGCAGTCCTCGCAGTAGAACACGGGGATGCGGTGGCCCCACCACAGCTGGCGGCTGATGCACCAGTCCTTGAGGTTCTCCATCCAGGTGGTGTAGGTCTGCGTCCAGCGCGCAGGGTGGAAGGTGACCTTGCCGGAGTTGACGGCGTCGAGCGCCGGCCCCTTGAGCTTGTCGACGGCGACAAACCACTGCTCGGACAGCCACGGCTCCAGGGAGGCGTCGCAACGGTAACAGTGCATGACGGAGTGATCGTGCTCCTCGACGTGGTCGAGCAGGCCATGCTCGTCGAACCACTTGATGACGGCCTCGCGGCACTCGTCGCGGTTCATGCCGGTGAACTCGCCATAGCCCTCGACGACCACCGCATGCTCGTCGAAGATGTTGATCTGCGGCAGGTCGTGGGCCTGACCCATGGCGTAGTCGTTGGGGTCGTGGGCCGGGGTGACCTTGACAAAGCCGGAGCCAAAGTTGGCGTCGACGTGCCAATCCTCAAAGATGGGGATCTCGCGGTTGACGATCGGCAGCATGACGGTCTTGCCCACGAAGGCGGCCTTCTCGGGGTCCTTCGGGGAGACGGCAACGCCCGTGTCGCCGAGCATGGTCTCGGGGCGCGTGGTGGCGACGACGATGTAGTCCTGGCCGTTAACCGGCTCGGTCAGCGGGTAGCGCAGGTGCCACAGATGGCCCTTCTCATCCTTGTACTCGGCCTCGTCGTCCGAGATAGCGGTAGTGCAGTTGGGGCACCAGTTGACGATGCGCTTGCCGCGGTAGATCAGGCCGTCGTGGTACCAGTCGCAGAACACCTTGCGCACGGCCTGGGCGTAGTCCTCGTCCATGGTAAAGCGCTCGTTATCGAAGTCGACGGAGCAGCCCATGCGCTTGATCTGCTCGACGATGATGCCGCCGTACTCGTGGGTCCAATCCCAGCAGGCGTCGACAAACTTGTCGCGACCGATCTCCAGGCGGCTGATGCCCTCCTCTTTAAGCTTCTTGTCGACCTTGGTCTGCGTGGCGATACCGGCGTGGTCGGTGCCGAGTACCCAGCGCGTGGACTTGCCGCGCATGCGGGCCATGCGGATGATGGCGTCCTGGATGGAGTCGTCGGTGGCGTGGCCCATATGGAGCTTGCCGGTCACGTTGGGAGGCGGAATGGTGACGGTGCAGTCGCCCACACCCTCACGGCGCTTGTAGTAGCCGCCGTCGAGCCACTTCTGCAGGATCGCCGGCTCGTTGGTCGACGGATCGTAGTTCTTGGGCATTTCTTCCATATATCTCTCCCTGTCCCGCCGGCGTGTCCGCCTGCTTGGTTTTCGCTCGGTCAGGTCCTGGCTCGCACGAAGAGCACATTAAGTGCTCTTCGGCTCGTGCGGAATCTAC
>UROZ01000142.1 GCA_900549655.1 uncultured Collinsella sp.
GGCGCGGGCATCACCGGATGCGCCATCGCGCGGCAGCTCGCGCGATTTGACCTTTCCATTTGCGTGGTCGAGGCGACCAACGACATCGCGCTGGGTGCGTCGAAGGCCAACGGCGGCCTGGTGCATGCCGGCTACGATCCGACACCGGGCACGGTTAAGGCACAGGTCAACGCCCGTGGCTGCGAGTTGTACGGTACGTGGGCGCAGGAGCTGGACTTTCTGTTCTGCCGCACCGGGTCGATGGTGTTGGGCTTCAACGACGAGAACCGCGCGCATCTGGAGCAGCTGCGGAGCAATGGCCTTACCAACGGTGTGCCCGAGCTGTCAATCGTCGGACCCGACCGCATCCACGAGTTAGAGCCGCGCGTCAGTGCCGATGCAACGTGCGCGTTGTGGTGCCCCTCGACTGGGTTTGTCGACCCGTTTGAGGTTGCCATCGCCTCGCTGGAAAACGCCGTGGACAACGGGGTGACGTTTATGCGGTCCGCTCCAGTGGAAGCGATTGAAGTCGCGGGCTCGGGCGACGACGCGCGCTTTACGCTGGCAACCCCCACTGGCATCGTGCGCTGCCGCTACCTGATCAACGCCGCAGGCAACGGAGCCGCGGACATCTCGCATATGGCCGGCGCCGAGGAGTTCCAGATGGTCTGGCGCCAGGGCAACATCGTGGTGCTGGACAAGGAGCCGAGCGCGCTCATGCCGCTCTACCCCGTTCCCACGCCGGTTTCCAAGGGCGTTATCGTCACGGGCACCGTGCACGGCAACACCGTGATCACCGCAACGGCTGCCATGCGCGAGCCGGGCGACACGCAGACCTATGCGAGCGATGTGAACGCGCTGCTGACCGGTGCGCGCAAGCTGGTGCCCGATCTGGATACGCGCCGCGTGGTGCGCGCATTTGCCGGCGGGCGTCCGGTCATTCAGGGAACGAACGACTTCTTTATTGGACAGTCGGCCGTGGTGCCGGGGCTTTTCCAAGCGGCGGGCATTCAGTCGCCGGGTGTGGCGAGCGCGCCGGCCATTGCCGAGCGTATGGAGCTTGTGATGCGTGAGGCGGGCGTGGAGCTGCACGAGCGGGCAGACTGGAACCCAATTCGCCGCGCGCCGGACGACTTTGACCGCGCACCGTTGGCGCACAAGGAGGAGCTCATTGAGTCCAATCCCGCGTGGGGTCAGATTGTCTGCCGCTGCGAGACAGTACCCGAGACCGAGATCGTGGCCGCGATCCGACGCCAGCCGGGCGCGGTCTCGGTCGAGGGCGTCAAGCGCCGCTGCCGCGCCGGCATGGGTCGGTGCCAAAGCGGCTTTTGCCAGAGCCGCGTGGTGGCGATTCTTGCCCGCGAGCTAGGCTGCGACCCCAGCGAGGTGCTGTTGGAGGACACTGGCTCGTGGCTCGTTGAGGGACCTTTGAAGGGGGTGCGCTAGGATGGCGGGATTCAAATCGAGCGCGATTGATTGCGGCGTCGTAGAAGCCGTGCAAACACAAGCCTTCGACGTGGTCGTTATCGGCGGCGGACCCGCTGGCATGGCGGCTGCGCTTGCCGCACATAATGCCGGCGCCCACGTGGCCATCGTGGAGCGCGAGCAGCACCTGGGCGGAATCCTCCGCCAGTGCATCCACCCCGGCTTTGGCCTGTCGCACTTTAAACAGGAACTCACCGGTCCCGAGTACGCGCAGCGCTTTATCGACCAGGTGCGCGCGACCGACATTGCGCTGTTCCTGGGCAGCATGGTGCTTGGGATTGATTCGGCCGAAGGCGACCCGGGCACGGGCAAGACCGCGGGAGCTACCGCAGTCCATACCGTCACGCTCATGAGCCCCGCCGGCATGCTTCAGCTCACCGGACGGGCGGTTGTCCTTGCCATGGGATGCCGCGAGCGCACGCGCAGCGAGATCAAGATCCCCGGCAGCCGTCCCGCCGGCGTGTTTACGGCGGGCCTGGCGCAGCGATACATCAATATCGAAAACCTCAAGCCCGGCTCGCGTGCCGTCATTTTGGGCTCGGGTGACATCGGGCTTATCATGGCGCGCCGCTGCACGCTCGAGGGGATTTCGGTCGAGGGCGTGTACGAGCTCATGCCGTACGCCAACGGCCTGCGCCGCAATGTGAAAAACTGCCTGAACGACTTTGGCATTCCGCTGCACCTGTCCACCACCGTCACACGCGTGATCGGGCACGACCGCGTGGAGGCCGTCGAGGTAAGCCAGGTCGACGAGCACCTGGCGCCCATTCCGGGGACCGAGCGCATTGTTCCGTGCGACACACTGCTGCTTTCGGTGGGCTTGATTCCCGAGAACGAGCTTTCGGTTGCCGCGGGCGTAGAGCTTGACCCGCGCACGCGCGGCGCCGTGGTGGACCAGAGCCTGCAGACGGACGTGCCGGGAATCTTTGCCTGTGGCAACGTGCTGCACGTGCACGACCTGGCCGACAACGTGACGACTGAGTCCGAACATGCCGGCGCGGCTGCGGCGGCGTACGCGCTGGGCGGCGGCGCGGATGCCGAGGCGGGCGCTCCAGGCGCGGGTTGCCAGCTCACGGTCTCCCCTGCCAGCATTGCGGGATACGCGCTGCCGGGACGCATTACGGCCGTGGCGCTCACCAAACTGAACTTCCGCGTGCGCCGACCCGTCGACGCCGCCCGCGTGAGGATCTTGGCCGACGGCGAGGAACTGTTCACCGGCAAGGTCCGCGCGTTTAAGCCGGGCGTTATGGAGAGTTTCCCGCTACCGGCAAAGGTCATCAAACAAGCGCTCGACCTGGGTGCCAGCGAGATTATCCTTTCCGTCGAACCCGTTAAGGAGGCGTAGAGTCATGAGCACGAACGCAATCGAAAAGCTCAAGTTCAACTGCACCACCTGCCCGTCCGAGTGTCTCCTGACCGTAGAGGTGGAGCGTGACGCAGACGGCGCCCTGGTAGAGGTGCACTCCGTGACCGGCAACAACTGCCCACGCGGCGATAAGTTCGCGCATCAGGAGCTCACCTGTCCCACGCGCGTGCTCACGACGACCGTGGCCGTCTCCGGCGGCGACGAGACGCTGCTGCCTGTGCGCACGGCTGAGGCCATCCCGCTGGCACTCCACGCCCAAGCCATGAACCTCATCCGAGGCCTAGTCGTCAACGCCCCCATCCGCATGGGCGACGTCGTGCTAGAGAACCTCCTCAATACCAATATCGACCTCATCGCCAGCATGGACATCGACCCTGCCTAAGTAGCTCATTTGGGACGGGGCTCTTGTAGCTACCCCACCATCCACCCCGCCCCTCCTCAATTGCGGTGAAATAGTTCCTGATTTCCGCCAAACCCCGGCATCCAGGAACTATTCCACCGCAACCATCCTTGGAATCGGTATTTAGCTTGTGCCTACTTTAGTACCAATTCAAAACTATGCCGGATTACGGGGCTAATTCGGAGACCCCCATCCATACCGGCAATTTTCGATTTTTGATAAGCCGTCTACCTGCGGTTTTAATTTAGTGATTTTTCCCATGGTCAAGTAATACAGGTCCAGCCCCGTAATCCGCCATACTTTTGAAACCAGCCCATTTGGAACGGGCCTCTTTTAGCTACTTTTGCCCGAACGTTCGCTCAAATGATTTTTCTGGGACGGGGATTAAATAATCATTCGGCACCCAATGATTATTTAATCCCCGTCCCAGAAAAATCATTCCGCATGTTTGACGCAGCTAAAATAGCCCGTCCCAAATTGACTACCCTGGCATTGGGGATACCATGGTGGCAACCTAGCGAAAGGACGATGTATGGCACATGTCGATGACCAGCGCGTGGCGCGCGTGCTCGATGCGCTCGAGGCTCAGCACCCCGGCGCACAGCTGCTCGTAAACGACCCATGGTCGATCTATTACCTGACCGGCTTTTATGCCGATATGTTCGAGCGTTTTTGCGGTGTGCTGCTCGCGCGCAATGCCGAGCCGGTGATCCTGGTCAACGCGCTGCATCAGCTGCCCGAGTATGACAATGCCCGCGTCGCCTACCACACCGATACCGACGTCGTGGCCGACGCCATCGCGAGTGAGATCGACCCGACCAAACCGCTCGGCATCGACACCGTCATGCGCTCCGGCTTTTTGATGCCCCTCATGGAGCGCCACGCCGCCAGCGAGTTTTTCCTGGGCGACTTTGCCGTCACCGCCGCGCGCACCCACAAGGATGCCGCCGAGCAGGAGCTTATGCGCGTGTCCTCGGCCGCTAACGACGCCGTGATGGCCGAGGCGGTCAAACTCGTCCACGAGGGCGTAACGGAGCGCGAAATTGCCGATCTGATGCTCGGCTTGTATCGCAAGCACGGCTGCGAGGGATTCAGCTTTCCGCCCATCGTGAGCTTTGGCGCCAACGCCGGCGACCCGCACCACGAGCCCGACGACACCGTACTCAAGCGCGGCGACGTGGTGCTGTTCGACATTGGCGGACGCCATCGCAACTACTGCTCGGACATGACGCGCACGTTCTTTTGGGGCGAGCCGGACGAGGAGACCGCGCACGTCTACGACATCGTGCGCCGCGCCAACGAAGCCGCCGAGGCACTCATCGCACCGGGCGTTCGCATGTGCGACCTGGACCGTGCCGCACGCGACGTGATTGAGGAAGCGGGCTACGGCAAGTACTTCACGCACCGCCTGGGCCACTCGATCGGCCTGCAGGACCACGAGCCGGGCGATGTTTCGCTCGTCAGCGAACAGATCATAGAACCGGGCATGACGTTCTCCATCGAACCGGGTATCTACCTCCCCGGCCGCATCGGCGTCCGCATCGAGGACCTAGCCCTAGTGACCGAGAACGGCGTCGAGATTCTCAACGCCTACCCCCACGATCCG
>UROZ01000143.1 GCA_900549655.1 uncultured Collinsella sp.
AAGGAAAGCACTTAATGTGCTTTCCGTCTTGCGCAGGACTGTAGAGCAGGAAAGTTCATATGCGCCGCCCGGCTCCCGCGGCCCTCAGGGGCATCTCTCATGCAAAAACTTTTGTCGGGTAAAGTCCGAGGTCAGTGGCGTTTTATACCGAGAAATCCAAAAAAGTTGAAAATTCATTACAAATTTGCGTTGACTTTAGGTAACTAAAGTTTCATACTCCTTTTCAACCACTGGGGGATGTGAACACGCACGGATCGTTCACATCATGATTGAAGAGGATTTCTTAGACATGTTCACGCATCAGCTAAACATTATCAGCGTAGTAATTATCTGATGCGGGTTAGCACATACAGCTAGCCCGTACGATAACGGGCGGCTGATGAAGATGAGGGCCGTCGAGCGCAACCGACGGCCCTCATTTTTTATGTCTGGGAAGTTCTTTTTAGAGGAGGAAATGTAATGAACGGAGTTTTGCTCATGGTTGTGGCCGCGGCGGTGCTCGCCTGCGGCTATCTGGGCTATGGCCGCTGGCTGGCCAACAAGTGGGGCGTTGACAAGGATGCCCTCACGCCGGCCAAGCGCATGAAGGACGGCAACAGCTTCTCGCCCGTCTCCGCCTTCACCGCGTTCTCGCACCAGTTCAGCTCGATCTGCGGTGCTGGCCCTGTCACGGGTACGATCGTCGCCATGGCCTTTGGCTGGCTGCCCGTCGTGCTCTGGGTCCTCGTCGGCGGCATCTTCTTTGGTGCCGTCCACGACTTTGGTGCCCTGTACGCTTCGATGAAGAACAACGGCAAGTCGCTCGCTCAGCTCATCGAGAAGTACATCGGCAAGACCGGCCGTCGCCTGTTCCTGCTGTTCTGCTGGCTGTTCTGCATCATCGTCATCGCCGCTTTCACCGACATGGTCTGCAAGACGTTCATGTTCACCCCGGCCGTTGACGCTTCTGGTGCTGCTACCGGTGCCATCGACTTCACCAAGTCCTATGCCGCCGGCTGCGCTGGTACCATCTCCATCCTGTTCACCTTCGTCGCTATCGCCTTTGGTTGGGCCCAGAAGAAGTTCAACCTCACCGGTGCTGCCGAGTTCGTCACCGGCGTGGTCCTCATGGTTCTCATGTTCGCCGTCGGTATGCAGTTCCCGGTCTACCTGGATAAGTTCCAGTGGTTCGCCGTCGTCATGGTCTACCTGGTCTTCGCTGGCGCTATGCCCATCCAGATGCTCAAGACCCCGCGTGACTACCTCACTTCCATCATGATGATCGTCATGATCGTCTGCGCTGTCCTCGGCATCGTCGTCCTGGGCGTCAACGGTCAGGCCACTATCACCGCTCCGGTCTTCACCGGCTTCTCCACTGCCTCCGGCATGATGTTCCCGGTCCTGTTCGTCTCCGTCGCTTGCGGTGCTCTCTCCGGTTTCCACAGCCTCGTTTCTTCCGGCACCTCTTCCAAGCAGGTCGAGAAGGAGCAGGACGCCGTCAAGGTCGGTTACGGCGCCATGATCGTCGAGTCCTTCGTCGGCATCCTTGCCATCATCGTCGCCGGCATCATGTTCTCCGACATGAATACCGCCGGTACCGGCGCCCTCAACGCCGGTGTCGCTTCCACCCCGTTCCAGATCTTCGCCGCTGGCATCTCCCGCGGTATGCAGGCCTTCGGTGTTGACGGCACGCTCGCTACCGTCTTTATGACCATGAACGTCTCCGCTCTGGCCCTGACCTCGCTCGACGCCGTCGCCCGCATCGCCCGCACCTCGTTCTCCGAGTTCTTTGCCCAGACCAACGATGCCCTGGCCATCGAGTCCAAGGCCGGCTACATGAAGGTCCTCGGCAACCCCTGGTTCGCCACGGTCGTTACCCTGCTTCCCGGTCTCGCCCTCGCTTTTGGTGGCTATGCCAACATCTGGCCGCTCTTTGGTGCTTCCAACCAGCTGCTCGGCGGCATGACCATGATCACCCTCGCCGTGTTCTGCAAGTGCACCGGCCGCAAGGGCTGGATGCTCTACGTGCCCGTCGCCTTCCTGCTCTGCTGCACCTTCACCTCGCTGGTCCAGAGCGCCATGGGCTGCATGACCGCCGTCCAGGCCTACGGTTTCTTCGGTACCATCCCGGCTACTGCCACCACGGCCGCCGTCTCCGTCGCCGCCACCAAGGGCCTGCAGCTCGTCTTCGCCGTCCTGCTGATGGTCCTGGGTCTCATCGTCGCCGTCAACTGCCTCAAGGAGTTCTTCGGCAAGGAGGCTGGCTCCATGCCCGACGAGGAGCCCGAGTGGTCCGAGATGGGCAAGGCCGAGTACGGCCGCGTCGCTGCCGCCGAGGCTCCTGTCGACGCCGAGGCTGCCAAGGCCTAGTCAGCTTGATGGGCTAGCCGTTCCATCCATATGACTCGGAAAGACCGGGTCCGCAACGACGCGGACTCGGTCTTTTTTCATGCAAAAGCGGGCGACGCCCGAGTGTTCTCGCAGATGTTTTGCGTGGATAAGGGCGCGCGTTGTACCATATAAACGTATATGTGTACATATGAAAGGGGCCCCGTGGCCAAGACGGTATATTCCGATAACCAAAATAATGTCGATGCCCTGGCTGAACGTCTGAGCAGCCAGACGTCGCTTTCTGCCGAGCGTGCCAAGCTGGTTGCCTACGACCTGCTCTGCCGCAAGGCGCTCAAGATTAAGTCGAGTGCGCTGGCGCAAATTTTCCGCTCCGTCGATAAGGAATGTGACACCAAGGCGATGCGCGATGAACTTATCGCGGCAAATATCGTGACCAAGATCGAGGGTAGCGGCATTAACGGGCGCCCGGCGTTCTATACCATCAATGCCGAGATCCGCGATGCCCAGGAGCAGCCTGCCGAGTCCGTCGAGGATTTTGTCGTCGAGGATTCCGCTGACGTGCCTGCTGTGGAAGAAACTGCTCCGCGTGAGCATGTCGATACCGATGAGTTGCTCGATGAGAACGTCGTGCGTGCCTTTACGGCCAAGGCAGGACGCGGCGGTTTTGGCGGGGGTGGCAAGCGCGATGCGCAGCGCCGCGCCCAGCAGGAGCGCTTCCGTCGCGCCGTTGCTCAAAAGGGCGAGACGGATGCCGAGGCTGTTGAGACCGAGGTTGCTGCCGAGTCGCAGAAGCCCACGAAGGAGCAAAAGCCCGTGGAGGCCCAAGAGCCCAAGCGCCGTCGCGGTGCTCACTTTAAGGCTGCACAGCAGGATGCCGCGCGTGAGGTTGAAGAGTCTTCTGAGGTTGCAGACGATGTTGAGGAGTCTGCCAAGAAGGCTCCGGGTTCATGCCGTCCCGGACGTGGTTTTGCGGGGCGCGCGTATCCCGTAAGGCGTCAGGAGAAGAGCGAGCCGGCTTCGACCACTCAGGGCGAGAAGGACGAGAAGACCGTTGAGCCGGCGGCTCGCGAGCAGAAGCCTGTTGAGCCGCAGCTTGAGGTTGATGCCGAGGCCAAGGGCCAGCAGCCTACTGATGAGCAGGCGGAGCAGGGCGCGTCGAGCAAGCCTCGCCGCCGTCGCCATCGTGGGGGCCGCAGTTCCCATGCCGAGACTGCAACCGAGAAGACCACGCCGCAGAACGAGGATGCGAAGGCCGAGGTTTCTTCGGGGCAGCCTAAGCGCCAGCCGGCGAAGGAGAGCAAGTCCGTTCGTCCGCAGAAGCAGGCGTCTATGCCGAAGCACGAGCGCAATTCCCAGGGCGATTCTAAGCGCAAGTCTCAGAAGAAGCCGGAGTCTGCCGCAGCAGATACTGCTGCCCAGCAGCCCAAGTCGGCCGTTCACGGCGAGGTCTCGGCGTTTGCCCTTGCCCGCGTTTTAGGCAGGCAGCTGCTCAAGGTTGTCCCTACGCCTACGGCGCTCTCTAAGATCAAGGAGCAGCAGACACAGATCGTAAAGGTCGAGGGCAAGGACGGCAAAAAGGCTCCGCAGCGCACTCAGCACAACGAGATGTCCAACCGCAAGATTGCCGAGGAGATTGCGATCATCCAGGCTTGGATAGAGCAGAATCGCGGCGCCGACACGCCGGTCGCTTCGCGTCGCCAGCGCGCCTACCAGATTTTTAACGATGAGAAGGCCTTTGACGGCAAGCATGGCGAGCGTCTGATTCGGCGTATGACCGAAAAGGGCATCAGCATGCAGGCGATCAAGGTCGCCCCCAATCGCCCCGTGCACTTTACGGGCTTCTTTACGCTGGGCGCCGACAAGCCGTTCATTATGGTCGAGAACCTGGACACCTATGACGAGATCGTCAAGCTCCTGCGCGGCCGCAAGCACGCTAAGCTTTTTGGCACCAAGGTGGGTGGCGTGATCTTTGGCGGTGGCTGCAAGGCGAGCGTTTCGCACGCACTGGATGATTATCTGGCCGAGATCGGCTATCGCTTTAACTATGTCTACTACGTGGGCGATATCGACCGAGAGGGTGCGCGCATTGTCGAGCAGACCCGTAATGCCAATGTTGTTGAGATTCGCCTGCATGCCGGTATGTATCGCGCCATGCTCGCCGAGCACAAGCGCCGCGTGAAGTCCGGCGGTGAGTGCGAGCCCGCGGCTGCCAACCAGGGTGTACCGCAGAACCTGGCGGCGACGATCAAGGATCTGCCCATGGTCACGCGCGTACAGTTCCGCAACGTGCTGCGTGAGGGCGGACGCATTCCGCAGGAGATTCTGATGACCGCCGACTATCGGGATGGCGACTCGGGAAGCTTCGACCGCATGCTGAACAACTAAATTTCGCCGGCCCCGGGAGAGCGTGGACACCGGCTTAGGTTTCCTGCTCTACAGTCCTGCTCACGACGGAGGCCACATT
>UROZ01000144.1 GCA_900549655.1 uncultured Collinsella sp.
ACCCCATGTTCGTCCAGCCATGCCTTGGCCTTCTTACAGGTCGAGCACTTGGGATATTCAACAAACAGTACGGTCATGGGAATCCTCCGAATATAGATCGGCCAACGCAGGCACACGCCACACGAGGCGCCTTCGTATGATGGGCCAATTGTATCCCACGGGTCACACGCTAAACGAACCGTACCCCGAATCCGCGTTTGATGAACGGCAGCAGCTCCATTGCCTCGGGCGTGATATGGCCCGCAACGTTCATGCGCTCGTCACCGGGAAGATCGACCCGCGCAATCTCAAGCTCGCCTTCGTAGCGCCCATAGCCGCTATTGCTCACAGCGATCGACCCCGTCTTTCGCGGCAGGCCGGCACCGGTATCCGTCGGCACGGAATCCGGCTTAAGCTTCGTACGTGACTCCTGAGACCTAAAGATGAGGACACTCGAGTCGGGCCGGTCGTGATGAATCTGCCCGCGCACATAGGCATAACCGGGCTCAAGCTCGCATTGCAGGTCCACGTATCCGGCGGAAACTTGAGCAAACTGCGCCCAGCCCGCATCGGAAAGATCGGGGTCGCCGACCAACACAATGTCGCAATCGGCGCCATGTGCAAGCTCAAGCATATTGAGAGCAACCTTTGACGCGCGACCGCGCTGCGCCTCGACCGTCGGCAGTCCCTCGAATACCGGCCCGCGAACGTTAGCATCACCCGGCACAAAAGCCATGATTTCGAATCCAAGCGCCGCAAGACGAAGATTCGTCCGAGCAACATCTTCAAGAGCTAAACCGGTATAAGGCTTGGGGTAAAAATTGTGGCAGGCGGCAAAACGAGTCACATCGGCGCCGGCTTCACGCCACGATGCGATTTCATCAGAACTCACCGTCGATGCATTGACCACAATGCGAAATACACCGGACAGCTCCGCGACCCGCTGGGCGCTAAAACCATAGTCCAAACGAAGGTATTCGAGCCCCAGGTCACGCAAATCCTCGATACGCTCAAGCCCGAGCAAATCGCACGTGCGCGGCCCCACATCGGCAATGAGCGCAATGCCGCGGGCGGAAAGCAGCGACAGAACATGACGGACTTTATCTGCATACGCCGCTCCCCCATCCTCGGGAATATGCAGCGAGGTGAACGCATAGCGCGCACCCGCCGCGGCACCGCGCTCAATCGTCCGCTCAATATCCTGCAGAGGGCTGGAAAGATAAATCGAAATACCCGTTTTCACGCTTCAACGCTCCTTTAAAAAAGGCCGGCGGAGCAGTTAGCCCCGCCGGCACAACCATAGCATCAAGAGATCTGCGGCACGTCAAGACGTTCGAATGACATGGCACGCAGCATCAGGCTACTCGCCAAAAAACTCGTTGATCTTCTGCTCGTCGACGCCAAAGAACCACGTCAGGACAAAGCCGGCGGCATAGGCAAGCAGCATAGCGGCAACGTAGCCGAGTTGCTGGCCAGGAACGACGATCAGCAGGCCAAACAGACCGGAAACGCCCTGAGAAACCGTGCCGATGTGAAGCAGCGCCGCGAGCGCGCCGCCAAATCCGGCACCCAGGCAGGCCGTCACAAACGGACGAACGAGCGGCAGCGTAACAGCATACATCAGAGGCTCGCCCACACCCAGGATTCCAACGGGAATGGACTCTGCGACGTACTTCTTGAGCTTGGCGTTCTTGGTCTTAAAGTACAGCGCCAAACCGGCACCGACCTGGCCGCCGCCAGCCATCATAAGGATGGGAAGCAGGTAATTGATACCCTTGGTAGCGCCGTCGGGATCGTTGAGCATAGCGTGGATCGGCGTGAGCGCCTGATGCAGGCCGACGGAAACCAGCGGCAAGAAGCCTGCCGACAGGATATAGCCGCCCAGGACGCCCAGCTTCTCGAAGATAAAGGTCAAAACGCTAAAGATGGCAGTCGTCAGCCATGCACCAACCGGCTGGATGACGAGCATCAGAGCAAAGGCGCCGATGATGAGCACCAGCAGCGGGGACAAGAACGTGTCGAGTGCGTTGGGCATAACCTTGCGAATCTGACGCTCCATCCAGGCGAAAAACGCACCAGCGATGAGAGCCGCGATCATGCCGCCCGCTGCGGGGTTGTACTGCGCATTGGTGAGCGGCAGCAGAATGGCAGTGGCAGGATCAGCAGCGCCAGGCGCAAGCAGGGGCATGGCGCTGTTGGCGATACACATCATGCCGGCGATACCGCCCAGCGCAGCGGAGCCACCAAACTCGCGTGCCGCGTTATAGCCCACCAAGATGGGCAGATAAGCGAAGAGGGCCCAACCCATGGAACGAATGCCCTGATACCACCACTCGCCCGCAAGCGCACCCGCCGTCGAGACATTGATGACGTTGCAGATACCGTTAATGAGGCCAGCCGCAATGATGCCGGGAAGCAGGGCGACGAAGACGTTGGAAATCTTCTTGAGGAAGGCCTGAACCGGCTTGGACTCGTACTTGGCCTTCTGCGCGGCCTTGTTTGTGGCCGCAGCGTCAACCACGCTCTCATCAGCAACGCCTTTCGCAAGGCCGGTGAGCTTGGAGAACTCCTCGAGCACCTTATTCACCTTGCCCGGACCCAGCACAATCTGCATCGTGTCGTCCTCGACCAGGCCCATCACGCCGTCGAGCGCCTTAATACCCTCCGTGTCGACGTTGCCCGTGTCTTTGACGGTCACGCGCAGGCGCGTCATGCACGCCGCGTTTGCGAGCACGTTGTCTTTACCGCCCAAAAGGTCCAGCAGCTTTTGAGCCAGCTCTTTGTTCGTCATAACTCCTCCTTGTATTGGGTATCTCGTCTAGATGTCATTTCAGCTCACGCCGTGCACCTATTGGACATCGGCATTGCTCTTCTCATGGCCACTCACCGCAGTACGGACATGGCCGTGCGCCCGTTCAAGAGCTACCGCAGCCTGCTCGGCATCGCAGTCCAACAGCACCGAGACAATAGCGGTTTTTACGTGGCCGCCGGCATCCGCAAGCGCCTGAACAGCGCGCTCGCGCGTGCAGCCGGTCGCCTCCATCACGATGTTCTGGCCGCGCACCACCAACTTCTCGTTCGTCTGCTGCACATCGACCATCAGGTTTTGGTATACCTTGCCGATCTTGACCATGGCACCGGTCGAAATCATGTTGAGAATGAGCTTTTGAACCGTTCCCGCCTTGAGCCTCGTTGAGCCGGTCAGCACCTCGGGACCGGGCACGGGCTCAATGGCAAGATCTGCGCTCTCCCCGATCTTCGACCCTTGGTTGCAGGCAATTGCAATGGTCTTGCACCCAGTTGCCTTGGCGTACGCAAGGCCGCCCACCACATAAGGAGTACGGCCGCTTGCCGCCAGGCCAACGACAAGATCCTTGTCCGAGAGTCCACGCTCCCGCAGGTCGCTCGCGCCAAGCTCCTCGCTGTCTTCGGCACCTTCGACAGCCTTGATAAACGCCGTCTCGCCTCCGGCAATGAGCCCGACAATCAGATCGGGTGACACGCCAAACGTGGGCGGACACTCCGAAGCGTCGAGTACGCCCAGACGACCGCTGGTGCCTGCTCCCATGTAAAAGACGCGCCCGCCGCGCTCGAGTGTCTCAGCAGCCCAGTCGATTGCCATGGCAACCTGGGGCAACACTTTCGTGACCGACTGGACGGCACGAAGATCCTCATCGTTCATCGTCGTGACGATTTGCAGCGATGTCATCGTATCGAGGTCCATTGACCTTTGATTACGCTGTTCGGTCGTGAATTTTGTTAAATCGAGCATTTCATTCACCTCATCTTTCCTGTTTCTCGATGTAGTTTTGCTTTATGACATGCGTCGCCCGTTCGTAGTCGCTGGCAACGTAAGCAGCGTACAGGGCATCGACAACCATAAGCTGGGCCATACGCGAAGCCATGGCACCGCTGCGGACCAAGGGTTCACTCGCAGCGACGCCGAGCACGGCATCGGCCATGGTGGCAAGCTTGGATGATCCATCTACTTTGGTAACGGCCACAACGGGACAGTTGTGACGTTGAGCCTCGGCGGTGCAGTCCAGCACCTCTTGCGTCAAGCCCGAGTAGCTAAAGGCGATTGCCATATCGCCCTCATGCATGTTCTTGGCACACAGGAGCTGATCATGCCAGTCGTCGTACAGATGGCACTCTTTGTCGACACGCATGAGCTTTTGCGCCAGGTCGTGCGCGACCAAACGAGAGGCACCAATACCGAACAGATTGACCGCGCGTGCCCGCTTAAGACGGGCCGCGCATCGCTCCAAGACGGTGTAATCGAGCGTTCGCGCCGTCGCCTCGATTGTGCGCACGTTGCTTTTCATCACCTTCCCCACGATACGTTCGACGCTGTCATCCATGGAGATGTCCTCGAGGGCTATGTCTTTCTTGTCACCTAAGAGCGCCAGCTCGGCAATCAGTTCGCGCTGGAACTCCTTGTAGCCCGCAAAACCCAAACGCTTGCAAAAGCGCAAAATGCTCGAGGGCGAGGAGAACGTGACATCGGCAAGACCGCGGACGGACAGCCCGACCACCTCGTGCGGATTAGCGCTTACATATGCGATGACATTGCGTTCCGCCGGGCTCGCGCTGAGCTCACGCTCGCGAAGCCGCAAAAGCAATCCGTTTGCCATCTCAAACACCTCCGTTGAGAAGAATTAAAGACCAACGAACGATTCGTACCGGATACAAACAGCTTTTGCGGTACATTGTGCCGCATCGTGGCGCACAAAGGGCGAGCGTTCTACCGCTCGCCCCTCAAATCCGACCGCTCGGAAATACGCGCGAC
>UROZ01000145.1 GCA_900549655.1 uncultured Collinsella sp.
GGGTAGCCATCGTCGCCGTTGACGGCAAAGACGCCGCGCTTGCAGGTGGCGAGCAACTCGCGCGCTTCTTCGTCAGTGATGGCGCGTTTCTTTCGACGTAAGGGCCTAAACATCGTCGGCTTCCTTTCTGCTGTGTATGGTGGTTGAGCACAAACTATAGCGAAACAGTTCCGTTTTTCTTAATGCGGGCGAGCATGTTTTTGAGCTTGTCAAAGTCGAGCGGCTTGGGCAGGTGAGCGTTCATGCCGGCATAGTGTGCCGCCTGGGCGTCCTCGGTAAAGGCGTTGGCGGTGAGCGCGATGATGGGGATATCGGCTGCATCGGCCTTCTCGCTCAGACGAATCGCGCGGGTTGCCTCATAGCCGTCCATGCCCGGCATCATGATGTCCATTAGAATCGCATCGAAGCTACCCGCGGGACGGCCAACGTATAGGTCGACCGTTTCGTTGCCGTCGGCGGCGCGAGTTACGACGATGCCCTCGCTTTCGAGCAGAGCCTGGGCAATCTCGGCATTGAGCTCGTTATCTTCTGCCAAAAGGACGTTCATGCCGGCAAGCGAGCAGCTGTTTGCCTGATCGTCCGCACGTTCTCTTGCCTGAGGGTTCTTGTCGATATCGAGCGGAATCTGGACGTTGAACGTACTCCCCACGCCAACCTCACTCGAAATCTCAATCGTGCCGCCCATCAGTTCAATAAGTGACTTGACGATTGGCATGCCCATGCCGGTTCCCTGGAACTTGCTGCGCGCATCGTCACCTTCCTGGGCAAACGGCTCATAGATATGCTTTAAAAACTCGGGAGCCATGCCAATGCCGGTATCCGAAACGCTAAAGCAAAAGAGCGCGCGCCCGTTATCGAGTGGCTTGGTCTGTGAGCTAAAGGTGACGGAGCCGCCGTGCTTGTTGTACTTAATGCTGTTGTCTAACAGGTTGATCATGATCTGTCGGATATGGGTGGGACTGCCGATCATGTATGGCCCCGTGGCGTACGGCAGACTATTGTCCTGCATTGTGATGCCGTTACTGGACGCGCGGAGCTTGCATAGCACCAGCGTATCGTCACAGAGCTCCTTGAGGTTAAAGGGCACATGTTCCGGTGTTAGCTTGCGGTCTTCGATTTTGCCCATCTCGAGGATATCGTTGATCAGCGAGAGCAGGTGATTGGCGGCAACACGCGCCTTGGCGCGGCTTTCGCGGGCGACTTGCATATCGCCTTCCTTCAATTCCTCGATCTCGATAAGGCCCAGGATGCCGTTGAGCGGCGTGCGGATGTCGTGACTCATGCGCGTGAGGAATGCCGTCTTAGCAGCATTGGCAGCGTCGGCTTTCTGCCGTTCTTTCTGCGCACGTTGAAGCGACCAGACAAGGATGACGATGCCGGTGAGCAAAATGCAGATGACGACTGCCGCAATGACGATGCGGTTGCGGTAGAGAAGTCGGAACGCATTCGATTCTTGCGCCGAGTACGATGTGGGGGAATAACTGCTTGCAGAGAGCGATTCGCCAGCATTGACGATGCCCTTATTAATGATTCCCAACAGCACGGGCTTGCCGCGCGAAATCAAACACGATAGCTGTGCCGTGTCGGTGAGCTCCTGTGTTTGGAAATCCTCGATGTCGTAGGTGTCGCGGATGGTTTTCAGGCGCGTGCTGGGGACAATGATGCAACTCGCCTCCCCCTTATTGAGGGCTTCGAGTGCCTCGTTGCCATTCGGATACTCGGTTACCTTTGCGTCGGGGAATAGGTTTTCGAGCTCAAGACGGTTGACGATCGCGTCTGCTGTGCAAGCGATGTTCTTAAGGTCACTGTTCAGGTTGCTGCTGCTGTGAATGGCGGTTAGGGAAACCGTTCCCACCGGGTTTGACAGGATGACCCCTGCCTGCTCGGCAAGCCAGTAGTCGCGAAACAACGGCAGGGCGACATCGATGGTCCCTTTGGAAAGGGATTTGATCATTTGCTCGTTGTTCGAGAACGCTACTGTTGCAACCGTAATGCCAAACTTGTCGTGCAGCGTCGTTGCAAGCGAGGCGAGCGATCCTTCCATTTCGCCGTCGTCATTTTGTGTGCAGTAGGGGAGTTTGTTTTTTAGATAGCCGATCGTGATGGTGTTGTCGTTTGCTTTGAGCCAGGAGCGCTCGGGGCCGGTGAGCGATGATGAGCCGCTGTTTTGGGCCGAGTAATTCGCCTTGACCTCGTCGTTATAGCGTGGGTTGACGCGGGCGATTGCCGTCATGGCGGCATTGATGTCGTTCATCAGGTCGGGGCGGCTTTTGGGGACGGCAAAATAGTAGTCACTCGAGCCAACGTAGAACATGGGCGACGCATCGGGCGACGAGATGGTGTCGTTCATGATGACGGCGTCGACCTCGCCGTCTGCAAGCGCCTCAAAGAGGGCGCCGCCGGTGCTGATTTCTTTATAGGTACAGGTGATGCCTTCGTTGGCGAGCCACTGCTGGCCGACGAAGGTTTGCATAGCGCCGGGGTTGTAGCCGATGGTAAGGCCTTGGAGCGCTTGGGGGTCACCCTTGGCCAGGTCGTCGCAATCGGGCTTGGCGTAGATGTAGTAGCGCTCGGTGCCCTCGGGGTTCGAGGAAAAGAGCAGCTTTTGGGCGCGTTCCTCGGAGTAGGAGATGTTGGGCATGAGGTTGATCTCGCCCGCCTCGAGCATGTCCATAAGCTCGGTGAAGGTGCCGGAGACGTATTCGTACCGCCAGCCGGGCGTGTAGTACGACAGGGTCTGGAGGTAGTCATAACCCCAGCCCGAAAGGCGCTCGCCCGGCGTGCCCTCCTGGAAGCCTTTGTTGTTGACGAGCCAACCAACACGGACCGTCTTGACCTGCTGGCCAGAGTCGGCGGCAAAGGCGGGGACGGGTATGACGGCGCTCAGTACGGCGAACGCAGCAAGCGCGACGGCCAGGGTGCGACATATAACTGAACGAAGGACAGCGGAAGCTCTCACGTGCAATCCTAACGAATCGAGACAATACCGCATAAGGATACCAGCTCAGCCTGCCCAGTCGGCGGCTGCACCGCTAAACGCTCCCGCTCGACAGTCACCGGGGACGTTCTTAAACGACTAGTCATTGGGGACGTTCTTGTTTGACTAGTCATTTAAGAACGTCCCCAATGACTAGTTCCGTTTGCGGGGGAGGCGTGGGACAATACCGAGCGAACGTGATTGGTTGTCCGTGGAAAGGGTCGCGATGAAAAAGCTCAGGACGCTTGCTGACGTTTTGCGCCAGGCAGGCTTCGTGCGCATTACGGAGCTGTTTCTCGTCTTCTATCTGCTGTGCTCGACGGCTGTCTGGCTGTCCGAACCTACGACCCTCACCTTTGGCGATGGACTTTGGTTTAGCTTCGAGACGGTCTCGACCATCGGCTTTGGCGATATCCCGGCCGAAACGCCGGTTGCCCGCGCTATTACCGTTGTCCTGAGCGTCATCAGCATCTTCTACATCGCCATGCTCACGGGTGTGGCAGTGAACTACTGCAATACGCTCATCAAGCTGCGCCAAAAGGACACCATGGCGCGCTTTATGGACGATCTTGAGCATTTGGAAGAGCTCGATCGCGACGAGCTTGCCGATCTTTCGCGTCGCGTGCGCGAGTATCGTCGACGCCAGCGCTAGAACGGGCGCCGTGCGTCACGATGAGGGGGACTGAATATGAATATCACCGTGTACCTGGGTGCCAACACTGGCAATGACCCGGCATTTCTGCCCGCGGTGCAGGAGCTGGGCAACTGGATTGGCGCCAACGGACACGCGCTGGTATACGGCGGGTCCAAATCGGGCCTGATGGGTGCGCTCGCCGATAGCGTGCTCGATGCTGGCGGACACGTGACGGGTGTTGAGCCGAGCTTTTTTATCGAGGCCGAGTTTCAACATGACGGTATCGACGACCTCATCGTGACGAGTGATATGGCCGAGCGCAAGGCCAAGATGATCGAGCTCGGCGATGCGTTCATCGCCTTCCCGGGTGGCACGGGCACGCTCGAGGAGATTGCCGAGGTCATGTCCGCGGTGTCGTTGGGGCACCTGAGCGCTCCGTGCATCCTGTATAACCTTGACGGTTACTACAACGACCTCAAGGCGCTGCTCGGGCGCATGATTGACAAAGGGCTTTCGAGCCCGAGGCGCCAGCACGGCATCTACTTTGCCGGCGATTTGCGCGAGATTGTCTCGATTATCAACGGATAAGTCTTGAGCCTGCCCCACTATGACTCCCAATGGTGCCGTTTGTGGCGCAGATGGTTGGCTTGTCTGGGCAACGCTCGCTCTACAATAAAACGTAACTATGTCGATTTTGACCGCGGGAGGACCCGATGGACAATCTTGCCAAACCCACAAACCGCGCGCTGTTTTTAGTTAGCGTTGCCGTGACCGGTGCGTTCGCAGGTGCCGCGGTCTGGCTGTTCTTTTTTGCGATGGAGCACGGTATCGACTATCTGTGGACCAAGATCCCCCACATGCTGGGCGCGGCGTCGCCCGAACTCGCCAGCGGCCCGTTCGGTTTTCTGCCGTATCCGTTTTTCGTCTGCCTGCTGGGCGGCCTGCTGATCGGCCTGTACGAACAGCTTACGGGCACCAAGACCGACGACCTCAACCAGGTGATGGCTAAGGTTAAGCAAGACGGGCGCTACCCGTACGACAACCTGGGCAAACTTTCGCTCGCGGCATTGCTGCCGCTGCTGTTTGGCGGAAGCATTGGACCGGAAGCCGGCCT
>UROZ01000146.1 GCA_900549655.1 uncultured Collinsella sp.
GGCGGCATCTTCGTCCCGCCGCACATCGCCGTCATCCACTCCTTTATGCGCGAGAACTTCGCCGGTTGCGGCAGGATGATCCTGGGCTCCGACTCGCACACCCGCTACGGCGCCTTGGGCACCATGGCCGTGGGCGAGGGCGGCGGCGAGCTGGCAAAGCAGCTGCTGCGTGACACCTACGATGTCGCCTATCCCGGCGTTGTCGCCATCTACCTCACGGGCGCCCCGCGTCCCGGCGTCGGCCCGCACGATGTGGCGCTTGCCATCATCCGCGCCGTCTTTGCCAAGGGCTGCGTTAAGAACAAGGTCATGGAGTTCGTGGGCCCCGGCATTGCGAGCATGACGACCGACTACCGCAACGGCGTCGATGTCATGACCACCGAGACCACCTGCCTGTCGAGCATCTGGGCTACCGACGAGGACACGCACGCGTTTTTGACCATGCACGGCCGCGGTGACGACTACTGCGAGCTCAAGCCCGCCGATGTCGCCTACTACGATGGCTGCGTCGAGGTCGACCTGTCGAGCATCAAGCCCATGATCGCGCTGCCGTTCCATCCTTCCAACGGCTTTGAGATCGACGAGCTCAACGAGAACCTCGAGGACATCCTGCACGAGGTGGAACTCGATGCCGCTAAGATCGGTGAGGGCAAGACGCACTTTAGCCTGCTCGACAAGATCGTCGACGGCAAGCTGCACGTGCAGCAGGGCGTGATCGCCGGCTGCTCGGGCGGCAACTACGACTCCGTGGTCCAGGCTGCCCGCGTGCTCAAGGGCGCCAACACCGGCTGCGGCGAGTTCTCGCTGTCGGTCTATCCCACGAGCCAACCCGTGGCACTTGAGCTTACACGCCGCGGCTATATCTACGACCTTATGGAGGCTGGCGCGATTGTGCGCACGGCATTCTGCGGCCCGTGCTTCGGCGCCGGCGACACGCCTGCCAACAACGGTCTGTCCATCCGCCACACCACGCGTAACTTCCCTAACCGCGAGGGTTCCAAGCCGGGTAATGGCCAGCTGAGCGCCGTGGCCCTGATGGACGCCCGCTCCATTGCGGCGACGGCAGCCAACGGCGGCATCCTGACGCCGGCGACCGACCTGCCCGAGGAGACCTGGGACGAAGCCTGCGAGTACACCTTTGACGACGCGCCGTACAAAAAGCGTGTGTACTGGGGCTTTGGCAAGGCGGAGCCTGCCGACGAGCTGGTCGAAGGCCCCAACATCAAGCCGTGGCCCGCGATGGAGCCGCTCGGCGACGATATCCTGCTCAAGGTGTGCTCCAAGATCATGGATCCGGTCACCACGACCGACGAGCTCATTCCTTCGGGCGAGACGAGCTCCTTCCGCTCCAACCCGCTGGGCCTGGCCGAGTTTACGCTTAGCCGCCGCGATCCGGCCTATGTGGGCCGTTCCAAGGAAGTCGACGCCGTGGAGAAGCGCCGCGTTGCCGGCGAGGCAGCAGGCGACCTGGCGGTACTCGATGCCGAGCTTGCCGGCGTGTTTGAGGCACTGGCCGGCGCCGGTGTCGCGGCCGATGCCAAGGCGACTGAGTACGGCTCCATGCTCTATGCCAAGAAGCCCGGTGACGGTTCTGCCCGCGAGCAGGCCGCGAGCTGCCAGCGCGTAATTGGCGGCCTGGCCAACATCGTCCACGAGTACGCCACCAAGCGCTATCGCTCCAACGTGATGAACTGGGGCATGGTGCCCTTCCAGATGGAGGCGGAGCCCAACTTTGAGGTGGGCGATTACGTCTTTGTGCCGGGTATCCGCGCCGCGCTCGATGGCGACCTAAAGGACATCGCCGCCTACGTGGTGCGTGCCGACGGTGCGGTCGAGCAGATTGAGCTCTACATTGCCGATATGACGGCAGAGGAGCGTGCCATCGTCAAGGCCGGCTGCCTGATCAACTACAACAAGTTCAAGGCCGCTGCCGAGTAACGCACTTAATTGTCCGCCCGGGGCTTACCCTTTCCCGCCCGCTTACGCGCTTCGCGAGGGTCGCGTTCGGGAAAGGGTAAGCCCTGGGCTACATTTCTGCGTTCTCGTTGGGTCTTGAGGGACGCTAATAAATAGACTTACTTGATGCCGCCTCTGTTATCGGGGCGGCCTCTTTTGTCGAAAACCACCATGAAGGGGTAGGCGCCTTTGCGGTGGTTCCGTTTGTCTCGACCTGTAACATCTGGGCCCCTATTTGACGAGCGGTTGTTACAGATTGAGACAAACGATCGCCGCCGATCATTTCATCTCGATCTGTAACATCTAGGATCGAAAAGGGCCGCTAGATGTTACAGATCGAGACAGTGGAACATCGGAACCGAAACCACCACAAAGGTGCCTGCCTGGCGGGTCCTTATTTCGATGGGGCCCAGGTTATTTCATCGTCAAATAGCCAAGTGCGTGCTGAGCCACTGTCGCGCGCTGTCTGTGGATCGGGCTCGCAAGTTTGTTCGTAGGCATCCTCGGTACACCGATCCATAAAATCGACGACTGCCGTCTGGTCGCCTTCCATGACGTAGATCACGTTGCCATCCGAGATATAGACTCCCGGCCCTTCGTTGTCCACGTAGCCGGGGTCGTATGAAACGTTGCACAGTCTGCTCCCGTTTGCCGCATCGAGTTCAAGGGTCGAATAATACCCGCCATTCATTTGGCCTTTCTTGGCTCGATATATTGCGGCGCCGTACCATCGCTTAAACGTCTTGCCTTTGAGTAAACTGGTTGCCTTGCCGATAAGCTGCTCATCTTGGGTATAGCGCGTGGCTCCAAGTTCGATTCGGGGATAGTTACTGACCCCAAGCGCTGCGGGCGTACCGTCGAAATCGACGGTGATTGAATCGGGTTTGACGATATCGGTGAGGATTTCGATGGGGTAGCTTACGGTTTCAACCGCCGCCTGCGTTGCCGAGGCAGGGAGAAATGCGAGATAGATAATGCCCACGCCGACTGCGGTAATTGCAAACGCTAAGACGAGCAGGCCGATATAGGTGGAGCGTTTCACGGCGGGTACCTCGCAAATAGTATGCATTCATTAAGATAAGTGATACCAGCTTACGACAATCTTCAAAAGAAAGCGATCGATCGAAATGACGGGGTGAAAAGGCCCTATTGGGCTTCGATTTGACCTCTAATAGAAATATTTGCCCCACTCATTCTGGGCGTGAGGTCAATAATTGAGTCCACGAGTTTTGAGCGATACTCTTCTCACTAAACTCACTATTTTCACTATAAGCACTATAAATATGATAGGGGGACGACGAGAACAATGTGACGTGCGATAGCTAAGCCGTTTAAGCCGGACTCTGACCTTGAATCTCTGCCTCTATCTGTGCGAACGGGCTATTGTCGGTTCTCGATTCCATCGCTGCGTTTTCGTTGGGTCTTGAGGGACGCTAATAAATGGACTTGCTTGATGCCACCTCTGTTAATGGGGCGGCTTCTTTTTGTCGAAAACCACCACATTGGGAACAGGCACCTTTGTGGTGGTTCTCGGTTTGTCTCGACTTGTAACATCTTGGCCGCTAAAAGTGGGCCTGGTGTTACAGATTTAGATTTTCGATTCGGGTGTCTTCTGTTCGTCTCGATTTGTAACAGATAGGGCTCTATTTGCCGAGTAGATGTTACAGATTGAGACAAACGGGCGCCGCTGGTCATTTCATCTTGATTTGTAACATCTGGAGCCATAAACAGTCGCTAGATGTTACAGATTGAGATAGTAAGGGGACGAGGCCGCAGCGGGTGAGCGTGCCTGCATCCTATCTCTCAATCACTCAGAAAATCTTATATATAGAGACTTAGATTTGTGTATAAGATCGTACAAAGCTGGCAACAATACTTCTCGAACAACGTGAAGCCGCCCCGTAGGGCGGCCACCCCAAGAGAGGTGATTCCATGAGAATCGATAAGCTAGCAATGACGTCGCGCGAGGCGTTGCAGACCGCCATGAGCACGGCCGCTGACGCGCAGGCCGGCGCGGTGGAGCCGATTCACCTGCTGTCTGCCCTGCTCGGTGCCGGTGAGCGCAATATCTCCGTGATTATCGAGCACATCGGTGCCGACCCGGCCCAGCTCGCACGCTCCACACAAGACGCCATCGACCACGCGCCCAAGGTTTCGGGCGAGGGCCAGCAGATGGGCCTGTCCAACGAGCTTGTCCGCGTCATCGAAAAGGCCGAGAAGAAGGCCACCAAGATGGGCGACAGCTTTGTGGTGACCGAGCATCTGCTGATGGCACTTGCCGAGGACAAGGGCGAGGCGGGCCGCGTGCTGCGCGATGCCGGCGTGACCAAGGAGCGCATCGAGCAGGTCTATGAGGAGCTGCGTGGCGATGACCGCGTGACGTCTGCCGAGGACAAGACACAGTTTGAGGCGCTGGAGCAGTACGGCCGCAACATCTGTGACCTGGCCCGCGCCGGCAAGCTCGATCCGGTCATCGGCCGTACCGACGAGATCCGCCGTACCATCCAGGTCCTGTCCCGCCGCACCAAGAACAACCCCGTGCTCATCGGTGAGCCGGGCGTCGGCAAGACGGCCATCGTCGAGGGCATCGCCCAGCGTATCGTGGCCGGCGACGTGCCGAGCACGCTGCGCGACCGCGACCTCGTCGAGCTTGACATGAGCGCGCTGGTCGCCGGCGCCAAGTACCGCGGTGAGTTCGAGGACCGCTTAAAGGCCGTGCTCAAGGAGGTGCA
>UROZ01000147.1 GCA_900549655.1 uncultured Collinsella sp.
AGTGCTCTTCGGCTCGTGCGGAACTCGCGATAAATCTCACAGGCCGCGCACGGGCCCCTGTGGGCGAGCAAGCTGCGGAAACTCGGTCGGTCCAGAGCAATATCGTGCAAACGGAAATCTGGCTGATGATCTGTTCGCGTCAAAGACTCGATAGGTAGCCCCCTCTATGCCCTTTTGTAAGTTGCGGTGAAATAGGGACTGAATTTGGGGTTGAATCGTTTAAACAGTCCCTATTTCACCGCAACTTATGGGAGGGGTAGAAAAAGGCGGAGGCCCTGGAGAGGGACTCCGCCTTATATACAGGGGGCGATGGTATTCGCGTGTTGCGGGATTAGACCAGACGGGCGTTGATCGTCTTGGCGATCTTGGCGGCGTCGGTGGAACCCTTGACGGTGGCACGGAAGTCCTCGTCCATGAGCGCCTCGGCGACCTTGGACAGGATCTTGAGGTGCGTGGTGCCAGCCTGTGCACCCGGGATGAGCAGGGCGATGGCCACGTTGACGGGAGCGCCGTCCATGGTGTCCCAACCGGTCACGCCGGACTCGTCCTTGACGACGATGACGGCAGCCTCGGTAATGACGTCGGACTTGGCATGCGGGATGGCGAAACCCTCCATCATGCCCGTGGTGCCCTCGGCCTCGCGGGCCAGGAAGGCGTTCATCACGGCGTCGGCGTCGCTGGCGATACCGGCCTTGACAGCCTGGTTGGAAACGAAGCTCAGAGCCTCGTCACGAGAAGCGAAGTCCTCGGCGACAAAGACATTCTCGACCTTCACGAAGTCGGCAGCCTCGGCCTTGGGGGCCTCGACGGCAGCGGCCTTGGGGGCCTCAACGGACCTGGCTACAGGAGCGGCCTTCTGATTCTTCTCGAAGTCGTACTTCTTGAAGGCCACGAACAGGATGCCACCGACCACAGCGCCGATGAGGATCGCGAGGACCCACAGCGGACCGTTCTCGACAACGGGCAGGACCAGGAAGCCGCCGTGAGGCGCCGGATCGTGAACGTTGAAGAAGATGGTCAAGATGGAAGCGATGGAAGAACCGAGCATCATGATGGGCATGACGGGCCAGATGTTCTTGGTCATGAACGGAATGGCGCCCTCGGTGATGTGGGTGCAACCAAGGATGAGGTTGACGATACCGGCGTCATGATCCTCCTGGCTGAAGTACTTCTTGCCGACAACGACGGCGAAGGTGGTGATCAGCGGCGGAACGATGCAAGCGGCGGAGACGGCAGCCATGAAGTTGGTGCCGAAGTTGTAGGTCTCGGTGCCGACGCCAGCTTCGAGAGCGGTACCGAGCAGGAAGGTGCCAGTAGCGTAAGCAGCCTTGTTGACCGGGCCGCCCATATCAAAGGCGCACATGCAGCCGATGGCCAGGCCAAGGATCACCGGACCGGAGTTACCGAGGCTCTGCAGGAAATCCATCATACCCTGGTTAATGGCAGCCATGGGGCCGGAAATACCGAGCATGACCAGGCCGACGATGGCGGTAGAGCACAGCGGATACAGAAAGATTGCCTTCAGGCCATTAAGGCTCGCGGGAATTTTAGAGAAAACCTTCTCGAGCAGCAGGATGACATAGCCGGCGAGGAAGCCGCCGACGATGCCGCCCAGGAAGCCGAAGCCCACGCCGGCGCCACCGGCCTCGATCATGCCGGTCTCGGCGTTAACAGGCAGGCCCTGGATGGCAATCATACCGGCAACGAAACCGGGGACGAGCGCCGGGCGCTTGCCGATGGACTCGGCGATGTAAGCGGAGAGCACCGGAACCATGAGGTTCATGGCGATACCGCCGATAATCTTGAGCATCGCGGCAAAGCTGTTGTAGTCGGCAGCCGTCGAATCAAAGGACGTGATGCCCCACAGGAACGAAATGGCGGTCAGAACACCACCGGCAACGACGAAGACCAGCATGTGGCTGACGCCGTTCATGAGGTGCTTGTAGATGACGTGGCCGATGGACTCCTTCTCCTCGACCTCGTCCTCGACATCGGCGGCAGCGGCAACCGTGTCGTCGCCCTTGGCGGCGAGCGCGCGGTCGATCAGCTTACCAGCAGCCTCGACAGACAGGGCCTTGGAAACACCAACGGAAACCATGGGCTTGCCGGCGAAACGCTCAGCCTGGACATCCTTATCGGCTGCGACGACGACGGCCTTGGCACCGGCGATCTCGCTCTTGGTGAGCTCGTTCTCGACACCGACCTGGCCATGAGTCTCGACCTTAATGGTCAGACCGCGCTCGGCAGCTGCCTTGTCCAGCGCCTCCTTCGCCATGAAGGTGTGCGCAATGCCGGTCGGGCAACCGGTCGCGGCGATGATGTCAAACTTAGCCATGTGTCCCTCCTTCTTGAGTACAGCGCCCGCGGGCGCTCCCCTACACGCGCTTCGATGCGCGTTTTTCCACAACTGAAAGATACCAACCTACCGTCCGCGTGAGAAGAGACAAGGCGCAATTCTCCGGTGAAAGGTTCTTTCATAACCGTAAACGGCAAGTGAAAGTTTACCATCAACACTTGAAACGGCAAGGTGTATCTTGTAATTGAAAATGCCCGTATACTATGGCATTGCAAATCAAGTTAGATTTTCATGCCAACCAGGAGCCATCCATGACCGATAGTAGCAAAAGCGCACTTTCCCTCATTAGTACCCACCAGGGATACAGCGAGTCCGAGCAGCGCATTGTCGACTATATATTGGAGCACCAGTCCGAGGCGCCACGCCTCACGGCGGCTCAGCTCTCGCGCGCTGCCGCCACGTCCGAGGCGACCGTTTCGCGTTTCTGCCGCAAGCTGGGCTTTGGCAGCTTCCGCAGCTTTCAGTTTTCGTTGGCGCGCGACTTAGAGAGTCAGCGCAACGAGGGCCTGACCGACGAGGTCTCGCTCGACAACATGGAGCAGAGCCTTAAAAATATCCTCGCCGCCAAGGTGAGTGAGCTTAATGCGACCATCGACGGCATTGATCACGACACGTTGGCCGCAGTTGTACACGCGCTTAAGAATGCCGGCGTTATTGAGTTTGCGGCCGTAGGCAACACCAACGCCGTCGCGCTCGACGCGACGTTCAAGTTCTCGCAGCTGGGCCTTCGTTGCATGGCAAGCACCATCAGCGAGACCTCGATTGGTTTTGCGCTCACGCTGCGCCCCGGTGACGTTATCGTGCTGATCTCAAACTCCGGCAAGTCGCGCCGTCTGAATCGCATGGCAAAAGCGGCTCGCGACTGCGGCGCAACCGTAGTCGTCATCAGCAGCGACAGCAAATCCCCGCTCGCGCGCCTGGCAGACTACACCTTTAATACCGTCAACCACGAAGCACTACTGACAACGGGCGACTTCGCGTTCTCCAAGATGAGCGCCACGATGATCATCGAGGTCATCTACAACTTCCTGCTGCCCGAAATCGAAGACGCCCGCGAGCATATCAGCTACTACGAAGAGCTCATCCAGCCGGATAAGGTTGTGGAGTAAAACGCGTAGTGGGACAAAAATTTCAGTCTATTTTGTCCCACCAACACCGCTGATACGACCTAACCTCGAGCTTCTTCAAGCATCTGCTTGGCATGCGCAAGACTTGCCTCCGATTGGTCGCCGCTGAGCATGCGGGCAATCTCGGCAGTGCGAGCATCCCCAGCCACCTCATCCAGATGCGTCTGGGGAACGTCGCCGGGCTCTTTACTGACCACGTAGTGCTTGTCGGCCATAACCGCAACCTGCGCCAGGTGTGTTACGACGATGACCTGATGCGTGGCGGCAAGATCGGCCAGCACACCAGCAAGAGCGCGGGCCGTGGAGCCGCCGACACCAGCATCGACCTCGTCAAACACCAGCGTATCGACACCGTCCGCGTTACCGAGGACAACCTTACTTGCCAACATGACGCGGCTGAGCTCGCCGCCCGACGCAATGCGGCGCAGGGGACGTGGAGTCAAACCGGCACCGCTGCGGTATAGCAGCTCGTAGCTCGAAGGACCAACGGGCGTCCACTCAGCACGGGGAAGATCGCTCGACTCCCAGACGAGCTCGGCACTACCCATCTCCAAGCGCGCCATCTGACGGCCAACCTCGTGACAAAAACGCGGAGCCGCCGTATTGCGTGCACGCTTAAGCGCCTTGGCGGCGGCAAACAGTTCATGCTCCGCTGCGCCAAGCGCTTCACGCGCCTTCTTGATCTGCTCATCACCATCGTCTACCAGCGACAACAGCTCTTGCGAGCGATCGCGCATGGCAAAAACATCGTCCATAGTGGGACCCCACTGACGCAACAGACCCTTGAGGTCGGAATACCGCTCACGCATGCGAGCGAGCTCGCGCGGGTCGAAGGCGATGCCATCGCGATAGGCACGAAGCTCGTTCGCGCAATCCTCAAGGGAGATACAGGCATCCGATAGTGCATCGGCAATGTCGCCGAGTTTGCGATCGACGGTAGCCATTCGGGAAAGCTCTGCCACGGCGCTGTTCACGGCATCGAGCGCTCCCCCTTCGGCGGCAAGCGATGCATGGGCATCGTTAGCCGTGGCAACCAGTACCTCGGCATGTTCGGAGCGCGGCAGCAGCTTCTCGAGTTCCTCATACTCACCCGGCTTGGGGTCGACCTCGCCGATGCGCTCGAGGGCAAAGCGCGCCTCCTCGACGCGGCTCCCCTGCGCACGCGAGGCCTCTTCGCCACGTCGAACCTCCTTGGCGGC
>UROZ01000148.1 GCA_900549655.1 uncultured Collinsella sp.
AGCAGCTTGCCGATCAAAAATTCGGCGGAAATGTAATAGAGCTTTTTCTTGCCGTTGTTAAGCGGGCAGGCGGCGGAGCGCTCCTGCACGAGTTTGACCAGCAGCTTGTAAATGCGACGGTCGTCGAGCTGCTCGAGCGAGGTGCCAAAAGACTGCTCGGCGAGTTCCATGAGGTTAATTTGGGGCATGTTTCCTCCTGTAATGGGTTGATTACATGTCTGCAATTCATAAGAATCCCGCGCGAGGGGATTGGGGTGGCCTCGCGCGGGAAAAGCAAGCGCGTCCGCACGGTGGGGAGGGGTCGGGCGCGGTAGCTCCTATTGAGGAAGCTCGATTTCGGCTTCCGACGGGATGCGGAAGTAGGTCTCGGTCCAGTCGGTGAGTTTGTGCTCGAGCTCGTGGGTGATGGCGCCGTCGAGCATGCGCCAAGTCCAGTTGCCGCCCAGCGTGGCGGGGGTGTTGATGCGCGCCTCGTTGCCCAAGTTGAGCAGGTCCTGCATGGTGTAGATGCACGTGTCGCTCACGCTGGCTGCGATGGTTCGGTTGAGCGCGTCGGTGATAGGCTCGCCGGCCTGCTGATGGGTGTACAGGGCTGTCTGCTCGCGCTGACGCGGGGTGGCCGTTCCCTCAAACCAGCCGCGTGCCGTCTCGTTGTCGTGGGTGCCCACGTAGGCGACGGTGTTGGCAATGTAGTTGTGCGGCAGGTAGTACGAGTTGGTGCCCTCAAAGGCGAACTGCAGGATCTTCATGCCGGGGAAACCCGAGTTGTTGCGCATGTCGATGACGCCGGGGGTGAGGAAGCCCAGGTCCTCGGCGATGATGGGCAGCGTGCCGAGCTTTTCCTCGAGCGTCTTGAAGAGCTTGAGGCCGGGACCCTGCGTCCACGAACCGTAGGACGAATCGGGCGAGGAGAACGGCACCTCCCAATAGGCCTCGAAGCCGCGGAAGTGATCCAGGCGGATGACGTCGTACATGTCGAGGGCGGCGCGAATGCGGCCCTCCCACCAGGAGAAGCCGTCGGCCTCCATGGCGTCCCAGTCGTAGATGGGGTTGCCCCAGTACTGGCCAGTGGCCGAGAACTGGTCGGGCGGCGTGCCGGCGACGCTCACGGGATTGCCGGCGGCGTCGATCTTAAAGAGCTCAGGCGTCGCCCACATCTCGACGGAGTCACGCGAGACATAGATGGGCAGGTCGCCGATGATGAGAATGTCGCGCTCGTTGGCATAGGCCTTGAGGCGGCTCCACTGGCGATCGAAGAAGTACTGCGTCATCTGGTGGTAGAGCATGCGCGCGGGATGGGCGGCGCAGACCTTGGCAGATGCTTCGCCGCGGGTGCGCAGTTCTGCGGGCCACTCCCAAAACGCCTTGAGTCCGCACTCCTCTTTGACGGTCATGAACTCGCAGTAGGGGATGAGCCAGTCCTCGTTGGCCTGGATAAAGTCATCGAAATCGGCCGGCTTGGCGGCAGCAAAGCGCTCGGCGGCGCGGTCGAGAATCTGACGGCGGCCGCCAAAGATAGCACCGTAGTCGACATTGCTGGGGTCGGATCCCAGATACACGCCATCGATATCGCGCTGCTCCAGATACCCTGCCTCGATAAGCTCGGCAAAGTCGATAAAGTTGGGGTTGCCTGCGCGGGCCGAGAACGACTGATAAGGCGAATCGCCATAGCTGGTCGTCGTAAGGGGCAGAATCTGCCAGTAATGTTGTTTGCACGAGGCGAGAAAATCGACGAAGTCGTAGGCATTCCAGCCAAAGCCGCCGATTCCGTATGGTCCGGGCAGAGATGAGACGGGCATGAGGACGCCGCTTGCACGCTCCATGAATGCGCTCACCAACCTTCTTGTTGTGGGGTCGGCCTGCCGATGGGTGTGCAGTCCGCCTCCGATGTTCTGATTCGATACGCCTATTGTAAAACATGTTGTTTAAACATGTACAGGCAAGATAAAAAAGTTGGTCGATTTTCGGCGAATGGCTACATGCCATGAAAAAAAGCCCCGACCTCACAACGTGAGATCGGGGCAAGAGCGGTATGTAGGTTTTGCTACTCGGCGTCGGCGAAGCCGTTGGGGTTGTGGCTCTGCCAGTTCCAGCTATCGCGGCACATGTCCGCGATGTCGTACTGGGCCTTCCAGCCCATCATGCGCTCGGCCTTGGAGGCATCGCACCAGTTGGCAGCGATGTCGCCGGCGCGGCGCTCGCGGATCACATAGGGCAGCTCCTTGCCACAAGCCTTGGAGAAGGCGGCAACGACCTCGAGTACCGAGGTGCCGGTGCCGGTGCCCAGGTTAAAGATCTCGACGCCGGTTTTGCCGTTCATCCAGTTAAGGGCGGCAACGTGACCAGAGGCCAGATCGCACACGTGGATGTAGTCGCGCACGCCGGTGCCGTCGGGGGTGGGGTAGTCGTTGCCAAAGACCTGAACGGCCTCGAGCTTGCCCACGGCGACCTGGGCGACATAAGGCACCAGGTTGTTGGGGATGCCCTTGGGGTCCTCGCCGATCAGGCCCGACGGATGAGCGCCAATGGGGTTGAAGTAACGGAGCAGCACGACGTCCCACTCGGGGTCGGCGGTGTGGACGTCCATAAGGATCTGCTCGATCATCCACTTGGTCCAACCATAGGGGTTGGTCGCGGGCTTCTTAGGATCCTCCTCGGTGACGGGCGGGTTGTCCGGGTCGCCGTAGACGGTCGAGGAGCTCGAGAAGATGATGGACTTGCAGCCATGGTTGCGCATGACGTCGATGAGCACCAGGGTGTTCTCGATGTTGTTGTGATAGTACTCGACGGGCTTGCTCACCGACTCGCCGACGGCCTTAAAGCCGGCAAAGTGGATGACACGGTCGATCTGATGGGTATCGAAGATCTTGTTCATCGCATCGCGGTCGAGCACGTTGGCCTCGTAGAAGGTGAGGTTCTTGGCGGCCTCGTCGCCCACGATGGTCTTGACGCGGTCGACGGCGACGGCGCTGGAGTTGGAGAGATCATCGACGATGACGACCTGGTAGCCACCCTCGAGCAGCTGAACGACGGTGTGCGAGCCGATAAAGCCGGCGCCACCGGTAACGAGGACACAGGTGTCTTTGGGGTCGAGTGCTTTGGACATGTAGTCTCCTATCGAATCAGGAACACTTCTTCACGGGAGTATAGCGCAGGCAGGGACGCCCAAATCGTGCGCTGTAGGAAAAGCAGAGGATTGTGCTAACGTACTCATCAGAAGAGCTTGCGTACGCATAACCTGATCTTTGGCATTTGCTTACGAGCCGCTGACCTTGTAGTTTCTTGCCGTTCGTGGAAATCGTTGGGACGCGCCATATGTACGCTAATATGTATGAGTTGAGCGACATATAAATAAACATGTAACGGAGTACATATGTCACCAAACAGCGATTTCATCCTTTCCCAGGAGCTCTCGCGCCGCACTGCCCTCAAGGCCCTGTTCGGCGCCGCTTCTGCGGCAGTTCTTTTTGGCCTGCCCGCTCGCGCCCGTGCGGCGGAGGCTTCCAAAGAAACCACCGATAAACTGAATGCTGCCCAGGCCCAGCTCGACGAGGTTCAGGCCCAGCTCGACAGCATCGCAAATGAGTATGCGGCGCTGGCCAACAAGAATGCCCAGACCCTCAACGACATCGAGAATGTCCAGGGCAAGATTGACGACACGCAGGCCCAGATCGATGAAAAGAAGGCCGAGCTCAAGAAGAAGCGCAACGACCTTTCCGATCGCGTGGCCGCCAGCTACAAGTCCGGCGGCACGAACATCCTGTCGCTGCTGCTGGCCTCTGGCTCGTTTGAGGAACTCGTCGCCAACGCGCATTACGTTGAGAAGATCAACAAGAGCGACCGCGATGCCATCGAGGATATCCAGACGATTCAGGCCGAGCTCGACGCACAGAAGACCGAGCTCGAAGCACAAAAGGCCGACCTGGAAAAACTCAAGGACCAGCAGACGGCTCAGATGCAGGATATGCAGGCCAAACAGCAAGAGGTCCAGACCGTGCTGAACGGTCTTTCCGACGACGTCAAGGAGCTCATGGCTCAGCGCGATTCCGAGATCCTCGCTGCCGCCCAGGCTGAGGAGGCCGCTAGGAAGGCTGCCGCTGCCGCTGCCGCCGCGAACAAGAACAATTCCTACTCGGGTGGCGGATCGTATGCGCCCGGAACCCCGCAACAGAATGCCGGCTCGGGCAAACAGCAGGCCGTCGTCAACGCGTGCTACTCCACGCCTTCGCCGGGCCAGAACTGGTGCGCGGCGTGGGTTACCAATGTCTTCCGTAACGCCGGCGTTGGCTACTTTGGCGGTAACGCGTGCGATATGTTTAACGCATGGTGCTATAGCTCCGACCGCTCGGCGCTGCAGGTGGGCATGATCGTGGCCGATTCCTCGCACAGCGGCACGGGTGCTCCGGGCCTTATCTACGGTCATGTGGGTATCTACGTTGGCGGCGGCATCGTTATGAGCAACGAGGGCGCCATTACGTCTAAGTCGCTTGATTCGTTTATTAGCTTCTATGGCACTGGCTCTGGCGTGCGTTGGGGCTGGCTTGGCGGTATTGCGCTGTCGTAACTGCGGCTTGGTCCGGGACAGTCCGAGAGGCATAAGGTTGCCTGCTCGGGCAGTCCTGCTCGCACGGAGAGCACATTAAGTGCTCTCCGGCTCGTGCGGAACTCGCGATC
>UROZ01000149.1 GCA_900549655.1 uncultured Collinsella sp.
GCTTCTTTGGTTCGCTCGATAATATCTTCGAGCATGCCTGGCATGGCGGAGACATTTGCTGCGATCCATGGTGGCCCCTTTGCAGGTTTTGCTAATTTTTGCAAGTTTTGCTAACGGTTTAACATGTCTTGTGCCGCGGGATTGCAGGAGTGAAAAACGGGGATTCCTATTATTCCGACTACGTTGCAACGAGCGGGGCCCGGAGCGCGATGTTGCTGCGCTCCGGGCCCCGCTGCATTGTAAAACCATGACGGTTTGGCTGCCGTTGTTTTAGTCAAACAGACTCGGCATGTCGTTTTCTTTCATGAGGGCACCGGCGGAGGGCAGACTCTGCGCGGTGAACTTCTCGGCCGAGACGCCGGCGCCAAGGATCTCTTCGGTTGTGCCGACGGTGGTGACCGAGCGGCCCTTCTTGGCCGTAAAGGCCTGGACACCCTGCGTGTTGGTAGTCGTCTTGGTCTTGAGCAGCGACGTATTGAAGTTCATCAGGCGGTAGTCGCTCGAGACCAGCGCGATGTCGCGATCATCCTTGAGCACCTGGGCATACAGCAGCTTGCTGCCACCGTAGATGGCGTTCTTGAGGCGCTTGCGGTTGGTTTTGGTGACGTATCCAGAAAGCGCGACGCGCACCACGCGGCCGTTCTCAAAGACGAACAACACGTCGGCCTTGTAGTCCTCGGGGTCGATGACCCAGATGACACTCTCGTCGGGTTCCATCTCAAGATCGGTCGGCAGGTACGAGCCCAGCTGGGCCGACTTGGTGTCCTCAAACGCGGCAACCTTGCACTTGTACACCTGGCTCTTGTTGGTAAACACGAGCAGCTCGTGCGTGTTGGAGGACGGGAACTCGATAAAGGGCTTATCGCCGTCCTTGTACTTGAGCGTAGTGGCCTTCTTGAGCACGCGGTCCGTCATCTTCTTAAGGTAGCCATCGCGCGAGAGCATGATGGTGACCGGGTACTCCTCGACCTCGGGCTCCAAGCTTACCTCGATAACCTCATGGGGCTCGATCCTACCCGTGCGGCGCGGCATCACATACTTCTTGTTGACCGCCGCCAGCTCGTCGCTGATGACCTTCTTAATGTTGTCCTCGCTGGAGAGGATCTCCTCAAGCTCGGCAATCTCACCCTCGAGCTTAGCGATGTCTTTGGTGCGGTTGAGGATGTACTCCTCGTTGATGTTGCGGAGCTTAAGTTCGGCGACAAACTCGGCCTGGGTCTCGTCGATGTCGAAACCCTTCATAAGGTTGGGCACGACCTCGGCTTCGAGTTTGGTGCCGCGGATGATGGCGATGGCCTTGTCGATGTCGAGCAGAATTGCCTCGAGGCCGTGCAGAAGGTGCAGGCGCTCGGACTTTTTGCCCAGGTCAAAGTTAATGCGTCGACGCGTGGACTCAATACGCCACTTGACCCACTCGTGCAGAATCTGGCGCACGCCCATAACACGGGGATAACCGTCGACGAGCACGTTGAAGTTGCACGAGAACGAATCCTGTAGCGTGGTCGAGCGATAGAGCTTGGCCATGAGCTTGTCGGGGTCGACACCGCGCTTAAGGTCGATGGCGATGCGCAGGCCCGAAAGGTCGGTCTCGTCGCGGATGTCGGCAATCTCCTTGACCTTGCCCTCCTTGGAGAGCTTGACGATGCGCTCGATGATGACATCGGTCTTGGTGGTGTAGGGAATCTCGTAGACCTCGATGATGCGCTCTTCGGGAATCCAACGCCAGCGGGAGCGAATCTGGAAGCTACCCAGTCCGGTCTCGACAATCTTTTCCATCTCCTCGCGGCGGTAGATGATCTCGCCGCCGGTCGAGAAGTCGGGCATGGGCATATACTCAAGCAGGTCGCAGTCGGGATCCTGCAGGTAGTGCATGGTGGCGGTGCAGACCTCGTTGAGGTTGAAACCGCAGATGTCGGACGCCATGGCGACGCCGATGCCCTTGTTGGCCGAGACGAGGATATTGGGGAACGTGGTGGGCAGCAGGCGCGGTTCCTTCATAGCGCCGTCGTAGCTGTCAACGAAGTCGACCGGGTCCTTATCGATGTCTTTGAAGATCTCGGCGCTAATGGGGGAGAGCTTGGCCTCGGTATAACGCGAGGCGGCGTAGCTCAGGTCCCCCGAATAGTACTTGCCAAAGTTGCCCTTCGACTCTACGAAGGGGGCAAGCAGTGCCTCGTTGCCGGTGGCTAGGCGCACCATCGTCTCGTAGATCGCGGCGTCGCCGTGCGGGTTGAGCTTCATGGTCTGGCCCACGATGTTGGCGCTCTTCTGGCGCTCGCCCTTGAGCAGACCCATCTTGTACATGGTGTAGAGCAGCTTGCGGTGCGAGGGCTTAAAACCGTCGATCTCGGGGAACGCACGCGAGACGTTGACGCTCATGGCGTAGGGCATGTAATTGACCTCGAGCGTCTGCGTGATCGGCTGGTCGGTGACCTCGGAGTGCAGGCCGATGACGTTCTCGGCGTTGACCTGCTTTTTCTTTGGCTGGTTCTTCGTCTTCTTCTTTGCCACGATTTCCTCTTGAACTTCTTATGGGCCGTCGTTATCGATTTGCTGTTACTGCAGGTCCAGCTGGTCCAGGTATTCCTTGCCGTGCTCGGAGATATGGCGCTTGCGGCCTGCCTCGTCGTTGCCCAGCAACAGGTTGAACATGGTCTCCATCTTGGTGACGTCCTCGGGCTCCACCTTGATCAGACGACGCGTCTCGGGGTTCATGGTGGTGAGCCACATCATGTCCGGATCGTTCTCACCAAGACCCTTGGAGCGGTTGATGGAGCACTTTTGGTCGCCGATCTCCTTAAGGATGCCGTTCTTTTCGAGCTCGGTGTAGGCAAAGTAGGTCTTCTCTTTGCAGTTGATCTCGTAGAGCGGCGACTCGGCGATATACACGTAACCCTCGTCGATGAGCGTGGGCACCAGGCGATAGAGCATGGTGAGCACGAGCGTGCGGATGTGGTAACCGTCGACGTCGGCGTCCGTACAGATAATGACTTTGTTCCAGTTGAGGTTGTCCAGGTCAAAGGCGCCGAGGTTCTTAATGCGCTTGTCCTTGATCTCAACGCCGCAGCCCAGCACGCGCATGAGGTCCATGATGATGTCGGACTTAAAGATACGCGGATAATCTTCCTTCAGGCAGTTGAGGATCTTGCCGCGGACGGGCATAACACCCTGGAACTCGGCATCGCGCGAGGTGCGAATGGCGCCTGCTGCCGAGTCGCCCTCTACGATGTAAATCTCGCGACGGCTCTTGTCCTTGGAGCGGCAGTCGATGAACTTCTGCACGCGGTTGGCCATGTCGGTCTTCTGCTGCAGGTTGGTCTTGATACTCTGGCGCGTCTTCTCGGCATTCTCGCGCGAGCGCTTGTTGATGAGCACCTGCTCCAGAATCTTGTTGGCAGCGTCTTTGTTCTCGATCAGATAGGTCGAGAGGCGCTCCTTAAAGAATGCCGTCATGGCCTGCTGGATAAAGCGGTTATTGATGGCCTTCTTGGTCTGGTTCTCGTAGGACGTTTGGGTGGAGAAGCAGTTAGTCACCAGAACCAGGCAGTCCTGGACGTCCTGCCATTTGATGCTGCTCTCGTTTTTGTTGTACTTGCCCTGTTGCTTAATGTAGGAATCGATGGCGCTGGTCAGAGCGCTGCGGGCAGCCTTCTCGGGCGAGCCGCCGTTCTCGAGCCACGATGAGTTGTGGTAGTACTCCTGCATCATAAAGGTGCGCGAGAAGCACATGCATGCGGTGATTTTAACGTTGTAGTCGGGCAGGTCCTCGCGATCGCGACCGCGACGGTCGGCCTCGATAAAGAAGGGCTCGGTGAGGTAGTCGGTACCGACCTTTTCGAGCACGTAGTCCTCGATACCCTTGGGATAGCAGAAGTCCTCTTCGGAGAACTCGCCGTCGTCGCCCTCGATGCGCAGGCGGAAGGTCACGTTGGCGTTGACCACGGCCTGACGGCGCATGGTCTCGCGATACCAATCGTGGGGAATGCTGATCGAGGTAAAGACCTCAAGATCGGGGCGCCATTTGATGGTGGTGCCGGTGCGGTTCTCGTCGCTGGGTTCAATCTCGAGTGCCTTTTTCTTGGCGCCGACAACCTTGCCCTTCTTAAAGTGTAAGGAGTACTTGTTGCCGTCGCGCCAAACCGTGACATCCATGTATTCGGAGGCGTACTGGGTCGCGCACGAGCCCAGGCCATTGGTACCGAGCGAGAAGTCGTAGTCACCGCCCTGGTTGTTGTTGTATTTGCCGCCGGCGTAGAGCTCGCAAAAGACGAGCTCCCAGTTAAAGCGCTTCTCGGAGGGGTTCCAGTCGAGCGGGCAGCCGCGGCCGTTGTCCTCTACCTGAATGGAGCCATCGCGAAAGGCGGTAAGGGTGATGAGCTTGCCGTAGCCCTGGCGCGCCTCGTCAACGGCGTTGGACAGGATCTCGAAGGCGGCATGCGCGCAGCCGTCGAGCCCGTCCGAGCCAAAGATGACGGCAGGGCGCAGGCGTACGCGCTCCTCGTCCTTGAGCTGGCGGATACTGTCGTTACCATAGTTTGCGGTGTTTTTTGCCATACTCGCTCTCTCGGTGCTCCTTTGCTGCGTTTAAGTCATATAGATAGCCAAGGTAGCATAGCCCAGCCCGTGGGCGATTCCAACCAACACGAAATCCATCGAACAATCGTTCG
>UROZ01000150.1 GCA_900549655.1 uncultured Collinsella sp.
GGCGAGCGTTCTACCGCTCGCCCCTCAAATCCGACCGCTCGGAAATACGCGCGACACAAAATAATTCAACAAGGTCGCATTATCAGAAACGGGTTTGTTACCGGCTAGCGCCTCGCATGGGCGCCGATCGGCCGAGTCGCATGGCGCACTAACGCCGCCGCCAGCAATACCAACAGCATGGCGGTGACATAGCCCGCAGCATCGAATCCTAAATCGATAACGTCGAAATGCCTGCCGGGAACAAAGATCTTATGTACCTGATCGCCAACGGAGCAGGCGGCGCAAAAGAGCAATACGGGCACGCAACGGGAGCATACGCTCCACGGACGCCTGGAAAAGCAAACCACGACCACGGAGGCGAATAATCCGACGAAGAAAAACTCTACGGTATGGGCAACGCGACGGACGTTTGTGCCCACCCGCATGCGAATGGAAGCAAGTCGGCCAGACCGGACATTCGAGGCAGCCGAATCGGCGCCTCCGGTCATTCCGTTCTCCGTCTGGGCTTCACCCGTGGCATCGGCAGCCTGAACGCCCGTAGCCTGACCCTCCACCACACGCGCGGTGGACTCGCTCAGCAACGACGTCTGCACCGCGTTTTGCTCCGTCAGCACCCAGATGCCCGCCAGCGTTGCAGCGAACAGAACGATCGCGGTCCATCCGATTATTTGTTTTACGCGAGCCAAGGGCCAACCTCCTTTTTTGAATATCAGCGAGTGTAGCCACAAATGGCATCGTCACCGTATCAAAATTTGAATCGCAACAGGAAGCGACAAAGCGACGCAAACCCCTACCCCGCCTCGCGCATCCAGCGATCGAACGTCCCCACGCACACGCCCAGGCATTTTGCTGCCTGGCTGCGGGTAATATCGCCTGCCTCATAGCTATCGCGCACCAGCTCAAACTGAGGAGGGCACGGCTTGCGAGGTCGACCGAAACGGACCCCTCGCGCTCGCGCCGCTGCAATCCCCTCCGCCTGGCGCCGATGGATATTCTCGCGCTCCACCTGCGCCACGTAGCTCAGCAGTTGCAGCACAATATCGGCAATCAGGGTGTTGGTCACATCCGGCGCGCCGCTGGCCCTGACGCGCGTGTCAAGCAATGGCATGTCCAACACCACAATGGCAACCCCGAGCTCCTTGGTAATGCGTCGCCATTCCTCAAGAATCTCGGAGTAATTACGGCCAAGTCGGTCGATAGAAAGCACCACCAGTACGTCCCCGTCTCCCAGGACGTGCAGCAGCTCGCGATAACGCGGTCGATCGAAGTCCTTGCCGCTCGCATGGTCGGCATAAATATTCGCCGAGCCCACGCCATAGGCGCCCAGCGCATCCAGCTGCCGATTAAGGTTCTGATCGCGCGAACTCACCCGCGCATAACCGTACACCGTCGCCATCTCATCCCCGCTTTCTTGTAAACCTGCCAAAAGGGACAGGTTTATTTTGGTAGGTTTTACCTCTCAAATAGCAGGTAAGCGGGCGGCCGAGCAGACGGCAAGGTAGCCACGATTCAAATGCGAAGGGCGGTCCCGAAAGGCCGCCCTCCGCTCCCCCACCATGAGTCGGGATTTGGCTAATGGATAAGCTTAAAGTCCAAGTGCCCACGCGTGGTATTGACGCGCGAGACCTCGATAATCACGCGCTGCCCCAGCTCGTAACGGGTGCCCGTGTCGGCACCTGTGAGCGTGAGCGCGTCCTCGTCGAACTCGAACCACTCGTTGCCCAGACTCTTGATCGAAACCAAGCCTTCGACCTGCGTTAGGTCCAAGCGCACAAAAAGGCCCATGCTGCTAACCCACGAGACGGTTCCGGCATAGCGCTCGCCCAGACGGTCCTCATAGTACTGGGCAATCTTGATCTTTTGCGTCGCATGGCTGGCGGCATCTGCCGCGCGCTCGGCATCGCTGCATGCGCGGCAGATCTGCGGCAGAATGCGCGGCAGCGACTCGCGCCCCTTGCCGATCAGCCGCGGCGTACGGACCAAGGCGTCCTTGCCGCCCAGCTGCTCATAGGCCAACTGCAGCTTGAGTACGCGGTGCACCACCAGATCGGGGTAGCGACGGATGGGACTCGTAAAGTGACAGTAGCACGGCGCGGCGAGCGCAAAGTGGCCCTCGTTGCGCGGCTTGTACAGCGCGCGCTGCATGCTGCGCAGAAGCAGCGTGTTAACGAGCGGTGCGTTGGCCGTACCGGCGGCAGCATCAACTGCAGCCTGCAGCTCATCGGGGCTCCCCAGGGCAATACCGGCAGCACGGCGATCGTCGATGATGCCTAGCTGCGCCAGCGCAACGGCGGCACCGTGCAGGCTATCGGGGCTCGGATCTTCATGCACGCGATAGCAGGCCTCGATATCACGGTCTGCCAGCCACTCTGCAACGCACTCGTTGGCGAGCAGCATGGCTTCCTCGATAAGCGACGTGGCACACGAACGCTCACGCGCCACAATCTGCACGGGCACTCCGTCCTCATCCAATAGAGCGCGAATCTCGGCTGTGTCAAAATCGACTGAGCCGCGGGCGCGACGAATACGACGGCGAAGTTCGGCGAGTTCGTTAGCGGAGACAAGGAAATCGCCGAGGTCGATGTTGTAGCCGCGGGCGGCCTCCTCGCACGCAAGACCGCGCTCAAGCGCTTCCTCGCGCGAGGTCTCGGCAGCCGCAACATCCTCGGCTGCACCCTCCAGCACCGAATACTCAACCGCGCCGGCACGCACCAGCAGCGCCTCGGCGCCGTCATAGTCCATACGCACACGCGAGCGAATCACGCTGGGATACGGATCGTAATGCCGCACGCGACCCTGCGCATCGAGCTCGATATCGACGGTAAACGCAAGACGGTCCTCGTCAGGGCGAAGCGAGCACAGGTCATTGGACAGGCGTTCGGGCAGCATGGGAAGCACGCGATCGGCCAGATACACCGATGTCGTACGATGGCGAGCCTCAAGATCGATATGCCCGTCCCAAGCCACATAGTGTGAAACGTCGGCGATATGCACACCCAGCTTGTAGCCACCCTCGGGCGTGCGCTCCAACGAAATGGCATCGTCAAAGTCGCGCGCGTCGACCGGGTCGATCGTGATGACAAAGCGGTCGCGCAGATCGCGGCGGAGCGGGTCCTTAAGCGCCGCGGACACATCGAGCGAAAGCCCCTCGGCCTCGTCCAGCGCGGCCTCGGGATAGCTATCGGTATAGCCGTAGCGCGCCATCACATATTGAACGCCCAAATCGGGCGCGTCATCTCCGCCAATGCGGCGTTCGATCGTCACAGCGCCCGATTCCAGGCGCGTCGGGTAGGTCAAAATGCGCGCGACAACAGCATCACCCGGGTGAACGCCCAGACGATCCGCCGAGGTATCCTCAGGCAGAATGAAGAAGTCAGCCTTCAGACGCGAATCGAGCGGCTCGATCACACCGAGCGGACCGGCGGTCTGGTACGTACCCACCACGCTTATGGCTGCGCGCTCAACCACGCCTTCGATCACGGCGCGCCGCTCACCGTGCGGGCTGTTCTTAATGCTCACGGCAACGGTATCGCCATCCATAATCTCGCGCTTGCCACGGCCCATGACCTTGTAGTCGCCATTCTCGGTTATGACATAGGCACTGTGCTCATGGAGCTGCACGCGCCCGGTCAGGCTCGGACGGCGTTCGCTGCGCACCGGCCCGCGCTGATTGCGAGCTCCACGCTTATGCTTGTTATTGCGCCCCATGGCGCCTCCTAACTATCGATTGCCGACTCCAAAGAGTCTACCCAAATGATTCGCCATCCTGCCGTCCCCTAGGGATCAAAAAACGGGCCGCCCCATAAGAGACGACCCGTTGGAAGGGATGAATTCCAGGCATGCCTACACGCGCAGGTAGCGGCGCATGGCGATGGCAGAACCAAAGAGACCGATAATCACGCCGACCAGAATCAGCGCAGCATAGGTCACCAGGTAGTACTGCATCGGCAGGGCAAACGACATCCAGCCGATGCTCTCCTGCAGACGCGGAATCATCAGATTGCGCAGCAGCTCCAGAACGCCGATGGAAAGCAGCGAGCCCAAAATGGCCTGCAGCACGCCCTCGGTGATAAACGGGCCACGAATGAAGCCGTTGCTGGCGCCGACCAGACGCATAATCGCAATCTCAAGACGACGCGCCGTGATGGACAGGCGAATCGTGTTGTTGATGAAGATGAATGCGATAAAGGTCAGAAGGCCAACGAGCACCACGGCGGCGATGCGGATGTAGTTGGTCACCTGGAACAGGCGGCTCACTTCCTCCTGGCCGTACAGCACGCTCGCGTTGACGTCGCCGTCATCCGCGATCTTCTGGAAATCGGCATCCTTCTTGAGCTTCTTGGCCGTGCTCTCGACCTGAGACGGATCGTCCATCTCAATCGCAAACGAGGCGGGCAGCGGGTTCTGGCCGTCGAGCGCGCTCATGGTGGCGTCGGCGTTACCCGACATCTTGCTCGTGTACTCGGCCAGCGCGTCGTCCTTATCCTTATAGGTCACGGACTTGACGTTGCTCCACGTCTTGAGCTCGGCCTCAAAGGCCTGGACGTCTGCCTGATCGGCGTCATCGCTAATAAAGGCATTAATGACAACCTGATCCTCGACGGTACCGATCACGGAGTTCAGCATCGCGGAACCCATAATGAACAGGCCGATGATAAACA
>UROZ01000151.1 GCA_900549655.1 uncultured Collinsella sp.
CCCGCCGCTGCGACTTTGTCGCCGCCGTCGAGGCCTACGGCCCGGCCGTGCGCGACCTGCGTCGCAACCTGGAGATCAACAAGCTCAATAACGTCGACGTCATCGGCGGCGACGCGGTGCGCGAGTTCCCCGATCAGGACGCCGACGTCTTGGTGGTCGACCCGCCGCGTGCGGGCCTCGCCCCCGAGGCAATCGACCTCATCGCGAGCACGAGTGCCCGTGATGTCGCCTACGTGAGCTGCGACCCGGCGACTCTGGCCCGCGACCTCAAGCGCTTTGTCGAGGAGGGCACCTTCTCCCCCGTCAAGATCACGCCGGTCGACCTATTCCCGCAAACCTTCCACTGCGAAACCGTCGTCCACCTCAAGCGCAACTAACCGCATGATTTTATGAGAAATGGGGATTAGATAATCATTCGATGCTCGATGGTTTAACCCCGCCTCCTTTTTGTCGTGCAAGTCGAAACAGACGAGACTGGAAAGCGATACAAGCCACCAAACAATGACCCAGCTGATTACATTTTCATAATGCAATCAACTGGGCATTTCATTTAACTATGCACGTTGGCACGGTATCGCAGTTAGCGTTTTATCGGGGTGCCGCAATGAGGACAGAACTTTGCATCGGGAACAAGCGGAGTGCCGCATGAAGCACAGAAGCGCGGCCCATCCATAGAGGTTGTAGCCTGGTGGAATTGCTGCTCACCACTAAACCGAAGCGAGCCCTGCTGGCGCGAAGGGTTAATTTGTGAGTCGGCAGCGGATCCCAGAGGGGTCGCCCCAGAATCGGTGGCCACGCGAGACGCCATCTTCCTGCGGACAACAAAAACGACGACGATAACGACAACCGCCAGCGCAACAACAATTGCGCCGACAATAACAGGACTGAACAAGAAGGACTCTTCGGCCTTTCCAGATGACGCTGTTTTTAGAGGACTTCGTGCAATGTTCGACTTGTACACATCAACCCGAATGCCTTTTTCAGCAGGACTCATACAACAAATCAGCGCATCGTCATCAGCAAACCAGAGCCTGCCTCCGCTCTTTAAAGGCGTCTTAGAAGCAACGTTCTTATTTAAATCAAGCAATACCATCTTGTCATTGTTATCAGAATTAGTTTTAATTCCGAGCACATATCGACCATCATTGGACAATGAACCATAAGCGCCAACCGGACTAGACGGCCTTACTTTCTCCCCCTGCTTGCCCGAAGCACAATCATATACCGCGACTTCGTCAGAAGAAGTATCATTACCCTGCGCAATTAAAGCCAATGAGCCGCTCGAATTAACCGAGCAGATGCCATCATCTTCATTCGGGTAGTCAGGCTCTGAAAGACCGCAGACAGCATCATTTGTTATTTCGCCATTCTTCGACAACAGAGCGCCGTTGTTAAGGACGGTGCCTTTGTCCGAAGTAATTGGAATGCCGGAAAAACAAAGGCCCAAAGGATAGACGGCTCCATAACTGTTTTCCGTATCCAGTTCAACGCTAACGATATTGGCAATCGAAGCTGTGCCCAAGTCATAGGTAACTATTTTATTGCAACTTTTGCCATCTTCAGACCCATCGAACACTATGTATCCGTACATACCATCCGAAGACAGCCAGTAGTCGTCTCGTATTACCTCAGAAGAGGGCTCAACGCCAAGAGTATCATCATCTATAGCAAATTGCTCCTCAATCTCATCTTTTTCGAAATTGTACTTGCAAAACTGAATCGATCGAGAACCCGAAATAAATAGGAATGATTTTCCGTCTTCAGACAGCTGAAATCTCGCTGCACGGCCATCTGTAATAACGGAATTTCCAAGTTTATAAGTCTTTGATTTATTTGAGTTCAAATCGTAGGCGGTAACTGACAGGCTATCCTCGTCGTACGCATATAACGTCTTTTCATCGGAAGAGAAGCAGCAGTAGCCATCCCAGCTGTTCTCGAGGGACATTTTGACACGCTTCTGCGTTCCGTCTTCAACGTTTAAAACCGTTCCATAATCACCGGGGTCACCATTATTATCCTCGTTAAAGACGATGTACTTCCCAGATAAAGATCGGCACACAACACGCTCAGCGCTTTCCACCGTATATGTTTCTTTGAATTCCGGCGTGGGGACGTCGGCGGCATAGGCGCCCAGAGGCGCGACAATAAGGCTAGCAGCCAGCGCTAGGCCGGCTATTAGAAGCCCCCCCCCATTTCATTTTTCTCGTATTTGGCATGGTTTCCCCTTTCAATCGAGAAGTGAATATGACCTGAGGCTACGCTAAGCCTGAAAAAACCAAATGTGTTGCGCAACAATTCTCAACGTGCAAAAAAGTCGGTAAGCAACGATGAAAATGGGACGGGGCTGTTTTAGCTACCCTTTGGCAGTTGGCGCATATTTGGGTTGGAACAAATACCAACCGGCATATAGGGGTAGCTAAAACAGCCCCGTCCCAAATTAGCTACCCAGAAAAATCATTGGGGAATGGAGCGTGGCAAGCGTATGTCTTCGGGGTATAAGACGGCTAATTGTATGCCGCTTTTTGAAAGGAACCCTTATGCCCAGCGTTGCCGTTCTTGCCGCCGATGGCTTTGAAACGATTGAATGCCTGACCATGGTCGATGTCATGCGTCGCGGCGGCGTGCGCGCCACGCTCGTCTCGATCATGCCCACGCGCGAGGTCGTAAGCTCGCTGCAGATTCCCGTGACCTGCGACGCACTCTTTGACGAGATTAACTTTGACGAGTACGACTGCGTCGTCCTACCCGGCGGTCTGCCCGGCGCCACCAACCTGCGCGCCGACCAGCGCGTCTGCGACGTAGTCTGCGAGTTCGCCGCGACCAAGCATGTTGCCGCCATCTGCGCCGCCCCGTTTATCCTGGGCGAGCTTGACCTGCTCGAGGGACGCCACGCCACGTGCTTCCCCGGCTTTGAGAAGAGCTTCCCTGAGGGCGCCTATACCGGCGACAAGGTCACGCACGACGGCAACATCATCACCGCCAGCGGCATGGCCCAGTCGCTCCCCTTTGCGCTTGAGCTGCTGCGTACGCTCGCCGGCGACAAGGCTGTCGAGAAGGTTGCCGAGGGCATTCAGCTATGATTTTGGCTTCGCAATCACCGCGCCGCATCGAGTTGATGCGCGAAGCGGGCTACGACATCCGCGTCATTCCCGCTGACATCGACGAGACTCCTTTTGATGACGAGGCCCCGCTTACGCTTGTCGAGCGCTTAGCTCGCGCTAAGGCTGCCGCCGTTGCCGCCGAGCACGCCGATCCCAGTGAGCTGACCATCGCGGCCGACACCATCGTCACCTTCGATGGCAAGATTTTGGGTAAGCCGGCAAACGAGGACGAAGCCCGCACCATGCTCCACGAGCTCTCGGGGCGCACGCACCAGGTCGCAACCGGCGTCTGCATCGTTAGAGCCGGAGACACCAGAGCCCCGCATGCCGCCGAGAGCCTGTCGTTTGTCGATGTGACCGACGTGACGTTCTATGAGCTCACCGACGAGCAGATTGAGCGCTACGTCGCCTCGGGCGAGCCCATGGACAAGGCGGGCGCCTACGGCATCCAAGGCACAGGCGGGCGCATGCTCGTACATGATATTTCGGGCGACTTCTACAACGTGGTGGGCCTGCCCATCGCTCGCGTCGCGCGTGCGATTCAAAAACTATCGTAATTGCATCTGGCGCTGGGTATCCCCCAGCGCCTACAATTTCGGCGTACCGTACGGATCCCGACCGGGCATAAGGCCCGGCGGAAAACCGATAGGAGTAAAACATGGATACACTGCTTGAGGCCATTGACGTTTGCGATGTCGATGGCTTTTGCTTTGGCAACTATACGGACGAGGAGGCCGGCACCGGTTGCACCGTAATTGTGGCAACCGAAGGCGCAACGGGCGGCGTTGACGTTCGCGGCGGCGCCCCGGCATCGCGCGAGACCGATTTGCTGCGTCCCGAGAACACCGTGGACAAGGTCCACGCCGTCTGCCTTTCGGGTGGATCGGCCTTTGGTCTGGAGGCCGCAAGCGGCGTCGCCCGCGAGCTCGAGAGCCGCGGCATCGGCCTTCCCGTCGGCCCCACGCAGGTGCCCATCGTGTGCTCTAGCTGCATCTTCGACCTCGCCTTTGGCGACCCCACCGTACGCCCCGACATTGAGGCTGGCATCTCCGCCGTGCGCGAGGCGCTCGACAACACCCCCACCACGCTCGAGCAGGGCAATGTGGGCGCCGGCACCGGCGCCACCGTGGGCAAGCTCATGGGTCCCGCCACCTGCATGAAGGCCGGCCTTGGAGCCGCCGCCGTGGCACTCGGCCCTGTTAAGGTGGGCGCCGTGGTCTCGGTCAACGCCTGTGGCAATGTCGTCGACCCCTTCACCGGTGAATGGATCGCTGGCATGCGCGCTGCAGCAGATAGCGACCAGATCGTCGACATGGAGCTCGCAGCCTTTGCCGCCGCCGGATCTATGCAGATGCCGCTCGACCGCACCAACACCACCATCAGCTGCATCGTCACCAACGTGAAGCTCACTAAGGCGCAGGCCACCAAGGTCTCCCAGATGGCAGCAGACGCCTATGCGCACGCCATCCGCCCCACGCACACCACCAACGACGGCGACACCATCTACACCCTCGCCAGCGGCAAAC
>UROZ01000152.1 GCA_900549655.1 uncultured Collinsella sp.
CATATCGGCTACGAAAACGGCGTGCTGGGCGGTGTCGTGTCGACGCTGCGTGCGTATGTCCAGCCGGGCGATGCGGTGCTGGTCCATAGCCCCACCTACATCGGCTTTACCAAGTCTATCGAAGCCGCGGGCTATCGCATTGTCCACAGCCCGCTTAAGCTCGACGATCAGGGCGTGTGGCGCATGGACTTTGAGGACATGGAGCGCAAGCTCACCCAAAACCACATCCATGCCGCGGTGTTCTGCTCGCCGCACAATCCCTGCGGCCGCGTATGGGAGCGCGACGAGATCGAGCGCGCCATGGACATCTATCGTCAGCACGATTGCGTGGTGATCTCGGACGAGATTTGGTCCGATATCATCCTGCCGGGTCACAAACATATCCCGACGCAGTCGGTGAGCGAGGATGCCCGCATGCGCACGGTTGCCCTCTATGCGCCCAGTAAGACGTTCAACCTGGCGGGCCTGGTCGGCAGCTACCACATCATCTATAACGAGACGCTGCGCGACCGCGTGTGCGCCGTGTCCAACAAGACTCACTACAACGAGATGAACGTCCTCTCCATGCATGCGCTTATCGGTGCCTACCAGCCGCAAGGCTACGAGTGGGTGGACGAGCTCAACCAGGTGCTTGCCGGCAATATCGAGTACTTCTGCAATTATGTGGACGAGCATTTTAAGGGCGTGTCCTATTCGCGTCCGCAGGGCACGTACATGGTGTTTCTGGACTGCACCGAGTGGTGCCGCGAGCATGGCCGCGATATTCAGTGGTTGCTCGACGAGGGAGCGCGCGTGGGCGTGGGGTATCAGGATGGCCGTCCGTTCCGCGGGGCCTGCCACATTCGCGTGAATCTGGCGCTGCCTCTTTCGCGCGTGAGGGAAGCGTGCGACCGCCTGGACCGCTACGTTTTTAATGCACGGTAAGTGAGCGCTGCATGCGGGGCTTTCTGCCAAGTCGGCTGGAAGGCCCCGCATGGTAAAACGTCTGTAGCCATTGGGCGCTCGAGTGGTTTCATTTGCTATTATTTTTAGCATTTCAGTCTGTGAATAGGATCTTCTGGAGCTCGATGAAAAGACCCCGTCGCTCGGTTGCCATATCGTTGTTTGTTGCGCTTGCGGTAGCGTGTGCCTTTGTCGTAGCGATAGCCGGCTGTTCCGGGTCGAATGGCAGGGCCTCGACGTCTGCATTAGAAGGCCTGGACGCCTCACAGACCAAAGACGACAACCTTAAGACGCTCAATGTTGGCAGCGACCTCTATCCACCGTTTGTGTATACCGACGAGTACGGCGATATCGTTGGCCTGGATGTCGAGATATTGACCGAGGCTTTGGCCCGCATTGGTTACAAGCCAAAGTACCAGCTGATCGATTGGGAAAAGAAGAACGAGCTACTGGCGAGCGGCGAGCTCGATTGCGTCATGGGCAGCTTTAGCATGACGGGTCGCGAAAACGAGTATCGTTGGGCCGGCCCGTACCTTGCGAGCCGCCAGGTGGTCGCGGTCGATCCCCAGAGCGATATCTACACGCTTGCCGATCTTGAGGATAAGGTCGTGGCGGTCCAGTCCACCACCAAGCCCGAGGACATTTTGCTCAATCATACAAATGAAAACGTTCCGCAGATCAAAGAGCTCTACTGCTTTTCGGACCGCTCATACCTGAACCCGGCGCTCGTCGAGGGCCTGGTCGACGCTATCGCCGCGCATGAGTCCTCGTTCCTCACCTACGAAAAAGACTATGGTGTGACATATCGCATTTTGGATGAGCCGCTGCTAGAGGTCGGTTTGGGCACCGCTTTCGATATCAACGATACGCGTGGCATCGACGTCAAGCTTACTCATGCCTACCAAGAAATGCTTGCCGATGGCACCATGGAACGCCTGGTGTCAAAGTACTTCGATGACCCTTCGCCATTTTTGAATATGGAGGGCCTGTCATGATCGATGCGCCCGACCACGCTGCTCAGGAGCGGGGCAATCGTTCGGCAGGGGCATGGCTCCTTGTCGCTCTGCTGGGGATAGCGCTCTCGGTTGTTGCCGGCATGATGAGCTACGGTTACACGACGGCCCAAGCCGAGCAGCGCTTTGCCGACGTTGTCGATTACGTGGCGACGCAGAGCCTTTCCTACGATGCATTCAACAGCGCCTATACGACCAAAAACCTGATTCGCGTTATGGAGATCGCCGGAGAGGCTGCCCGCGATATGGAGCGCGACGGTTCGGTGGATAGCGCCATGCTGGAGCAATATGCCGACCAGTTCAACGTGAGCGCGCTGATCGTGACGGACGCATCGGGCAATTTGGTGTCCGAGTCCTCGACGGGCGATGTGGACTACGGGTCGCTCGCTACGTATCTCAAAGAATCACCCGTGCTGGAGGTGGCAACTCATCCGCTTAAGTCCTATACCGCCCGCATCACGCTTGCGGATGATTCGGTCGCAGACATTGGCTGCGTGACTCGGCAGGATGGCGAGGGCATCGTTATCGCGGTAAGGCATCAGAGCGCGAAAGCGGTTGCAAGCAATACACTCAAACTGCAGAGCCTGCTTGATGGCTATGAAACCATCGATAGCGGCAATATCGTGATCGAAAGCGATGGCAAGGTCGTTGCGACCAATGCCGTTGAACCCACCGTATTGGGCGTGTTCGATCTGCCTGCGACGGATGTCTTTATTGTCGACGGTATTAAGGATCGATGCCTGGCTGGTAAGGTCAGATTGGTTAACGCCGACGGCGAGTGGTATTTGGGCACATTTGGAAAAGCGCACAAATTCTATGTGTACACCTATGCCTCGGCGCAGCGCTACTTTGAGGTCGCCGCGGCTGTTGCCGCCGGCGTGCTGGTGCTCTACGGCGGTGTTATAGCCGTTGTTGTGACGGTGCGTCGCCGCGCTGATCGTCGACGTTTGACGGACTTGCTGCAGCAGGAGCGCGACTATGGCGACAAGCTGGCAAAGGCGGCGCGTGAGGCCTCGTCTGCCAACTCGGCAAAGACGGAGTTTCTGCGTCGCATGAGCCACGATCTGCGCACGCCCATCAACGGCATTCGCGGCATGGTCGAGGTTGGCGATGCCAATGCGGACGATCTGCAAAAGCAGACTGAGTGCCGCTCAAAAATCTGGACGGCATCGGGACTGCTGCTCGACCTTGCCAACGAGGCGCTCGATATGAGTCGCCTGGAGAGCGGGCAGGTCGACCTGAACCTCGTACCTATAAATTTGGTGGCCCTCAACTGTGAAGTGCGCGATATTTTGGAGCGCCAGGCCGAGGAGCGTCTGGTGACAATTATCTGCGACCAGCAGACGCTTAATCATCCCTATGCACGGGTGAGCGTGACGCACCTCAAGCGCTTGTTGCTCAATATTGCCGGCAATGCCGTCAAGTACAACCGCCAGGGCGGCTATGTTCGCCTGGTGTGCCGCGAGGTGGAGCCAGCGAATGGCGTCCCCGTCTATGAATACACGATCGCCGATAACGGTATTGGCATGAGCGAGGAGTTCCAACAGCACCTCTACGAGCCGTTTTGCCGCGAGGAGCAACAGGTGGAAGGCGCTTCATCGGGAACTGGCCTGGGCGCGCCTATCGCAAAACAGTTGGTCGAGCTTATGGGCGGAACCATGAGCTTTACGAGCATCTTGGGGCAGGGGACGACGTTTACCATCCGTCTCCCGTTTGAGAAGTGCGACCGCTCCGAGATTCCTCAGACAGTGCGCGTGGATGCGGGCGATGGCGATGCGCTCCAGGGCTTGCGCGTTTTGCTCGTAGAGGATAACGATCTGAATGCCGAGATCGCGCAGTTTACGCTCAGCCGTGCCGGTGCCATTGTGACGCATGCTAAGGATGGTGAGTCTGCCGTCGAGATGTTTGCCGCGAGCGCACCGCACGAGTATGACGCGGTGCTGATGGACATCATGATGCCTGGCATCGATGGCCTTGAGGCCACGCGTCAGATTCGAGCACTCGATCGCGAGGATGCCGTGACCACGCCGATTATCGCCGTGAGTGCCAACGCCTTTGCCGACGACCGTAGGCTTTCGCGTGAGGCGGGCATGAACGCGCACCTGAGTAAACCCGTGAGCTCGCAGGAGCTCGTTGAGGTACTTGCGCACATAGCCGCCGACGCTTCATAAGCATATGGCCCGGTTCCAAGGTGGGTCGGAACCGGGCCATATTGCTATTTGCGAGACCTGCTTTTGGAGCTTACTTTTCTTGAATCTGCTTACCGCAGAGATGCTCAATCGTAATCTCGTAGAGCTGGACGCCCTTAATGTCCTTGGCGATTTCCTCTTCGACTTCCTCGGCAGAAGGATAGTACTTAAGCGCGAGCTGGCGGACTTTATCCTCGATAAACGCGGGAGTGTCATTTGCCAGGCGACAGCGGCCAAAGACGACGGTGCTCATAACGTAGGGAGCCCAGTCGCCGTCCTGGTACCACTCGTTGCCGTAAACGGTAAAGCAGACCTTGTCATCGCGCTTGAGTGCGTCGACCTTGTGGCCGGCTTTGGCGCCATGGAAATAAATCTTGTCGTGCTCGGCGTCAAAGAAGTAGTTGACGGGAATGGCGTACGGGTAGCCATCGTCGCCGTTGACGGCAAAGACGCCGCGCTTGCAGGTGGCGAGCA
>UROZ01000153.1 GCA_900549655.1 uncultured Collinsella sp.
TACTTTGTGACATATCGGCTTTTAGGTACTGGCGTTTGCCTCCTCAGGTCCGCGCTTTGTGTCCGCCGCTTCCACGGCCGGAAGAAGACCGGCAGCGATATGGCCTCGTCCGTAACCCGACGGCTGCGGTTGTACTTGGCTTTCCGTTGTATACATTGGTTCGGACGAGAAACAAACGGACTTGCCCTGCCAGCATTAGGCAGCGGCTGTTTCTTGGTGAGCTCCCCAGGGAATCCGTGCTGGAAACGGAGCATGGATTTTTGATCACGTCTCCTCTGCTGACGGCATTCATCATGTCGCGGCATCTGACGGATCTTCAGCTTCTTTTGGTATTGGCGGAGATGTGTGGCTTGTTTGCGGTGTGCGCTCTGCCGGTGGCACTTGAGGCGGAGCTTACGCGTGCAATTGATTCGGGCGCGATTTCGACAACGTTCGGTTGGGTGCGCTGTCCGTCCGAGGACGGCACCGCTTCATATTTATGACGTCGAGACGCTTTGGTTTTGGGCAGAGACCTTGACCGTTTTTGTTCAGATGTTTGCGGGATGCGTTACGGCAATAGATTTATGGCGGTATCGCAACTTGTTCCATTGGGCGCCGCGTCGCCTTTTGAGGTCGAGGCGTATTTGTTGCTTGCACTGCCGCGAGCCCTGGGAGGCGAAGGGTTTTGCGACATAGAGCTCAATGTCGAAGTGACGCTAAGCACAAGTGCTCGAGCGATTGTGGGAAAGTCCCGTGTATATATCGACCTACTTCTTTCTTCGCCGGACGGCAGGCGACAGGTGGCCATTGAATGTCAGGGAAAGGCCTCGCACGGACGCGCAGGGGATGGTTTGCGTGACGCTGACCGCATGACGGCCCTTCAGGCTATGGGCTATGATGTACTTCTCCTGACACACAGACAGATATCGGATGAGGATAGATTCCGCGCGATCGTTAAGGCCGTATGCAGGATGCTCGATGCTGAATATCGTGATAAAAGCTCAGATGAGCAAAGGGCTGAGACATTACTCCGGTCTGAACTATTCGTTGACTGGACAAAATTGGGAGTAATCGACGGAAAGATGACCGTTAGACGCAAAACAGCTCGATCGTGGACGGCTGCGGTTCTAAGTGAGTAGACTTTTGGCACTTTGGCGACCAGGCCGTTTTGCAACAAGTCATTTAGCTGCGGCTTTATAAAGCAGTACGGATGGTGTGCTCGGCAAGTTCCAAAAAGTCTACTCACTTAGTTTTTGACGAGCAGCCGATGCCGAAGGCGGTCCTATTTCAGGGAGTATTTCAGGGCGTTAACGAGTCCTCGAGACACAAAAAGGCCCGAACCATGCGGTCCGGGCCTTATCGAGCTAGAGATTGTCTCTCAGGCGGCTGGCTTAGCCGAAGTAGCGCTTGAGCAGGCCGGCGAAAGCCTTGCCGTGGCGAGCCTCGTCGCGAGCCATCTCGTGCACGGTATCGTGGATGGCATCGAGGCCAGCGGCCTTGGCGCGCTTGGCAAGATCGGTCTTGCCGGCGGTGGCGCCGTTCTCGGCCTCAACGCGCATCTCGAGGTTCTTCTTGGTGGAGTCGGCCACGACCTCGCCCAGGAGCTCGGCGAACTTAGCGGCGTGCTCGGCCTCCTCGTGGGCAGCCTTCTCCCAGTACAGGCCAATCTCGGGGTAGCCCTCGCGATGAGCGACGCGAGCCATGGCCAGGTACATACCGACCTCGGAGCACTCGCCCTCAAAGTTGGCGCGAAGGTCGGCAACGATGTCCTCGGAGACGCCCTCCATCTTGGCGACGCCCACGACGTGCTCGGCGGCCCACTCGAGCTGGCCCTCCTCCTGCTTCAGGAAGCGAGAACCGGGAACGCCGCACTGGGGGCACTTGAAGTCCTCGGGCAGCTGGTCGCCGTCGAACTCTTCCACATAACCGCAAACGGGGCAAACAAACTTCATGATTCGATCCTTTCGATCGATGGCGATTGTGCGCTCGTCCGGTCCCGTAAGGGCCCTCTCCGGACGTGCGTCTTGACGAGTTCTATTATCCATAAATGCAACCAAATGTGAAGCCTATTAGGAATGATTTTTAATAAAACAATTTTGAGATATGAAGATGTTGATTGATTAACGATTGGCAAGCCGTCTTTGACCGCCGCTGAGTACAATCGGTCGAGCAAATGTTGACCTATCAACAAATATAGGAGTTTCCTTTATGCATCTAGCCCGTCGTGCCTGGTGCCGAACATATCAGACGGTTTTTCGCATTGCATTGCCGATCCTGCCCTATACCGAGCCGCGCATTTTGGAGCATGCCGAGGATGTGCCCGCGGTGCTTCAAAAGCGCTCGATCCAGAAGGTCCTTATCGTGACAGACCCTGGTATTGCACGTTTGGGGCTCACGGCACCACTCGAGCGTGCGCTTACGGCTCAGGGGATTGGCGTTACGGTCTATGCCGAAACGCGTGCGAACCCCACGGTCTCAAACGTGGAGGAAGCGGCGGCGCTGTATCGAGAGAGCGCCTGCCAGGCCATTATCGGCTTTGGCGGAGGATCAGCCATGGACTGCGCCAAGGGTGTGGGGGCGCGCATTGCGCAACCAAACAAGCCCATCAACAAGATGCGCGGCCTGTTGCGCGTTCATCGTATCCTGCCGCTGCTTATTGCGGTTCCCACCACCGCCGGTACGGGAAGCGAAGTCACGCTCGCGGCGGTTATCACCGATAACGAGACGCACTATAAATACCCCATTAACGACTTTGTGCTCATCCCGCGTTTTGCAGTCCACGACCCCGAGTTTACGCGCGGGTTGCCGGCGTCCATCACGGGGCAGACGGGTATGGATGCCCTGACGCATGCTGTCGAGGCCTTTATCGGCCGTAGCACCACGCCCTACACGCGCAAGATGGCGCGTCAGGCGGTCCAGCTCATCCGCGACAATTTGCTCGAGGCCTATGAGCATGGCGACGACATGCGTGCGCGCCGCAATATGCTTTCGGCGGCGTATAAGGCAGGCGTTGCGTTTACCCGCTCCTATGTCGGATATGTGCATGCCATCGCGCACAGTCTGGGCGGCCGATACGGAATTCCGCACGGTTTAGCCAACGCGATCATCCTGCCGCACATGCTTCGCGCTTATGGTGACGCCGCCGCCCCCAAGCTTGCCGATCTTGCTCGCATGTCGGGCATTGCGCCGGCTACCGCGCGGGACAGTCTTGCGGCCGAGGCCTTTATCGATTGGGTCGAACGCATGAACGAGGCCCTGGGAATCCCCAAATATGTCTCGGGTATTCGCCGCTCCGATATTCCGCAAATGGCGGCCCATGCCGACGCCGAGGCCAATCCCCTGTATCCCGTTCCGCTTTTGATGGACCGCCTGGAGCTCGAGCATATGTACGAAGTTGTTGCAGGTGGTATGTTTGAGGACGAGAACTAGGAGGGTCCATGAATACCGAGGAAATCGCGCGCATTGTCGGCGAGCAGTGCGCCTATTTTAAGACGCACGCCACGTTTGATGTCGATGCTCGACGTCGCGCCCTCGTGCGCCTGCGCGATGCGGTGCGGGCGCACGAGGCCGATATTGCCGATGCGCTCAAGACCGATTTGGGAAAGTCGCATGGCGAGGCATATATGTGCGAGATCGGCACGTCGCTTTCCGAGATTCGACATCAGATTGCGCATGTGGCTCGATGGAGTCGTCCGCGCCTGCGTCCGTGTGACCTTGCCAACGCCGTGAGTGTGTGCAAAACGCAAGCCGTGCCCTATGGCGTCACGCTCATCATGGCGCCCTGGAACTATCCGTTTTTGCTGACGCTCGAGCCGCTCGCCGGCGCGCTCGCTGCAGGCAACACCGTGGTCATCAAGCCGAGTGCCTATGCGCCGGCTTCGAGCGCGGTGCTTAGGCAGATTTGCGAGGAAGCATTTGATCCGCGCCTGGTGACGGTCGTCGAAGGCGGGCGTGCCGAGAACGAGGCGCTGCTCGATGAAAGCTGGGACAAGATCTTCTTTACCGGTAGTGTTCCGGTTGGCAAGCTCGTCATGGAGCGCGCGAGTAAAAACCTTACGCCCGTGACGCTTGAACTGGGCGGAAAGAGTCCCTGCATCGTGGATGCGACGGCAAACTTGAAGGTCGCGGCACGGCGCATCGCCTTTGGTAAATGGCTCAACGTGGGGCAGACCTGCGTGGCGCCCGACTACCTGCTGGTCGATACGCGCGTGCACGACGAGCTGCTGGGCCTCATCAAGGAGGAGGTCCGTCGCATGTTTGGCGAACATCCACTCGACAATGAGGATTACGGACATATCGTCAACGCCAAGCATTTTGCGCGCGTGCGCGGGCTGATCGATCCCGATAAGGTCGTGCTTGGAGGTACCGCGCGCGAGGCCTCGCTCAAGATCGAGCCGACGATTTTGGACGGCGTGTCCCCCGATGACGCCGTGATGCAGGAGGAGATCTTCGGCCCCATTTTGCCAGTGCTGACGTTTGAGAGCCTTGACGAGGCCGAGACGTTTATTACGGATCGTCCGACGCCGCTGGCTCTGTATATCTTTAGCCAGGATCGCGCAGCTCAGCAGCGCTTTGTGCGTTACGTGCCCTTTGGCGGCGGCTGCGT
>UROZ01000154.1 GCA_900549655.1 uncultured Collinsella sp.
GCCCGAAGCGGGGCCATCCCCCGAGGACGGCCCTGCACCCAAGACCCCGCAGCCTGCGCCCGCAAGCGAGTCCGATGCCGTGACCGAGCCCGCCGCCCAGTCGCAAAGCATGCCCGCGCCGTCGCACTTTGTGACGCCCGAGCCTATAGACGTCAGCCCGCAAGACGACGAGTCGACCGCCCGCGTGTCCGAGGAGCCCGGCTCCCCGGACACCGGCGATTCCGAATCAAACGCCGAGACCGACACCGTCTCTCCCGGTGACACAGCCGAGATCGACGTTGCCGCCGTTGAGGCCAAGCTCAAAGACCCCGGCTCGACCATGAGCTTTGAGCCCCTGACCGAGGAGCGCATCGAGACCGACTCGACCTATGATGCCGGCACCACCACGCAACTCATGTGGGGCGCCCGCTCCGACGTTGGCTGTGTGCGCCCGCACAATGAGGATTCCTACCTGGTGCAGTCGCCGCTCTTTTGCGTATGCGACGGCATGGGCGGTCACGCCGCCGGCGAGGTAGCCTCTTCCATCGCCGTCGAGACTATAGCCAAGACGGCCCCACAGTCCGCCGACGCAGCACGCCTGGCCGCAGCCGTCGAGGCAGCCAACGCCGCCGTAATCGAGGCGGCCCTGAACGGCCTGGGCAAGCCCGGCATGGGCTGCACAGCCACCTGCGCCTATATCGAAAACGACACGCTCGCCATCGCCCACGTGGGTGACTCTCGCGCCTACCTGCTCCACGAGGGCACGCTCATCCGCGTGACCCGCGACCACTCCTACGTGGAGGAGCTCGTGGACGCCGGCGAGATCACGGCAGACGAGGCTCGCGTCCACCCCAACCGTTCGGTCATCACCCGTGCGCTGGGCTCGGACCCCGCCATGTATGCCGACCACTTCACTCTGCATATCGAGGAAGGCGACCGTCTGATCCTGTGCTCCGACGGCCTTTCGAGCATGATTCCCGATAGCGATATCGAGAACATCGCCACGCAGTCCTCAACCGCGCAAATCTGCGTCGACAACCTAGTGGACGCGGCGCTTGCCGCCGGCGGCCACGACAACGTAACCGTAGTAGTCGTTGACCTGGTTGACGATGGCGTTATGCGCGAGGCGCAACGCGTGCGTCGCCGCAACGTTACTATCGCCGCCATCCTGGCCCTCGTCTTTGTGCTGGCAGCTGGCATCTGGGCCTACACGGGTGTCACCGGCTCGTACTACCTTGGTACCTACCAGGGCAATGTCGCCGTCTGGCGCGGCCTGCCCGGCAAGCCACTCGGACTCAAGCTCCACTGGCTCGAAAGCGAAACCAGCATCAAGCTGTCCGACCTGCCCGAAGACACGCAAAACCGCCTCAAGGCGGGCATTCCGCAAACAAGTGTCGACGATGCGCAGGACACGATATCCAAGTACCGCCACCAGATCGATGAGGAGCAGACCCGCCAGGTGATCGACGCGCAAACGATTCGCGACAACACCAATCAGGGATCGACCTCCGAATCAGATTCCGAGAAAACCGCCGAACAGTCCGCCGAGGCCGAAGCCTCCGATAAGAATTAGAAAGGGAGTGCCGCTTATGAGTCGCCGCAACACCGAGCTGCTCTTGCTCATCGCCTCGGCGTTCCCCGTCATCCTGCTGTATGCGATGTACGTGCTCACCGCGGGCGCTGTCATCTCCTTTGAGACGCTCGCCGTACCGATCGGCCTCTTTGCCGCCTTCGCCGCGGCACATATCGCCGTGCGCATCTTGGCGCCCGGCGCCGACCCCGCCATCCTACCCATCGTATTTATACTTTCGGGCATCGGCATCACGTTCGTGACGCGTCTCGCCCCCGCTCTCGCCATCTCACAGCTCATCATCCTGTTTGTCTCGGTGGCGCTCATGGTGGGAACGCTCGCACTGGTCAAAAACCTCGACGTGGTCATGCGCTACAAGTACACCTTTGGCATTATCGGCATCATCCTGCTGATGCTGCCCATCTTTATCGGCACCACGATCTCGGGCTCCAAACTGTGGATTCGCATCGCGGGCTTTACCATCCAGCCCGGCGAGTTCGCCAAGGTCTTTATCGTGCTGTTCCTGGCCGGGTACCTGGCCGAGAACCGCGAGCTGCTCTCCATCTCCAACCGCAAGATCCTGGGCTTTAAGATCCCTCGCCTGCGACTGCTGCTGCCGCTGTTTGCCGTGTGGGGTGTGTGCCTGCTCGTCGTCGTCTTCGAACGCGATCTGGGTTCGGCCGTGCTGTTCTACACCATCTTCTTGCTGATGCTCTACGTTGCCACGGGGCGCTTTTCGTATGTCGTTATCGGCCTTGCGCTCTTAGCCGTCGGAGCCGTGGGCGCCTACAAGTTCCTGTCTCACGTTCAGGTGCGCTTCCAAGTTTGGGTCGATCCGTTTAAGGACGCCCAGGGGCAGGGCTACCAGATCGTCCAGTCGCTCTTCTCGCTTGCCGATGGCGGCCTGGTCGGTGTTGGCATTGGCAACGGCATGGCCAACAACATCCCTGTCGTCGAGTCCGACTTTATCTTCTCGGCTATCGGCGAAGAGATGGGCCTTTTGGGCGGCGGCGCCGTGCTCATCCTTTTTATGCTCTTTGCCGTGCGTGGCCTCACCACGGCAGCCCGCGCCAAGTCCGACCTTGCCGCCTTTAGCGCGACCGGCCTTACGGCGGCCATCAGCTTCCAGGCATTCTTAATCGTTGGCGGCGTAACCCGCCTGATCCCGCTGACCGGCGTCACCCTGCCCTTTATGAGCCAGGGCGGCTCCTCGCTGCTGGCGAGCTTTATTATCGTCGCCCTGCTGCTGCGCGCCGGCGACGAGGCGACCGGACGCGAAGCCGAGCTCACCGGCACCGGCACCATGGCCGCCATCACCGATGACCAGGTCGCATCCGCCGCTGCCCCGACCGGTACGCGTTTTGCCAACGTGCCTTCCTACAGCCACGGCAACCACTCCGCGGGCTCTCGCATGCGTCGTCGCCTGCTCGACACGCCCGAGTCCGGCGTGCTCGGCCGCGTGGCACTTGCCAACCGTCTGACTCGTGCCGTGCTTGCCTTCACGGCGCTGTTCGCCATCCTTATCGGCAACCTCACCTATGTCCAGGTCATCAAGGCGAAGGACTATCAGGACATGCCGACCAACAACCACACCATCGCCCGCTCCAAGTACATCCAGCGTGGCTCCATCATCACGTCCGACGGCGTGACGCTGGCCGAGTCGCTGCAGCAGGAGGACGGCACCTACGCCCGCTCCTACCCCAACGGCAATATGGCCGCGCACGTGGTGGGCTACGTGAGCCAGCAGTATGGCACCGCTGGCATCGAGAGCGTTATGAACGACACGCTCACCGGCTCCAAGGATTACTCCAGCTGGAACAACGCCATCGCGTCGCTCGCGGGGCAGACCCAGCCGGGCAATACCGCCAAGCTCACCATCGACTCGCGCATCCAGACGGCTGCCGAGCAGGCGCTCAAGGGCTTTAAGGGTGCTGTGGTGGTCATGGATCCGCGCACCGGTGCGGTCCTTGCGTGCGCGAGCTCGCCCACCTACGACAACACCAATATCGATGCGCTGCTCCAGTCGGGCGGCGGCGAGGACGGCTCCATGTACAACCGTGCCATGGACGCGCTGTACACCCCGGGCTCGACCTTTAAGGTCGTCACACTCTCCGCGGCACTCGAAACCGGCACCGCCAGCCTTACCAGCACGTACCAGGCGCCCGGCTCCATGGACATCGGCAACGCGCCGGTCACCAACTCTGCCAACGAAAGCTACGGCACCATCAGCCTGCAGCAGGCCTTCGCCGTGTCGTCCAACGTCGTCTTTGGCCAGGTGGCCAACGAGATTGGCGCCAGCTCGCTCGTCCAGTTTGCCAACGCCTTTGGTTGCGGCCAAAAGCTCGGCCAAGATCTGACCTCAGCCGCCTCCATCATGGCCGACCCGTCGCTTATGACCGAGTGGGAGACCGCTTGGGCAGGCGCCGGCCAGCCCGTCGGCATGGACCACACGCCTGGCCCGCAGACCACCGTTATGCAGAATTGCGTGATCGCCGCCGCTATCGCCAACAGCGGCGTGGTCATGGACCCGTTCTTTGTGTCCCAGATACTCGCCCCAGACGGAACCGTGGTTAAGACCACGCAGTCCCGTTCGCTGGGCCAGGCTGTCAGCTCTGCCACGGCCGACCAGGTCAAGCAGGCCATGCTCGCCGTCGTCCAGTCCGGTACCGGCACCGATGCCCAGATTCCGGGCGTCAAGGTTGCCGGCAAGACCGGTTCGCCCGAGACCGGCGGCGCCAACGTCAACTCTACGTTTGTTGGCTTTGCACCTTACGATTCACCCACGGTTGCCATCTCGGTGGCCCTGGAGGATTACGACAAACACGACGTCAAGGCGGCTAAGATTGCCGGTATCGTCCTGACCGCGGCGCTCGCCGCACAGGGAGCGTGATGCCCGTGATCAAAGCGGATACTTGGGACGCGCCACGGCCGATGAGCTAGCGGCTACGCGCCACACGGCCCCAGCGGTCACACATTTGGTACTACACACATCGTTGAGCGAATAGTTATGTTAGGAGCAGGAATGGAACAGA
>UROZ01000155.1 GCA_900549655.1 uncultured Collinsella sp.
TGGTCGCCGGCAGCCTCACTCCACAGGCGGCGCACCGTCGCCCAGGTATCCCGAGGTGTCTCGTCCTCGTCTTCGTCGTCCACGTCGCGCATACGCTCTGCCTCGGCGCGGGCACGCTCGTCCTCGGCACGTTCGTTTTCCTCGTAGAGCGCTTGGCGGCGAGCCTCGCGCTCGGCTGCAGCCTTGGCGGCGTCATCCAGCTCGGTCGACGCGGCAGCCGTTTCCTCGACCAGTCCCGCGGCAGCGGCGTCATCAACGCCGCCCTGCTTCTTGAGCTCCTCGGTCATGCTACTCACCTCCCTTCATCTGCGATTCCGCGATGGCGCGGTACACCTCGCAGGTTTCCATAAGCTCGCTATGCGTGCCCAAGCCCACAATCTCGCCGTCCTTGAGCACGACAATCTGGTCGGCATGCAAAATCGTCGAGATGCGCTGCGCAATGATGAGCACCGCAGCGTCACGCGTCTCGTCTTGCAACGCATGGCGCAGGGCGGCATCGGTCTTAAAGTCCAGGGCCGAAAAACTGTCATCGAAGATATACAGATCGGCCTGCTTCATGAGCGCGCGAGCAATGGCCAGGCGCTGGCGCTGGCCGCCTGAAAAGTTCGTGCCGCCCTGCGCCACCGGGGTATCGAGCCCCTGCGGCTGATCGAGTACAAAGGTGCTCTGGGCAACCTCAAGCGCGTGAAGCATGTCGGTCTCGGTCGCGTCCTCGTTGCCAAAGCGCAGATTACTTGCCACGGTGCCCGAGAACAGCCACGCCTTCTGCGGCACATAGGCGATGTGTCCACGGATCTCATCTTGCGAAAGCTCGCGCAGATCGACACCGTCCAGGCGAATGGCGCCCTTGGTGGCATCGTGGAAGCGCAGCAAGAGCTTGGCCACCGTCGACTTGCCCGAACCCGTCGAGCCGACGATTGCGGTCGTCTGACCGCGACGACAGGCAAAGCTCAGGTCGCACAGGGTGTCCTCGTCGGCATCGTCAAAGCGAAACGACATATGATCGAACACGGCGACCGCATCGGCCCCGTCCTTTGAGTCGGACGCGGCCGCATCAAGCGTACGCTGGCCATCGACGATGCTCGGCTCAATCTCCAGCACTTGCTGTGCACGGCTTAGGCATGCCGCGGCGCGTGGCAGCGTTAGCACCACCATCTGCGCCATCATCACAAAGAACAGAATCAGGATTGCGTACTCGAGCACCGCAGAGATGCTCGCGATCTGCATCGCATGGGCGCCCACGCGGTTGCCGCCAACCCACAGCACCGCCACCTCGGCGATGTTCATCAAAAAGAAGCTGGAGCTGTCGAGGCCCACAAACAGGTGGTTGACCTTGATGGCGTTGGCCGCGTAATCGCTAAACACCTCGTCTAGGCGTTGCTCCTCATGGCGTTCCTTGTTAAACGCACGGATGACGCGCACGCCCACGATGTTTTCGCGCAGCACCACGTTCATGCGGTCGATAAAGCTCTGCAAGCGCATAAAGATCGGAGCCGCGTTGGCAACCGTAAAGACCGCCGCCACCAGCACAATCGCAACGACTACGCCCAGCAGCGTGCCCATGGCAGGATCGATAAACCAGGCGAAGATGATGCCCGCCACAGCCAAAAACGGCACGGGCAGCACCAGCTGAATCGTCTGCAGAATCGCCTGCTGAATCACGTTGATGTCGTTGAGCGAACGCGTGATCATCGATCCGGTGCCAAAGCGCTCAAAGTCGCTGGCGGACAGCTCGAGCGACTTGTCGTACACGGCATTGCGGATATCGCAAGCCACGTTGGCGGCCAGGCGCGCCGAAAGATAGCAGCCCAGCACCGTGCCGCCGCTAGCCATGCTGGTCGCGATAAACATGTATAGGCCGTTGCGTAAAATGTAGTCGACATCGCCCGTGGTAATACCGGTGTTGACCATGTTCGCCAGCATCGTGGGAACCAGCAACGTACCGACGTTATCCACCAGCAGCACCAGCAGCGTCACTGCGACAAGCCCTCGATAGGGCTTCAAAAACCTCATTAGCACTCGCACGACTCCCCCTCACCTTGATTCTCGGCTTGGCTCTCGGCAGCGATATGCCGCTTAAATGTCTCGCACTCCTCGCCGAGCACCTGAGAGAATTTGCCGATCAAGCGCATAATCTCGCGCTGCTCACACGGCTCAAGCGCGCCAAAGGCTCGCTGCTCGGCCTTGAGTGCCGGCAGCGCATAACGCTCGGCAAATCGCCTGCCCTCTTCGGTCAGGCTCACAACCTTGTTCTTACGACTGCCTTCGGCAAACTCCAACGTTGCGAAGCCCCGCGCCGTCAAGGTTTTAATTGCCGAGTTGATGGTCTGCTTGCTGTAGAACCATTCGCTTGTCAGACGGCTTACGGCAATACTGCCGCCCGCCGTGCTGGTATCAACGAGCATCCAGTAAGCGCAGTCCGAAAGGCCGCAGGCGCGCGAGAACTCCGAATAGATATGGTCGAGTCCATTGAGCAACCGGTCGAAGTCGACCAGTGTAACCGCACTATTCATCTATCCCACCATTCGATTGTCCGAGTTTTGACCAATTTTGTGTCTCTAGATTAGTCCGAGTTTTGACTATCGTCAACAGGCTCTCCGCAAATGCGTGCACTTTTATGGCCTATCGGCAGAAAAAGACCGCCGGCGCGGGGGCGGCGCCAGCGGTCACGTGAAAATCGAGTTTTATTGCCTGTTAAGCGGCGACGGCCTCATAGACCGTAGCGCCCGAGAAGCTGTCATGCAGGCTCTTGCCGGCAATCCACGGCAGCTCGACGACCTCGCAGACCGTGTTGACCAGCTCGGAGCAGTCAGTAAAGTGGCCCTTGTCGTTGAGGGCCTCGCAATCCTGAACACGCCAATAGCCATCGGTGTGCGTGATGTAGTACTCGTGATCGTTGATCGACACGAAAGCGCGCGTCTTGGAACGCAGCAGCTTCAGAAATCCTTCGAAGTCGGTCTCGACGACATCTCCAGCCTGGAACATGATGTTACCTCCTGGCCCGGCGCCACCACGGCGCATTGATAAACGTTGGTCCTCCTTTAGTAAAACCTTTATCAGAGGTTATGCGTTCGTCATTTAGGCAAGTGGTAAAAAACCGCAGGGTAGACGGGATAAAACGTTTAACCATCCCATTTGTTTGTCACATTCTGAAGGTACTTTTATGCAAACCTACTTTCCCAATTGGAATCTATCCTTTTGGCCGGGCAATTGACCGTCTATCGTTTGAGCCCGACGGGTATGAACGGGGCATCTGCAACGCCACCGCAAGGAGACACCATGGAGACTATCGAAGCACTCATTCACCGCCGCAGCTGCCGCAACTACAGCGATCGTCCCGTCGAGGCCGAAAAGCTTGCACGTATTATCGAAGCCGGCCAATATGCACCGAGCGGCATGGGCCGCCAGCCGGTGACGTTTGTCGCCGTCACCGACCCCGCGACCGTCGAGCGTCTCTCGCAGCTCAACGCGCAAGTCATGGGCAGCAACAGCGACCCCTTCTATGGCGCCAAGACCGTTGTGGTGGTGCTGGTTGACCGCAGCGTGCCCACACATCTGGAAGACGGCTCGCTCGCCATGGGCAACTTGCTCAACGCCGCTTATGCGCTGGGTGTCGATTCGTGCTGGATTCACCGCGCGCATGAGGTCTTTGACTCGCCCGAGGGCCTGGAGCTGCTGGCCAGCTGGGGCCTGCCCGCCGACGGCAGTCTGCGCGGTGTCGGTAACTGCATTCTTGGCTACGCCGAGGACACGCTACCCGAGCCCAAACCCCGCCGCGACAACATCATCTACGTAAGGTAACCCAGGAGCGTCAGCGGGGTGGCTAATTTGGGACGGGGCTATTTTAGCTACCCCACTCGCAACTTATATTGACGTCGCCGTTGTCGTCGTTTCGTTCGTCTGGGCCGTTTCGGCGCCATCGCCCTGTTCGTCCTCGTCCTTTTGCGCATCGGCGATGGTGGAGGCCGCCGCAACGATACCGCGCTGGGGCGCGACGCCTGTCTGGGTCTGTGCGCCCTCGACAACTTCTGTGCCTGCATGCGCGAGCTCGGGCGATTTAAACATTGCGTCCAAGTTGGCGCCACCGCCGGCATATCCGAGCGCAGCGAGCGCGATGACGATCACTGCAACGGCGGCCACGATCGGCGCGTAGCGATGCCAGCCGGCGGGATTGAGCCCGCTGCGGCGAGCCGCCCCGCGGCTGATGTAGCCGAGCGTTCCGTCGTGCTTGAGCTTTGAGCCCACCACGCGTTTGCGGCCCCACAGCGAGGACTCTGCCTGCATTGCCAAGCGGGCGCTTGCCGAAGGATAGCCGTATTTAGTGCGCTTGAACGAGCCATCAAACCCCGAGGCGTGTTTGCCCCACGTCACCGATGTTGTGCGTCGGTTGACTGGCGCGGCACTCCGCCTTCTGCGGCTCGGTTTTGAAGTCTCAGCCATATGCCCTCGCACGCCGTAACCAAATCGAAACAATAACGCTTTGGACTGTAGCACACGCGTCGCGTGCGGTCACGGGCGCCTCGCTCA
>UROZ01000156.1 GCA_900549655.1 uncultured Collinsella sp.
ACCAGCCCACGCCAGGCATGCGGCGGCGCTGCGCCGCAGATCCCACCAGCAAGCAAAGATCTTCTTGCACCTCGCCGCTTGCGGCCCCAATCCGCACCAAGTCGGGAAGATAGATGTCCTCGATCGAGGGCGACGACGCGCGCAGCACACGGCACTCTTCATCGGGACTGAGGTCCCTCCAGCTGATGTAACCCATTTGTCGGCGCTCGGCGCGCATCATGCGTAGCGCCGAGGCGCCCGTCAGAATTACGGAAGCAGCCAGCTGCTCGCTTGCAGGCTTGCCACGCTGCCCGATCTTTATTGCCATCTGAACCACCCCTACCAAACGCGTGCGATAGCGAGGCCATCGACTGCCGCAGCACCGGCGCGCTTGAGTTCCGCCGAAGCCGCGGCCATCGTCGCGCCCGTGGTGATAACGTCATCGATAAGCAGCAGGCGGCGGCCGTGCACGCCCTCAACCGTCTCGTACATGCCTTGGGCACGCTCGCGGCGCTCCTTACGACCGAGTTCTCGCTGGTCGCCATGCCCGTACTTGACGAGAGCATCGAGCAGGGGAACACCCGACAGCTCGCAAAATGGGCGCGCAATAGCCTCCATATGATCAAAACCACGCCGCCGAAATGCTGCCGCCGTCGCAGGCACAAATACCACCGCGTCGGCGCCGGACAGCACACCGCCTAAGCGATCGGGGGCTGCCGCCTGGGCATGCAAGGCAGTGTCGTAGAGTAGCTCCGCCAGATACGGTGCCAGGCGGCGCTCGCCCGCATCCTTGTACGCCCTGATGATGCGCGGCAGCGGATGTGCGTAGACGGCACACGCCAGGCAGCGATCGAGCGCCTCGGCCATTGCCGAAGACGTGCCCTCGACCGAACACTCGGTGCACAGCAAATCCCCAAACGGGGCGCCACATCGGATGCAGCTATGACGTGGGTCGATGAGCGTGAACGCAGCCAGGCAGTCTTGGCAAATAAGCGCACCGGCGCGCTCGCAGCCGGCACATCGTGTTGGCGACAATGCCTCGAGCGCCTCGCGTGCCACCCGCTCGGCAAACGGTAGCAATTCGTCCGCAAACGGTAGGGCACCGGCACCCTGCAGACGGCTCAATATGTTCAGATGGCTCTTCAAGACACAACCCTCCCTACGTTCGGTCGCAGGGAGGGTTGTTGATTCAGCGCTATGATACCCCGATGCGCTCGGGACAAGGCGGGCTAAATCCGCTCGCGGGCGTTATTCGCCGGCAGGCGGTTGTGGAGCGGACGAAGACGGGGTCGAGCCCTCGCCACCATCCTGGCGCGGCTTGCGGGAACGGCGACGGCGACGGCGCTTTTGACCCTGGTCGGCCGAGCCCTCGCCACCGCGATCCTCGCGCGGCTCGCGCTCATCGCGAGCGGCGCCACGCGAAGCCTTAGCAGCCGCTCCCCCGCCATCTCCGGGACGACGGCGCGTGACCTTGACCTCGCCATCCGAGACCTGATCGGCCACGGAGGGCACTGAGGGCTTCTGTTGCGCGCCCGAGGAATGGCGACGGCGCGGACGCGGCGCGCGCTCCTCCTCGCCACGTGACTTGCCGCCCTTGTCGGCAGGCGCATCGGAACCCGAACCACCCTTGGGGGCGGCACCAGCCTCGCGAGCAGCTGCGGCGCGGAAGGCGTCCTCGCGCTCCTCGCTCGACAGATGACGGCGACGACGGCGTGTGGGGTTCATGCCACCGCCGCGATTCTGCTGCTGGGGCTGCTGAGCCTCGCGCTCGCGGGAAGCGTTCTTGCCTGCGGGAGCGACCTCGCCGGCATCGCCCGAACCCGAGCGTTTGCGACGACGACGGCCACCGGCGGCCTCCTCGGCCTCGGGTGCCTCAACCTTACCACGGCCCTTTCCGCGGCCACGGCCCTCGCCCTGCCCCTGACCGGCGCGAGCATCGGATTCAGCATCGCGACGACGGCGCTTGGGCATCGACGTGCCGGCCAGACGGTCGGCACTCGACAGGCCATCGCCCACATCGACGCCGTTTTCGCGATCGAGCTCCATGAGCGCCAGGCGCATCTCGGGCGACTCGATGCGCTCGAGCACGTCGCGCGTCACGCAGTCGGGGCGGCAGTTGCAACCCTGCTCGGCGGCCTTCTTTTTGCAGCCCTCCGAGCACGTCATATCGGCCAGGTTGACCTTAAAGACTTTGCCGTTCTCTAGGCGCAGCACCAACTGCTCGCGCGGCGTGTCATATTCCTGGATACGCGCCTTGCCAAGCGGCGTATCGATGAGCGTTTTCTTTTTGGGCGCACGGCTCTTAAAGTCCTTGTACGCCTCGAACTCATAGCGCAGACAGCACATCAGGCGGCCGCAAACGCCGCTGATCTTGGACGAGTTGAGCGGCAGGTCCTGCTCTTTTGCCATGCGGATCGAGACGGGCTCAAACTGTCCGCCAAAGCGCGTACAGCAGAGTTCCTGTCCGCACTGGGCATAGCCGCCCACCAGGCGGGTCTCGTCGCGCACGCCGATCTGGCGCATGTCGACGCGAATGTGCAGCGTCGAGGACAGATCCTTGACGAGCTGGCGAAAATCGACGCGCTCCTCTGCCGCAAAGTAGAACACGGCCTTTTCGCCGCCAAACAGGTACTCGACGCCCACCGGCTTCATCTCGAGGTCGAGCTCCTTGACCAGGCGGCGGAAGTCGACCATGGCCTCGTCGCCCTGAATGACCAGATCGTCGGCAAGCTGCAGGTCGATGTCGCTCGCCACGCGCAGCACGGGCTTGAGCGGCTGACCGATCTCGTCTTGCGGCACCTCAAAGGGATCGGCAGTGACCAGGCCGATCTCGGTTCCGCGCTCGGTGGAGCAAATGGCATAATCGGCCTCGAGGATATCCAGATCCTGCGGATCGAACCACAGGTCGCGCGAGGCGTAGGTAAACTTAACGGGTACGACTAACGGCATTTCAGTGCCTTCCTGATATCGAACAGCATGACCTCGATGGCCAGCTGGGGAGTAACGTTTCTGGCGATGTTGCGCTCGGCGGTCGCGACTGCCTCGAGCGCCCGGGTGGCACCCGCAACATTCGTCGCAGCGGCAAGCCGACCGATCGTGTCGCGCACGTCTTCGTTCACCACGTCGGCTGCCTCGTCCTGAAGTGTCAGCAGCACATCGCGCATGAGCGTCCGCGCGCTCGCCAGCGCTTCCATGATACCCGAACGCTCGCGCGCGTTGAGTTCGCGCTTGTTGCGGTCCTCAAGCTGCTTCAATGCTCCACGCGACAGGTAGTCGGCGTTTTGCTCGAGCACCTTTTCCTGCGTGGACTTGACCTCGGCGAGCGGCGCCTTAACGGCGACGATGAGTGACTTGGCGCGGCTGAGCACGTCGGCCTCGTCGGCAGCGATGAGCGAATCGATGGCGCGAACCATCTGACGGCGGGCGTCCTGGCGCTCGGCGCTCTTGAGGAACTCGATGCCACGCGTGGGGCTTCCCGCTACGGCGACGGCCATGCGGCAACGCGCAGGGTCCTGACCGGTGGCGCGGCTCACGGCCTGCGCGGCGACGGCGGGCGATACCAGCCGAAACGGCACGCACTGGCAGCGGCTCACGATGGTGGGCAACATCACGTCTGCCGAGGTGCCCAGCAGGATGAACATAACGCCCTCGGGCGGCTCCTCGAGCGTTTTGAGCAGTGCGTTGGCGGTGTTGGCGCGCAGTTGCTCGGCACGGTCGATGATGTAGACCTTGGCCTTGGCGCGGATGGGCGCCAGAGGCACGTCATCGAGCAGCTCGCGGGTCTGGGCGATGAGGTAGCCCGTGGCGCTCTCGGGCGTGTAATAGTGCACGTCGGGGTGCGTATGGCGGGCGACGCGCACGCAGCTATCGCATGAGCCGCAGCCGTCCTGCTCGCACAGGAAGGCTTGGGCGAGCGCCCACGCAGCGTCGAGCTTGCCCGCGCCGGGCGCGCCCAAGAACAGGTAGGCGTGCGATGCGCGGCCGCTTGCGATGGCGTTGGTCAAAAAGTCGCGCACGCGCTGTTGGGTGTCGAGCTTGGCCAGCAGGCTTGCCTGAGCGGGGGCCATATTACTCGGCCTCCTGGGCTAGCGCGGCAGCGACGGCATCCTGGGAAATGTGGAGGCCGTAGGCGCAAACCTGCTCAACCGTCTGCGCGAAGACGTCCTCGATGGACGCGGTCGCGTCGATGAGCTTTACGCGGTTTGGTTCCTCAGCGGCAATGGCGCAAAATCCCTGGTAAACACGCTCTTGGAAGGCCATACCCTTGGCCTCCATGCGGTCTGCCGCACCACGGGCGGCCATGCGCAGCGCCGCCTGCTCGGGCGTGATGTGATAGACGAGCGTGAGCGCCGGGTGCGTTCCCGCGACGGCCAGGTTGTTGGCATCGCGCACCATCTGGCGATCGAGGCCGTCGGCAAACGCCTGGTAGCAGGTCGTGGAATCGTAGAAGCGATCGCACAGGACCACCTTGCCGGCTGCGAGCGCGGGGGCGATGACCTCGTGCACCAGCTGGGCACGCGCAGCCTCGTAGAGCAGCAGCTCGC
>UROZ01000157.1 GCA_900549655.1 uncultured Collinsella sp.
GCAGGTTCAACCCCCATCAAACGTTGTTCGCAAACGCACGTATTATTGCGCGCCGGGCGGTAGTGTCAAGTGACGCGAAACCGATTTCTGCAAGGCTAACGAATGCGTCAAACAAGCATAGTGCGCATCTGTATTCAGTTGGAAATAATCGTGGGCCTCACTTTTTTCGCCCTGTCCTCGACATAAACCTTGACTCTACTATCGTTATAGGGTTTTCACTACACTGGTAGCTAAACGAACCCAGCCAGAAAGCCCCGCTCATGGAACACGACCTCACACGTGGCAATGTCCTCAAGACCATCGCGGTCTTTGCCCTGCCTTATATGCTCTCGTACTTTTTGCAGATGCTCTACGGCATGGCCGACCTGTACATGATGGGGCAGTTTAGCGGCGCCGCCGGCATCACCGCCGTGGGCAATGGCGCGCAGACGCTCTATATCATTACCGTGACGCTTGTGGGCCTGGCCATGGGAACGACGGTTATCGTCGGCCACGCCGTGGGCTCGCGCCGGTTTGACCGCGCCGAGACCGCCATCGGCAACACCATTACGCTCTTTATGGGTGTCTCGGTGGTGCTGGCCGCCATCTTGCTTGCGCTGTGCCCGCAAATTGTGGCGCTCATTGGAACTCCCGCCGAAGCCGTCGAAGGCACTGCCGCCTACCTGCGTATCTGCTTTATCGGCATTCCCTTTATCGCCGCGTACAACATTCTCTCGGCCATCTTTCGCGGGCTGGGCGATTCGCGCTCGCCCATGTACGTGATCGGCGTGGCGTGCATCATCAACATCGCACTCGACTTTCTGTTTATCGGCCACATGGGACTCGGCCCCGTGGGCGCAGCGCTCGGCACGGTAACCGCCCAGACGGCCAGCGTTGCCCTCGCGCTCGTGTGGCTCAAGAGCCGTCGCACGAACATCCACGTTAAGCGCAGCGACCTGCGTCCCCAGCCCGAGGTGCTCAGCAGCATTCTTAAAATCGGCGTGCCCGTGGCAGTACAGGATGGCTGCATCCAGGTGTCGTTTATGTTTATCACCGTCATCGCCAACCATCGCGGCCTGGTCGACGCCGCCGCCGTGGGCCTGGTCGAAAAGATGATCAGCTTTTTGTTCATTGTGCCGAGCTCCATGGGTGCCACCGTCAGCGCGCTCACGGCGCAAAACGCCGGCGCGGGCAAGGGCGATCGTGCACGTCAGGTGCTCAAGGACGCTATGACGATCTCGGTGGTGTACGGCTGCCTGATCACGGTGCTGATGTGGCTGGTGGCGCCGGCGTTTATTGGCTTTTTTGCCAAGGACCCTGCGGTGGTCGCGGCCGGTACCGGCTATATGCACAGCTACATTTTCGACGCAATCTTTGCCGGCATCCACATTTGCTTTAGCGGCTTTTTCGCTGCGTATGGCAAGAGCTACATCGGCTTTGCGCACAACGTGCTGGCCGTGGCACTCATTCGCGTGCCCGGCGCCTGGCTGCTGTCGAACGCCTATTCCGACACGTTGTTTCCCATGGGTATCGCCTCGCCGTGCGGGTCGATTTTGTCGGCAGTCATCTGTGTTGTCGCGTTTACCGTGCTCAACCGCCGCGGAGCTTTTGACAAGTTGGTGGCGTAGCGGGGCGACGCGAGTCTGGCGCCCCTCCCCGACCCTATTGAAAGGAGCGGTCCTGTGACCGACACGCCAAGTGAACATACTGAGGGCCTGCTCCGCATTGGCGAAGTGGCGCGCCTGTTTAACCTGAGCGTTGGGACGCTACGTCATTACGAGCAGATGGGCTTGCTGGACCCGGCGTACATCGATCCGGCAAGCGGGTACCGCTACTACGGATCGCGGCAGCTCTCCACCCTCAACACCATCAGCCACCTGCGTGTTCTCGACTTGCCGCTCGCGCAAATCCGTGAGTTTGTGACCACGCGCGATGTGAACCTTATGCAGCGGCAGCTAGCTCAGCAGCAGGAGCTCATCGAGCGCAAGCGCCGCGAGCTCGAGCGCGTGTCGCGCAAAATCGATAACCAGCTTGCCCTACTTCACGATGCTTTGAACACCGAGCTCGATAGCATTTGCACAATCGATGCGCCCGAGCTTCGCTGCGCCGTGTTGCGCGAACGCGTCAACCCTACCGACGCCTATGCGCTGGAGTGGCAAATTCGTCAACTGCAGAAGGGTCAGCACGAGACCTTTGTCTTCCTGGGCAACTTAGGCGTTGGGATTAGCGCCGAGCGCCTGACCGCCGGCGACTTTGACGGCTACGACGAAGTCTTTCTGCTGCTCGATGACACCGATGAGTACTTGGGCGACGTCGAGACGCGGCCCGCCGCGCGGTGCCTGACCATAAGCTTCCGCGGCACGCACGGGCAAGCAGCCCCGCGCTATGAGCAGTTGCTCGGCTATATGCGCGAGCACAACCTGGCGCCTGCCGGGACTTCGCGCGAGATCGCCCTGATCGACGACATCATCAGCGACGACCCGGGGGCGTATGTGACGAGGATCGCGATACCGGTCCGCTAATCACTACCATTTATCGAGCAATTCCATCCATTTACCTTAATCCGAATTAGATTGTATTATGTAGCAAATAAAATGACAGCATATTGCCCCCCCATAGGCAGGAGACATTATGCCCAGAGTTCAATCACGTCGCTCGTTTCTTCTCGGCCTAGCCTCGATCATCGGCTTATCCGCGTCACGCCCAACAAGAGTATTCGCTGCCGACTCAAACTCATCCGTCGCTTTTACATCAGACCTAGCACAAGACTACGCGCTTTCCCTGTTGCCCATCGTCGACGGATCCGCGAACTTAGAGATCGAGCAAATCGTTCCCGTATGCCAACAAATCGGCCTTATCTGTGGCTATGAAATCAGTGTCACAAGGGAAGGAAGCCCTTACGGTTATTTAATACTTGACGCATCATATCCTGGGCTTCTGAAGGAGATAACCCTCGGCGATACCATTCTCCCGATTTCAGCTTCTCTATCAAACGCCATTTCAACTTATTCCGGCCAACAGGCCACAAACCCAACCGTACTAATTTCGTACAACGATATTGAATATGGAACTTTGGTGCCAGGAACTAGAGACTGTGTAACCAACTATAACAATATACGGTCTGTCCCAATTGTCACCGAAAAGGGTATAGCACCTCAAAGCAATAACCCAACTTCATGGGATGCAGTCATTATCAATGAAGATGACTTGATGTTGCATTTCCAAATAGACGATTTAAACGGAATACCGTTCCGAGGAGTCTCGGAATCATTAGTTGAAGCCCGCACTAATAAGTATGCATGCGTCGTTTCTGCCTTGTACGCTGTATCAATGCATTACGGTCTCACCAGTTCAAACGCTAATCAATTTAATCCCGATTATTATAAAGAAATATGGAACGTCACTGGCACAACAACGTATAAGACCAATGATCAGGGCGTCGAGTACGGAAGCACGATCATCCCAGATGGAATTGTTCCGTTTAAAAGTCTTGCCGCTCAAAAGGGTAGAGCACTTAATACTCAATTTTTCGGTTATCAGCCTCAATTCGCTCAGTACAGAGCAACTATCGATCAAGGGAATATCGGCTTGTATCATATGTGGATCAACAGCCGAAACAGTGAAGGATCCGTCGAGCTATCAGGTCATACAGTCACGGTAACTGGCTATTTTACTGGGCATAATGGAAGCTCTGGCATCGAACTGCAGTGGCTCGAAGTATTCGACGGATGGAACACTTATCCCCGAGCGATTAACTATGCAACGCCCAATATGGTCAAATTGAACGGAACAGTCTTTTGGTAGACCGGATGGCACCATCAAAATGCTATGGCACCACGGCCTTTGCCCTGGTTACGATATTGGTGATTTTCGCTATGTTTGCATCCGTTTCTTCATGCACAGATAGAGCCCGCTATAGCGGAGGAGATGATTACCTTGTCTTTGGAGCCGGCAGCGTTCATTCTATTGAGGGAACGGAACTCGTAATCCAAACAGACAACAGTCCCCGCTACACCGACGCTGGAAAGCAAACCCGGATTACATTCCCCTCATCTGGCCGAATCAAAGACAAGCTTTCCCAAATCAAAGTTGGGACAAGAGTTTCCTACTCACGCTTTGAGTCGGTAGACGCATCTGGATCATACGAGGGAAACGATATCGAAATTGAACAGGCAAACACTATAAGGAGATGTTGAGGAACTGAGCCTCTGCGCAGTTCCTCAACAAATCATTATGCCTCCGGGACCCTACCCGTCGCCAAAATCTGTTCAAGTGCCGCCTCATCCAACACGGGCACACCCAGCTGCTCGGCCTTGGTGAGCTTTGAGCCCGCTTTGGGGCCGGCGACCAGATAGCTCGTCTTCTTTGACACGCTGCCCGAAACCTTGGCGCCAAGCACCTTGAGTGCCGCGCCCGCCTCGTCGCGCGTGCGGTTGACGAGCGTGCCGGTGAGCACGAAGGTCAGACCCGCGAGTGGCTGTGCG
>UROZ01000158.1 GCA_900549655.1 uncultured Collinsella sp.
GCCGTTCGTCCCAAAAACGGCGCCGCTCGTTTTGCAGTTCTGCCTTCGGTCGAGCTACAAGCGGAGCTGCTGCGCCAAGGCCGTATCTTAAAGCCACGAAATAAAAGAGCGCGGCAAAACAGACCGCGCAAGGGGTGACGCCAAGGGGCGTCAAAAAGGAAAGGAGGGGAACAATGGCGGACAAGAACGCAGAAGTTGCAGTCGAGGATAACGGCGGCATGAAGAAAACGCTTTCGCTCTGGAACTTCTTCACCATCGGTTTCGGTGCCATCATCGGCACCGGTTGGGTTCTGCAGGTCGGCGACTGGATGGTCGTGGGCGGCGGTCCCGTTCCCGCTATGATCGCATTCCTCTTGGGTGCAATCTTCCTCGTGCCCGTCGGAGCTGTTTTCGGTGAGCTCACGGCTGCTATCCCCATCTCGGGCGGCATCGTCGAGTATGTCGATCGTAGCTTTGGCCGTACGCTGAGCTACATCACCGGATGGCTTTTGGCTCTGGGCAACGGTATCCTGTGCCCGTGGGAGGCCATCGCCATTTCGACCCTCGTGTCCGAGATGTTCGGCAGCCTGCCCGGTCTTGAGTGGCTGCGCGCCGTTAAGCTCTACACCATCCTGGGCGCCGACGTTTACCTGTTCCCGACGCTGATCGCGCTCGGCTTCGCAGCCTACGTCATCTTCCTCAACTTCCGCGGTGCCAGCTCGGCCGCCAAGCTCCAGGCCTTCCTGACCAAGGCTCTGCTCTGCGGCATGCTGCTCGCCATGGGCGTCTCGCTGTTCACCGGCTCGCCGGACAACGCCATGCCCGTGTTCTCCCAGGTCACCGGCGCTGGCGGCGGTAAGGCCGCTACCGAGGGCACCAGCCTGTTCGCCGGCATCGTGTCGGTCCTGGTTCTGACCCCGTTCTTCTACGCCGGTTTCGACACCATTCCTCAGCAGGCTGAGGAAGCAGCCGAGGGCCTCAACTGGAACAAGTTCGGCAAGATCATCTCCCTGGCTCTGCTGGCCGCCGGCGGCTTCTACATGGTCTGCATCTACTCGTTCGGCACCATTCTCGACTGGCATGAGTTTGTTAAGAGCCCGGTTCCCGCGCTTGCCTGCCTCAAGGGCATCAACATGCTCCTGTACCTGGCCATGCTCGTCATCGCCACGCTTGGACCCATGGGCCCGATGAACTCCTTCTACGGCGCCACGAGCCGCATCATGCTCGCCATGGGCCGAAAGGGCCAGCTGCCCGAGAAGTTCGCCGAGGTCGATCCCAAGTCCGGCGCTCCCAAGCTCGCCTGCGTCGTTCTGGGCGTCATCACCGTCGTCGGTCCGTTCCTGGGCAAGAACATGCTCATCCCTCTGACCAACGTGTCGGCTCTCGCCTTCATCTTCTCCTGCGGTATGGTCGCTCTCGCCTGCCTGCGCATGCGCTTCACCGAGCCCGACCTGCCTCGTCCCTACGAGGTGCCCGGCGGCAAGTTTGGCATCGGCCTCGCTATCGCTGCCTGCGCCATCATCATCGGCCTGCTCGTGATTCCGTTCTCTCCCGCCTCCCTCAACATGGTGGAGTGGAGCATCGTGATCGGCTGGTTGGCTATTGGCCTGGCCCTCATGGCTTTCACCAATTCCCGCAAAAAGTAACGCCTAGCCGGGGCGGACCAGGTGCGCGGGACCCTCTCTTCCGCGCACCGAACCCGGCACCACTTGGGTAGCTTTGTGAGGCCTTAACCCAACACGGCCTCGCCCACTATATGGATCCATAAGGAGGAACCATGTCCACTAAGTATGCAATCGTTGGCGGTAAGCTCATCGACGGTACCGGTGCCGAGCCGGTCGAGAACTCCCTCGTTCTCGTCGACGACAACGGCAAGATCGAGTACGCCGGTGCTATGCAGGACCTTCCCGAGGGCGTTGAGGTTATCGACGCCGCCGGCAAGACTGTCCTTCCCGGCCTGATCGACACCCACCTGCACTTCTCGGGCAACTTGACTGACGATGACACCGACTGGGTCATGCAGCCGCTCCTCGAGAAGCAGGCCGTCGCCGTCAAGCAGGCCTATGACTGCCTCACCCACGGCCTCACCACCGTCTGCGAGATCGGCCGCTTTGGTATCCAGATCCGTGACTGCATCGACAAGGGCGTCTTCAAGGGCCCGCGCGTTCTGGCCACCGGCCTTGGCTTCTGCCGCGTTGCCGGCCACGGCGACTCCCACCACTGCAGCCAGGAGCTCAACAAGGAATCCCATCCCTGGGGCGACCAGGTCGACGGTCCTTGGGATCTGCGCAAGGCCGTCCGTCGTCGCCTGCGCGAGAACCCCGATGCCATCAAGATCTGGGCTACCGGTGGCGGCATCTGGCGCTGGGACTCCGGTCGCGACCAGCACTACTGCTCCGAGGAGATCCAGGCCGTGGTCGAAGAGGCAAAGATGGTCGGCATCCCCGTGTGGAGCCACTGCTACAACAACCACGCCGCTGCCTACGATTCCGTTCGCTTTGGCTGCGAGCAGCTGATTCACGGTTTCGATATCGATGAGCGCACCATGGACCTCATGGCCGAGCAGGGCACCTTCTTCACCCCGACGATCGCCTTCCTGCCCACCTGGTACGCCACCTATCCGCCCGTCTACGTCCCCGAGCTGCACGACAAGTACGAGGGCACCCTGGTCGAGAAGGAGCTGCAGCGCAACTACGACTGCCTGCGCGAGGCCAAGAAGCGCGGCGTCGTCATGACGATCGGCTCCGACTCCTTCTCCTTCGTCACCCCGTACGGCACCTGCTCCATCGAGGAGATGTACGAGTTCGTCGACAAGATCGGCTTCACCCCGGTCGAGACCATCACCTGCGCCACCCTCAACGGTGCCAAGATGTGCCACATCGAGGACGAGACCGGTTCCATCGAGGCCGGCAAGTGCGCCGACCTGCTGGTCGTCAACGGTGACGTCGCCGCCGACATCCACGTGCTCAACACCGACAACATGGACGTCATCATGAAGGACGGCTGGATCGTCGAGGCTGGCACCTTTGGCGAGGCCAACAAATACAGCGCCTAAACTACCGTTCATCGACGACTGGATGTAAAACACAGTATTTGATTGCATAATGCAATGGAGAGGGTCGCTTGCGGCCCTCTTTATTGCTATGGGTGCGATAGATAAAAGGGGATGACGGTGGATTTAAACAGGCTGATTCTGGGCAAGAGCTACAACTCTACCAAGGTCTTTCGTACGGCCCGGCATGTGGTCCAGGCCATCCTGCTCGGTGTTGTCGTTCCGGCGCTTATTCTGCTGCTTATCTGGGATTTAACCGATAATCCCAATCCCGTTCCGGGCGTTGTCGTTATTGCCGGCCTGGTCATGCTGTGCTTCTTTTTCTCGTATGTCTTTGTGGTTCCCGATGACCTCACATCGAGCGCAACCGACCGTACACTCGCCATCGCATCAAAAATATTCGCCTACACGTCGCGCGGCCTTACGCCCGAAGCGGCCCTGGGCGCCTCTAAAATCATCCTGTCCGAGACCATCGCCTCTGCCATCTGCTTTACCGACGGCAAGCAGGTGTTGGCAAGCTGGGGCGAGGACTCGGCAAAATGCCCCGCGGGCACCCCGGTGGTGCTGCGGACTACGCTCAACGTGATCAACAGCGGTGAGCAAAGCGTGTTCTCGCGCGATGCCTCGACCGAGACAGGTGGCTACTTTCCGCGCCTGCGCGCCGGTATTGTCGCACCGCTTACCGTGCGCGGGCATTGCGTGGGCACACTCGAGCTGTATTACCCTCGCCTGAGCAGCATCGATATGCGCCAGACGGCGCTTGCCTCGGGCTTTGCCGACCTCATTTCCACGCAGCTTGCGAGCTTTGAGCTCGAGCGCCAGGACGAGCTTACGGCCCGCGTGGAGCTGCGCGCCTTGCAATCGCAGGTCGATCCTCATTTTCTGTTTAACACCATCAGCACCATCGTGTCGCTCGTTCGAACCGAGCCCGACAAGGCACGATCGCTGCTGATCGACTTTTCCAACTACTATCGTCAGACGCTTTCTGACTCCGATACGCTCACCACGCTCGAGCACGAGGTGGAACAGGGCACTCGTTATATCAATCTTATGCAGGCCCGGTATGGCGACGGCCGTTTGCGCGTTTCGGTCGACATCGACTTCGAGGTGCGCGACAGCCTGGTACCGCCGTTTATCTTGCAGCCGCTGCTCGAAAACTGCATCAAGCATGCGCAGCGCGAGACCGAGCCGCTTTCTATTCGTGTTAGGGCTTTCGAGACCGATGACGGCTTGGAGATCATCGTCGAAGACGACGGCATCGGAATGAGCGAAGAAGTCTGCGCGCATCTGTTTGAGCAACATCGCCTGGAGGAGCCCGAGAGCATTACCGCCGACGGCTCCGTCAAGCGAGGTTGCGGCCTGGCGCTCTTCAACGTGCTTCAGCGCATCCATTTCTTTTACGGAGAAGATTC
>UROZ01000159.1 GCA_900549655.1 uncultured Collinsella sp.
CGCCATAACCTCGCAGAAGTGCGCGGGCAGTAGGTCGGAAAATCACTCATCGGATTCAGTGCCGTTTCGTCATCAACACCCAGATTGGCAATCCAATCCTCATAGCCATCATGGTCAAACGCCGCGCGTAACGCGATAAACGAATCGTTGTCTGAGTTGGCGACGGCATTCTCGATAAGGTCGCGCACCGTCTGCCAGCCCATGCTGCAACCACCATACGTGGCTAAAGGCCCATCGAGCGACACCCGCCCCGATTCGACCAACGTCTCACAAATATAGAGCGCATACAGCGCTTTGTAGCTGCTCGCTCCATACACCTCGACATCGGCGTTATACGTCACGCCCCTACCGCTCGATAGGTCGTAGAACACTACACCCACGTCGCCCAGCTCCTGCGCCCGACACAGGGCATCCTGGAGCGAGGCAAGGCTCTCATCCTCCAAGGCAGGAGTCTTGTTATCCACCAACGAGAAGGTCCGAACGGTATCACCCGAAGGGATATCGTTGAAGTCCGCCTTCGAAAGTCTCGTCTTGAGATCTGCCGTCGACAGAGCTTGATCTGCCGACGCTTTGGACTTTGAAACCTTCTCGTTTTGCAGCTGTACCGTTGACGCATCTGGGCGCACCGTTCGCTCCGAGGCGTAGGTTTTAACGGTAATTCCGAGGATAATAACCGCCGACGTTAGCATCCCAATGGCGGCAATCTTCCTCACGCGGATGCGAGCGCCGGAAGGCCACGCGAAGACGTGCCCTTCGTCTTATATCTGCTGCCATGCTGCGGCACATACTCGTCCCGCGATGCGATGTTTCGCACGTGGTCTCCTGACTGCCACCGTTTATATACGAGCAGTATGATACCGAGCAGGCATTTCTTTCCAAAGATATTCAGCGGCGTTTAAGGTGTCTTTAAAGAAACCACAAGCGTATTTATCCAAATGGCACGATTCTGTTGCGCATCTCACCGCAACCCAGAGAGCAGTCTTTTAAGGACGGGGCTCTTTAGCAATCAACTAGGTGCCCAGGGGCACTCATTTAAGTCTGTCCCCAATGAGTGCCCTTGGGGAACGAAAATGGCATGCTATCCGATAGCGTTTTTGAGCTCCGCGCGGCGCTTTTTCATGCCCGTCATGACGGCATTGCGCAACTCGGGCATGCGCGCGGTATCCATCTGGGGCACGCCCTCAAGCTTATAGGGAATGCCCAGTTGCTCGTACTTGACGACACCCATCGTGTGATACGGCAGCATCTCCAAACCCACCACGTTGTGCCATGGAGCGATCAGGCAACCAAGCTTCTCGCATTCCTCCACCGTGTCGGTAATGCCCGGCACCACCACGTGGCGGATAACGACCTTAATCTTGCGACGTGCAAGCTCATCGCCAAACGCCAGGATGCGTGCGGGATCACAACCGGTCAGCTTTTTATGCTCGACGGGATCGGCGTGCTTAATGTCGAGCAGCACCATATCGGTCTCGTTGAGTACGGCATCGAACTTCTCGGGATGCGCGGGATCGAACGCATAGCCACAGCTATCCAAGCAGGTATGCACGCGACCATCGGGGTTGTTGTGCATGGCACAGAACAGGTCGGCCAAAAACTCAGGCTGTAGGAGCGGCTCGCCGCCGGACACCGTAATGCCACCGCTGCGGTAAAACTCATGGTTGCTCTGGAACTCGTCCATCAGGTGCTCGACGGTCACCATGGTGCCGCCGTTAACCGACCAGGTATCGGGGTTGTGGCAATACGCACAGCGCATGGGGCAGCCCTGAACAAACACCACAAAGCGGATGCCGGGTCCATCGACCGTTCCCATCGTCTCAATCGAATGCACGCGGCCCAGGGCAAACGCAGAGTCCTCGGGACGAGCGTCCACACCCTCGAGCGTCATCTCAGCCATTCCCGCTACCTTGCCTCTCATTGGTTTTAGCTACATAAATGCCAGAGTCATTCTAGCCCATATGCATGATGGCGAAACGGTTTAGCGGACAATTGGGTTGTTCTATTTGGCCCCACGCAAGAGCGGCGGGAAGGTTGTCGCAACCCGCACGCCGCCGAGGCAATAGAAATCGATAGACGCCAGGCCTTACGCTTTAAGCGTGAGCACCGCACCGAAGGCGGTCGGGCCGCAATGGCTCGAGATGACGCCACCGACCTGAGTCCAGGTAACGTCCTTAAAGCCCAGGTCGTGCGCATAGACTTCCATGTCGTCGCGCAGCTCCTGGGAAAGGCCTACCGAATACGCCAGGCCAATGTGCGAGTAGTCAATCTCGCCCTTCGCAACCATGTGGTCAATAAAGGCGCGGGCGCACTTGAGCATAGAGCCGCGGAACTTCTTGGTCTCCACAAACTTACCGCCCGTTACTTCAATGCAGGGCTTAATCTTGAGCAGGTGGGCGCCAAGGAACGCGACGTTGGACAGACGACCGCCCGCCTTAAGAAAGGCCAGGTCGGTAGGAACAAAGCCCAGCAGCACGCGGTCCATGACGGAGTTCGTAAATGCAAAGATCTCGTCGACGGTGGCGTCGGGGTGAGCCTCGATGTATTTGGCGGTCTCGACGGCAACGAGCGACTGGCCCACCGAGACAAAACGCGTATCCATGGAGAATACGTAGTCGCGGCCCTTAGCCGCAATCTTGGAGGACTGATGCGAGCAAGTCGTGACTTCGGAGTACGCAAGATGCAGAATGGTCGCATCGGGCTGCTCGGCATGGATACGGTCATATACGTGCGCAAAATCTGCAGGCGCGCAGCCGCTGGTCTTGGGCATTACGCCAAACTCGTTGCAGCGCGAGTAAATCTCGAGTGGATCGATGGAGCCGTCCTCGACGGTCTCGTCACCAATCGTGACATGCATGGGCACGCGCACGATGCCGTAGCGCTCGCAGAGCTCCGGCGTCACATCCGACCCAGACTCAACCACGATTACGTACTTGCCCATTCTTATCACGACCCATCTCGACATTGGCTTTTCAATACATGGCACGCGCCGCCGCACTGTTGCACAACGGCGTCCAAGCGCCAAAGAGACGCCGCCCCTTGCGCACAACAAAGGACAGCGTCTCCCTGGAAAACTCCGTGCTAACCTGAGATTCTACACGGTTTATTACTAAGTGTTACTTACTCCGCAAACGGTCGCTATACGCGATAAACGGTAGTTGGCCGCGGCAACTGCGATTCATTTCGCCCAGCAAGTCCAATCGTGCCCCATGCACGGTTAATGCACGAGGCGGTAGAAATTCATCGATACCGCACCCTCGGCGTGCAGCTCCATCGCCGGAACCGCCGGCGAATAGGTCCGGCTCGTAAGTGCTGCCTCGCCGCCATTTGCAAAAATCTCGACCATCGTAGTGTCCGAAAGCACGCGCAGGTCGCGAAGCTCGCTGAGCTCGATCGACCTCTGGTCGCGCCCATAGCCTTCGTCACCCATGTCGAGGGTAAGCATCCCGCCTGCATAGCGCACAAAGACACCCTTGCGGATTTCGAGCTCGATCACCTGGGCGCCCTCACAGGAAACCACAAGATCAAACAGGCGGCCCGGCTCCTCAACGGTTTCACCGCCTGTCGCGCGAACGCAGTCGCCGCGCATCCTCTCAATCTCGTGCGCCGGCTGCTGGCAGAGCTTACCATCGCGCATGCTCAGCTCTCGCGGCACCGTCAACGCGCACTGCCACCCGCGCGCCACCGTCGGGTTTTCCGCCGTCGCATCGGGGCAACCCGACCATCCGATCATCAAACGCCGGCCTGCAGCATCCTCAAAGGACTGCGGAGCATAGAAATCAAAACCGGCATCGACCATCGGGGGCATGCCCTGCCCGACGATTTTAAAGCTCGGTGCCTCCCAATCGGCCTCGATGGGGAACCACACGCACTGATGCGGATTGCGGTAACGCCAACCATCGGCAGGCACACCCTGCGGACAGCAAACGAGAACAAGCTCACCATCGAGCTCAAACAGATCGGGGCACTCCCACATAAAGCCAAAGTTCTCGTCCAGCTCAATACGCGTCGCATAGTTCCAGTCCTCTAGATCGCGCGAGGTATAGACAAGCACGCAGCCGCGGTCGTCTTTCGTACGAGCGCCCAGAACCATGTAGTAGATACCATCGTGCTCAAGGATCTTGGGGTCGCGCACGTGCGTACCGATATCGTCGGGGTAATCGACCGGTCCAACAGCTATGCGCTTCTCGCCCAATTCGTCGGGGTTCTCCGCAACCATATGAATCTGGTTTTGCTCACGACCCGTCAACACGTAGTCGTAATCATCGCGATCAAAATGCTTGACGTTGCCGGTATAGAAGTAGTGAATCTTGCCATCACGTACAAAGGCAGAACCAGAATACGCTCCGTTCGAATCCAAATCGGAATCGGGGAACAGCGCGGGGCCGTGATTCTCGTACGTCACAAAATCCTTTGTCGTCAGATGATTCCAAAGCACTGGACC
>UROZ01000160.1 GCA_900549655.1 uncultured Collinsella sp.
GGGCGGGGCGTGCACGTCAGGTAGTGCCACGCCGACTCCACCAGTGCCGTCCTGCTGGCGAGCCGGTTGCCCGTCTTGGTTATCCCGCCGCGCCGCTCGGTCTCGCCGCTCGAGCGCTCCGACGGGACCAGCCCGCACCAGCTCGCGAAGGCCGGGGCCGTCCGGAACCTCGTGAAGGAACCCGCCTCGGCTGCGAGCCTGAAGGCCGTCAGGGTGTCGATTCCCTTGATGCAGGAGAGCGCCTCGACGGCCGGGCGCCACCGGTCGGTCCGGGCGAGGGCGAGCACCTTCTTCTCGAGCTGCCGGCGGTCCGACTCCGCGCACCTCGCGGCCGTGACGTAGTACTCGAGCACGTCGCGCTGGGGCCCCTCGAGCCTGATCCCGGATATCCACCTCCAGTGGGCGCGCGTCCAGGATCCCTTCCTCGTCCCGTCGGCGTTGCGCTCGTCCCAGACGTGGCCCAGCCTGATCAGGAACATGTTGAGGCGCTGCCTGGCGCGGCGGTACTCCGCCGTGGCGTCGTCGAGGGCGCGGTCGAGGTCCCGGGCGGCCTCGACGGCCGCATCGGGCAGCGGGACCTCCACGATGTTGTGGGTGGCGAGCATGCGGGCGATGAACTCGGCGTCGCGCCGGTCGTTCTTGCGGCGCGCGTCCGCCGCCGGCCTCTGCATCTTGGAGACGGCGGCCACGGCGCAGTCGAGGCCGAGCGCGCGCAGCTCGCGCGCCATGTGGAAGCCGGTGGGGCCGCTCTCGTAGCAGGCCCTGGGCTCCTCGAACCCGAGGGCCCACTCCGCGATCTCGGCGGCGTCCGTCCCGAAGTCACGGTGCACCGCCTCGCCGGTGAAGGGGTTGAACGCCGCGGCGGCGACCGATCGCGCGTGGACGTCCAGGCCGATGGAGGTAACATGGGGCATGGGAAGCCTCCTCCCCGCAGGTGCGGTAAAGGCTACCGCACGGGCCGATACTCAAAGCCCATTGTGGCATCCCGAGCCCGCGGAAAGAAGCTGCGCCGCGGGGGAGGCGACCCAAATGGCTTTCTCATATCGTCTCGACAGCCGTCGGGGGAAGCCCATCCCTTTTTCATGCGCTACCTACGAAGACTGTCCCCAACGACTAGTCACTGGGGACGTTCCTAAATGACTAGGTATGGCTGCCGGGTTTAGGCTGTTAGGTCGAGTTCGTAGAGGAAGCTTTCGCGCGGTATGTCGTGACGGCGCTCTTCGCGGTTGGCGCGGTGCGTGGCCGTGCGCTTAAAGCCGTGCAGCTCGTAGAACTTCCACGAGCAGTTGGAGTCGGTGTACAGGTGCGCCCTTGTCGCCCCGCGCGAGGACAGATACGAGACCGCGGCATCGAGCAACACCGAGCCAACGCCCAGGCCGTGGACGTCGCGATCAACGGCAAGCAGCGTGACCTCGTTGTCGTGCGGTAGCGGGCTGCTCTCGAGTAGGCGGTTGTTGGTTCGGATGGTTGCGCGCACAAATGAGAGGTACTCGGCGCAGGCATCGGGCTCCAGCTCACGCATCTGCGATAGCAGCGCGCGTTCGGTATCCATCCAATGTTCCTTGACGGTGGCGCCGGAGCTCTGCCCCGCACGCGCGAGCGCAATGCCACGCGCCTGACCGTCGATTACGGCAACCTGCGAAAACGTCGACGACGAAAGGCAATAGGCGAGGTCGCACGCGGCCTCAAGGCGGTTGTACTCATCGTTATCCGAATTGTTATGCCAAAGCTGCTGCAGAATCAGCGTGATGGCGTCGAAGTCTTCGGTATCAAACGGTCGGTAGAGAACCCGCGAGACCATGGTGCCTCTTTCTTTTGCGGATGCATATCGAGCACAGTTCTACCACGCCATTGGCATCTAATTATGGTGCCCCTGTGTTCCATGAACTCACCGTGCCCATCCCCTCCGCTCGCAAACTTTTTCTGCACATGCGCCCGTTGCGGGGTGCATCGATGCGCTCGATGCGCTACATTGAATCAGTATTTTCAATGCCGCTGCGCGAGCGCTGCAGATCGACGTATCACCGACTCACAGAGCACGGCGGCGTACCAGACAGGAGGACTGCATGGGATCTGATGTGAAGATCGCACGCGCGTTGATCTCGGTTACCGATAAGACGGGCGTCGTCGATTTCGCACGGACGCTGGTCGATGACTTTGGCGTCGAGATCATCTCTACGGGCGGCACGGCTCGTGCCATCGAGGACGCGGGCGTTCCCGTAACCCCCATCGAGGAGTTCACGGGCTATCCCGAGATGATGGACGGCCGCGTCAAGACGCTGCATCCCAAGGTTCACGGCGCACTGCTTGCCCGCCGCGATTCCGAGCAGCACATGCAGGAGGCCGCTCAGCACGGCATTAAGCTGATCGACCTGGTCGTCGTCAACCTGTACGAGTTCGAGAAGACCGTCGCCAACCCCGAGGTCACCTTCGCGGATGCCATCGAGCACATCGACATCGGTGGTCCTTCCATGCTTCGCTCTGCCGCCAAGAACGCCGCGAGTGTTACCGTCATTTCCGATCCGGCCGACTACGACGCCGTCTTGGCCGAGATGCGCGAGACGGGCGGCTGCACCACACTTGCCACCCGTCGTCGCCTGCAGGTGAAGGTCTACCAGACCACCGCTGCCTACGATACGGCTATCTCTCGCTGGCTCGCCGCCCAGGCAAGCGACGTGGCGGATACCTCCGCCAAGCTCGAGATTTCGCTGGAGAAGGTCGATGACCTGCGCTATGGCGAGAACCCGCAGCAGAAGGCCACGGTCTATCGCTTTGCCGAGGGCTGCGAGAACACCGCGAGCTCGCAGTTCCCGCTTGTGGGCTCCGAGCAGATCCAGGGCAAGCCGCTCAGCTATAACAACTATCTGGACGCCGACGCCGCTTGGAACCTGGTCCGCGAGTTCGACGAGCCGGCCTGCGTAATCCTCAAGCACCAGAACCCCTGCGGTTCCGCCGTTGCCGAGGACATCACGGCTGCCTACGACCGCGCCTTCGCCTGCGATCCCAAGAGCGCCTTCGGCGGCATCATTGCCTGCAACCGCGAGGTCCCCTTTGAGCTCGTCGAGCACTTTGCCGATCAGAACAAGCAGTTCGTCGAGGTCATCATCGCCCCGAGCTACACCGCCGAGGCGCTCGAGCGCATGGCCAAGCGCCCCAACCTGCGCGTGCTGGCTACCGGCGGCGTGGATCATGGCGCCCAGGTCGAGCTTCGTTCCATTGACGGCGGCATGCTCGTCCAGGAGGTCGACCATGTGACCGAGGACCCCGCGACCTTCACGTTCCCCACCGACCGCAAGCCCACCGACGCCGAGATGGCAGAGCTCGAGTTTGCCTGGAAGGTCTGCAAGGGCGTCAAGTCCAACGCGATTCTGGTCTCCAAGGGCAAAGCCGGTATTGGCATGGGCCCGGGTCAGCCCAACCGCGTCGACTCCGCGCTGCTGGCCTGCGAGCGCGCCGAGGACTTCTGCGAGCGCGAGGGCGTGGAGAAGGGCGGCTTTGCCTGCGCAAGTGACGCGTTCTTCCCGTTCCGCGACAACGTCGACGTGCTTGCCGCACACGGCGTGACCTGCATCATCCAGCCCGGCGGCTCCAAGCGCGACGACGAGAGCATCCAGGCCTGCAACGAGCACGGCATCGCGATGGTCTTTACCGGCGCCCGCCATTTCCGCCATTAGTCGAGAACGCCGAAAAAATAATCTTTGCAAAAGACGGCTGCTCCGTTTGGAGGGCCGTCTTTTTGGTATAAGAGGACGGAATGACTAACACGAAAGGTACAACCATGCCCCAGATTGATGATGCCGAGCTGTTTGGCAATGCCGAGGATCAGCGTGCGTACGAGGACTTTTGCGCCAATCAGGAGGCGGTCGAGAAGTTTACGCTCGACAAGCCCGCGCTTGTCTGTCGTTGGCGCATGTCCAATAAAAAGGTGCCCATGCTCAACCGCCACATTCGCGCACTGTCCGAGCGCTTGGTGCAGGGCGAGCCGCTTACCCATAACATGCTCAGTTGGGCCAAGCAGCACGTTGAGTGGTCGCTTGCCGAGGGCGATTACACTGCACGCGACGGCGTGCTCATGCTGGTGATCGACGTCAACGGCAACGCCGCCATGACGGTGGGGGAGTACGAGCCGCTAACCGATACGTCGGCCAAGGCGCTACGTGCCCGCTCCGCCGAGGCCCGCTCCGAGGCCGACGAGACCGGCGTGGCGCCCGAGCTGCTCGCCGCCGTCGATAACGGCGAGCTTGCCTTTGTGGCGCCGGCGGACGAGTGCCTGTGCGGCACGGCGACGCTCATTGAGCAGCTGGCCCAGACCAAGGGCATCCCGGTCACGCGTGTAGACATTCCCGCGCAGCTTAAGGGCGCGTTGTTCCTGGTGAGCGACGAGCACGGCGTGGT
>UROZ01000161.1 GCA_900549655.1 uncultured Collinsella sp.
GCACCGCTCAACAGCGCATGCAACCACGGCATCGCGAAGGGCAACCCCAACGAGGCCTACCTGCGCTACCCGCGCTCTCCCCTCGCCGACCAGTCCGGCGACGCCGGATTCACCCGCACGCCGAGCGATGACGCGTGCGCCTACACCTGGGGACTCAGTCTGACCAAGCGCTCAAGCTCGGACGATAAACCGCTCGCGGGCGCCAAATTGCGCATCATCGATGACCGCGGACGCATTCTAACGACTGACGGCTCGTGGTCGACGGATGCCGACGCGTGCGTCACCACGGGCGCGGATGGCCATGTGGAATTGAGCGGTGTGGACGCGGGCGTCTACACCGTCGAAGAGGTCGCGGCTCCCAAGGGATATACCGCCTTTAAGGGCAAGCGAGCGGTGACGGTTGCGTCTGAGGGTCTGGACATTAAGCAGGTGGCGGCCGCGAAGCCCAAAGTGACCGTGTCGGCCGAAAGCCCTCTGCGGGTTGATACCGCCGATGCCGGGACGGGTTCGATTGAGCTGTCGGTGCTCAACATCCCAAGCAAAGAAGCAAGTCGAGGCTTTATGCCCTCGACGGGAGATAGAACGTTGGTGTTGGTGGCGGTTTTGGCTGCCATCGGAGTGGCGGCTATTGTTGTCGCACTCGTCATCAAGCGAGGAGGAGGTCGCCGTGAAAAATAATTGCCCCCCCTTTTGCTCAATGGCGTACTGCCTCCGTAGCGAGTGACGCGCAGGCCTACCGACCTGATGATCATTGGGTTTGAAAAAGTTACTAGAGAACCCTCCAAGAAAAGCGGGGCACCCGGTCGATGCGATCGGGTGCCCCGCTTCGTTTGTTGGTGCAAAGTAACCTGACCCCTTTGTACCATCACAAAGGTGCCTGGCCCCTTTGTGATGGTTGGCGGCTAAGCGGTGGGGAGTTCTGGCGTGTTAGCCGGCTGCTGCGGCTTGAGGTGGGCGTTGCGCCAGATGATCTGGATAACGTAGCCGAGCATAAAGACAAAGGCCACGCCGCTGATGAAGCCGCCGATGAGGGGAAGTCCCGTGAGGGCACCTGCGGCGATACCGCCGACGGCTGCCATGGCGTAGCGGTTCTGGTTATGTCCGACCATGCGAGCGATCGCGCAGCCCGCAAAAGCGGTGGAGACCAACGCGACGCCGATCACGGCGCACATGAGGGCTCCAGCAAGCGACAGGCCGGCAATCGAGATAATCAGCAACAATACGGCAGGGACAATGGCTACCGTACCCAGAAGACCGCTCATCCACAGGGGTGTGGGGCGCTGGTGGAGCATTCCGGCGGCGCTGGCGGTCGCACGCGGAAAGACGAGCTCGAGCAACAGAGCGATAAAGCAGGTCGACAGGGCTGCGGCCACGATGCCGCCGATGATATCGTTAACCGTCGTGGCGGCGCTTTCGTTTTCGGTACGGTCGATCTTGAGCGCGCCGACCTCGGCTCCTGCGGCGCGCTCGGGGTCCTCGGAAACATGGGCGTTCACCGTGCCGGTGATGTGAGCGTTTTTGCCCAGGATGAGTTTGTCGGCCCAGACCTCGACATCGCCGTCGACGATGCCGTCGATGGTTACCGTACTGCCCGCGAGTGCTGCCGACTTGGCAGAGCCGCGCAGGGCAACCGTCTCGCCCATCGCGTAAAAACAGTTGGCGGCGCTACCGGTGTTGAGCACGACATGCTGACCGGCTACCGTCACGCTGCCATCGATTGCGGTTTTGGAGATATCGATGGTACGCGCCGCCAGGCGAACGGCTCCGCCTACAGTGCAGTCGCGAATCGACAAGCTCTCGCCTGCCGCGATAATATCGCGGCCGATGGAAGCGTCGTCTAGGTTAAGGCTTTGGCCGGCCCAGTACAGGTCGCTTTCGACGCCAGACGGATTTGAGTCAACTTCGGTTGCGAGCACGTTGCCCGCGGTGTCTGTACCGGCGAACGACGTCTTGGGAAGCGCGGTCAGCGCAAGCGCAATCAGTGCGAATAGAAGGGCGATATGGACCCGCGCTTTGCGGCGCTTGGTCGACGGTTCTAGGTTGCAAGGCATAGTGAATCCTTCGTTAGATACTCGGCATATATCTAACAGGGTACCCAACGTGCGCGCGCTCTAAAAGAACCTCTCGGTTGCATTTCGAAGGGTCGTGCCGCGCTGTCTACTTTTTGCGATGCAAGAAGCGCGCGATGTCTTCCTCGGTGGGACTTTTGATGTCAAAGCGCAGCGAGAGCCAGCGCAGGCCCATGGTCACCGCGACGCATACGACCAGCGCGGCGACATTGCTCATGATGCCGCTCATAACGAGACACACATAGCTTGTCGATCCGGCGATGGCGGCGATGGCATAAAAGTTAGTACGTTGGAAAATGCCCGGAACCACGCCCATAAAGCCGTCGCGCAACATGCCGCCACCCACCGCGGTGAAGAAGCCCATCATGATGCATACGGCCGGCGCAAAGCCATAAACCAGTGCTTTGTCCGCTCCGGTGGCGGCGTAGATGCCGACCGAGATGATGTCGAGCAGGGGAATGAGTTTTTCGGGTTTGTCGACGATTGCCGGGAAGATGTAGATGATGGCCGCCGTGGCGATGGAGAGCGGCAGCGCCATTGGCTGGTTGAGGATGTAGACGTTGCCGACCTGGAGTGTCATATCGCGCAAAAGACCGCCGCCCAGACCGCAGACCACCGCGAGCGCGACCGCGCCCACCAGGTCGAGCTTGTGTTCGCGCGCAACCAGCACACCCGAGATCGATGCAGCGACAACGGCGAACATCTCGAGCCAAAAGGGGATAGCGACCATGGCATCCGAGGCATGTGAGGTAACGGTTATAGCGGCGACGACGGGCAAGATGGGTTCCTTTGAGTTACGGGTTTGAACAATGCCCGTACATAGTACATGTTCGGCGCCGATTGCGACCCTATTGCTCGGCAAACGGTCGGGACTGGGAGCGGGCGTGGCGCTGCTGGAATGCCAGGGATCCAAAACATGTACGTCACCCTCCAAAAACGACATTTTTTGACATCTTCGGAGGCTGACGTACATGTTTGGATTGAGCTCACAGCATGAGTGAGTTAATTTACTCACATCCGGTATATTCCCCCACTTCAACGGACATAAGAGTTGGATACCGGCTCAGAGCGAGAGGCCCTCAATGGATACTCCTGTTCTCATTTCGCATAAAACCGCATGGCTTGTCCATCATGTGCCCCAGAATTTGGTTCAATCTCTTGCGCGGCACGACTACCAGATAGGCGCACGAGGCATCTCCACCCAGCAACGCGTTGCGCGCATACGACAGGCCCTTACCGACTGCGGCATTCCGTCCGATATGCTTAAGACTATCGATATCTCGGTTGTATTCGAATTCGAGCGAATTCGCACCAAAGGCGTCATTTGCCACATTCTTGGACAAAATCTTCCCTACGAGCATATTGACGAGTTGACGCCCGGAATTTTCATCACTGACGAAGCCTTCACCTTCGTGCTCGCTGCCGAGTGGATGGATAGGATCGAATACCTCGAATATGGCTATGAAGTTTGCGGCGATTATCGCATGGGGCTCAATCCCGCCGACCCTTATACCGAGCAACCGGCCACCACCTCCAAGAATGAAATAACCGAACTGCTCGATCGGCACCCCGGCAAACCCGGTGCCACACGTGCACGGCTCGCGCTCAGACACATCTACGATCACTCGGCCTCGCCTATGGAGACCGCTTCGGCAATCGCCCTCTCGCTCCCAACAAGCGAAGGCGGCGTTGGCATCCGAGGTATCGAACTCAACAAACCGCTCGAGATCCCTCAACGTCTCTGGCATTGCGCCAAAGCTCGAACACTCAAAATCGATGCGCTCGTTACCTACAAGCGCAGGGAGCTCGGTATCGAATATAAGGGCGGCTTTCACGATGAGTTCGAGCGCAAGGGGGCAGATGCGGAGCGAGAGGCCGTTCTCTCCCAAATGGGATATCGAATCGTTACGCTCACTTCGGCTCAGTTCGGTAGCCAGCTCGCCTTTCACCGCGCCATGAACAACATTCGCGAAGCACTCGGCATGCCTCGCTGTACCGACACCGGGTACCAGCGAGAGCAAAACGAACTACGCAAGGCGCTTATCCGCAACTGGAAAGGCATGCGAGACGAAGAGGCACCTTCCGAATAGTGCCACTCCCGTGAGCTCAATCCAAACATGTACATCAGCCTTCAAAGATGTCGAAAAATGTCGGTTTTGGAGGGTGACGTACATGTTTGGGGAAGCGTGGGATCGAGACGTATTTCGATAACAAAAAAGCTCCCATTCCCGGGAGCTTTCTCAACCAAAATGGCGGAGGAGGAGGGATTCGAACCCTCGTGACCT
>UROZ01000162.1 GCA_900549655.1 uncultured Collinsella sp.
CGGTCTTTCATGCAGCAGGGGCTCTCAATGTTTTTATGTCCTGCTCATATCGTCTCTGCCGGCAGTTTGGGATGTTCCTTGGGGTAGTCATTGGGAACGTTCTTTAATGACTGGTCGTTTAAGAACGTCCCCAACGACTACCCAGAATGAGAGTGGATAATCTCCCGTTTTTGGCCTATACCAGCGCTAAAAGTGGGAGATTATCCACTCTCATCGAGCAAGTGTCCGAAAATCCGCCCTCATTCCTTCTTAGGACCCTCCGTCCCCGAGGATTCGAGGCTCGCCTGCCGAATGGTCGATGCGGCCGTCCTGCGTCCATGTCACACTCAGGGGTGGCCTGACCCAACTTGGAAGGAGCCCCCATGAGCCTTGACAACGTAACTCTGCGTGCCGCCACGCTCGATGACCTGGCCGGCATCGCCGCCATCTACAACCAGCTGTGGTGCAACACGCTGCGCAACCGAGGCGACGTCGAAGCCGCCGATTTCTGTGCGCGCTTTAACATCGCCATGCAGCTGCAGCGCTCCCCCATCGCGCTCGTTGCCGAAGCTGAAGGCCGCATCATCGCCGCTTGCTGCATCGGTATCTTCGAAGACGGCAAACCACGCACCAATCCCACGTGGGAGCCCTGCTACAACGAGATGTTCGTCCAGGCAACCGAGATGGCAAAGACCGCCGATGCCAAGCTCGAAGGCTCGCTCTTTGGCGATAGCCGCGAGAAGGCAACAGCCGACCGCTTTGCCGCCACGGGCAACGAATATGCCCAAGGCCAGCTCAACCTGATCATCATCGTGCCCGAATGGCAGGGCAAGGGGCTCGGCCGTGCGCTCATCGACCTTGCGCGCGCCGAACTCGCCAAAGCCGGGTGCACCAAATTCTTCCTGATGAGCGACTGCAACTCCGACTGGCAGTTCTACGAGCACCTCAACATGAAGCGCATCTTGGAGGATCACAGCCAGGACACCGGCGACGGATTTATCGTCTATATGTACGGAGGCGACACGCAGGATTAACTTGCATGTCGCCTCACGGGCTTTCTACAAGACGGCCCAAACCATCAACCAAGACGAGTCAACAAGGCGCGCTCTCCTCGGCAGCAAGGGCATTCGTGCTGTAACGAGTGGTGGAGATGGCCACGCTTGCACACAACTGTCTCGGATAGATAGCGGTCGAGCAGGCGCGCCCATGTGCGTGCGTCAAGACGCTCCTCCGCCCTGCCATACAGCGATCGACGGAGTGCCTCGCCCATAGTGCCGCTAAAATCATCGAGCTCAAGAGCGTACTTTGGGACAACGTATCCGACCAACGTCCCCACAAACGGGCTGTGCCCATTACACACGCAGCTGTTTATCAATGGTGCAGGCGGAATGTCATCGTCGTCCAGGTCAAATATGTCCAAGTCCAGCTCACCAGAAGCGTATGGGTGTATTCCGCGGTTAAGCATCTTAAAGATATGGACCGCGAGTCCAAAGTCATCCGTCTGTGGCGTAAACACGGGGGCATTCGTGGACGCTGCCAAGCTCTCGAAATCGCTGATGCCGGCTATCTCCATGAGTTGAAGCACCTCGGGGGCAATATAGCCGGGAGCGGCGCACGCAGTCCTATGTGTCACATCCGAAAGCGTAAAGCTATACGAGCGCCTTGATGGTATCCATGCCCGCATGCGCCGAAGCCTCGCAACCCTTCTGCCCGTTGAGCACGCACTCGAGCAGCGTATCGTATGCGCGCTGGGCTTCGGGGGCCAGGTACGCCCTGTTAAACATGCCCTCGGGTCGCACGTTTCCCTTCGAGTCGATCATATAAGGCCCCAATCTGTTTGGTTTCCCCAGATTGTGTGCCCGCACACCCAAGCCGCACGGCCCGCCGTTCAGCTGAAACCACCACACAAAAAGTCCGCCGACCATTGAAGTCGGCGGACTTTCGCGTGCGGACAATCAAGCACTGTTCACCATGGAACTGCTATTTACAGCGCGCCTTGGGCTGCTGCTGGGTGATGCAGTGGATGTTGCCGCCGCCGTAGATAACCTCGCGAGTCATGATACCGATGACTTCACGGTCCGGATAAGCAGCCTGGATATCCTTGAGCGCCTGGGCGTCATTGGGATCGCCGAACTGCGGTACAAGCACTGCGCCGTTGATGGGCAGGAAGTTGAGGTAGCTCGGCTCGAAAGCATCCTCGGGGGTACGCGGCAGCACGCCCTCGACGGGGTCAATCGTGCTGGCCTCCTCCTCGGTCATATATACCGAGGTCGCAGGCATAATCACCTTGTGGATCTTGAGCTTGCGGCCACGGGCATCCGTCGTCTCGGAAAGCGTCTTATACGCCTCTTGGCACTCCTTGTAGAACTTATGGTTGGGATCATCGGTCCACATGCAGCAGACCTCGCCGGGCGCACTAAAGCATGCGACGTCGTCCACGTGCCCGTTGGTCTCAAACGGGTCGATGCCATCCTTGATCCAAATGACCTTCTCGATGCCCAGGTACTCGGCAAGCTTCTCCTCGATCTGCTCCTTGGTGTACTGGGGGTTGCGGTCCTCATTGAGCAGGCACATCTCGGTGGTCACCACGGTGCCCTGGCCGTCGCAGTTAAACGAGCCACCCTCGAGGATATAATCCTCGGGACGATAGCGGTTAACCTGCTCGAGCTGTGCCACCTGCAGGCCAATGGAAGCGTCCTTGTCCCACGGGAAATACAGGCCGTCAATGAAACCGCCGTAAGCATTAAAGTGGAAGTGCGAGAGTGCCACGTCCCCCTTGTCGTTGACAAGAAACGCCGGGCCGGGGTCGCGAATCCAGCTGTCGTTGTACTCCATGTGGATAACGCGCACGTTCTCAACGCCGTCGAAGATCTCACACACCGCGGGGAAGTCTTCAGTGTTGACGCCCACAGTGATGGGCTGAAAACGTGCAACGGTCTTAATAATCTCGGTAAAGACCTTTTGCGCCGGCTTGGCACCACAGCGCCACACATCCGAGCGATGCGGCCACAAAATCCAGGTGCGCTCCTGCTCTTCGTACTCGCCGGGCATGTAGAATCCGTCCTTCTTTGGCGTAGACTCGCTCTCGTAAATGGTCTTCATTTCAAGCTCCTAAATCTCGGTGCTTTTGCTTGACGAGACCATGATGCGGCCGCACCGAGATGTTCTCAATGGTCCCTCGAGCCCCTTTCAGTGACCGACGGTATACCATTCGCTGACCTAAAGTTCTATTCAGGCCGAGAACATGACATACTGGGTTCCACAATGGAAAGGATGCCCTATGCCCCCATGCAATAATCAGCAGACTATTGAGTTGGACAGTACGACCTGGACTGCTCTCAACGAGCTCGCGCTTGCAATCCACGCATCACACGGTGTCGATAAGCTGCAAAAGGAGACCCTCGAGGGAACGACAGGGCTCGTGCCCCATCGGATCGCCATGTTCGACCTGATCGAGGCAGCGGGCAGTGATGCCCCACGCTACGTCCACCCCGCAAGCAGCGGAATGGACGACCGCGCACTGAGCGACTACTACAACCGCTACGCCGCGATGGACTATACAACATGGAGCTTTGACTTACATAAGGTCGGCGTCTACCGCGACCTCGACCTCGTCGACGTCGAGCGACGCGATGCCACGCCCATCTATCGCAAATGGGTGGAACCGCAGGGCGTCTACTTTGGCTGTACGGCCACGCTCGCGCACAACGACAGCCCGCTAGGAAGCATCACCCTGTTTCGTGAACGCACGGCCGGAGACTTCACCGACACCGAGCTCGCAATCCTGCTCGAAGTCGCTCGGCACGCGAGCCTCGCGCTCGCCAACCTCTATCCTCGGGGCATTAAACTCACCCAGACAGAAGACACAAACCAGCTAAATGCTTTCATTACAGAACACAATATCCAACCGCGCGAAGCCGAAGTCATGCGGCTCATGCTCGACGGCAAAACGAACAAACAGATGGCAAACGAGCTATTCATAAGCGAGTCAACCGTCAAGAAGCATGTCAACGCCATCTATCGCAAGCTCGGCGTCAGCAACCGCCTGGGCCTCATGACTGCCACGCAAAACATCCCGCGATAAAAAAGGGCGCCCTCCATGCAGAGAACGCCCTTTGATTTCGCCATTTGAATTAGTGTCGGCTCTGGCTCAAAGAGTAGACAGGTTTATTTTGGCAGGTTTTATCTGGGCAAATGTCAGCCGCCGCGAGGGAGCTGCCTTCCCTCGCGGC
>UROZ01000163.1 GCA_900549655.1 uncultured Collinsella sp.
TTCCCGCGCAGCTTAAGGGCGCGTTGTTCCTGGTGAGCGACGAGCACGGCGTGGTTTCCGCCACCGACGCCGATGCCGCCGAGCCCGACGCCGCCACGGTCGCCTTCTTTGCCGACGGCTACGAAAAGCTCCGCGCCCGCCGCTAAATGATTTATCTGGGACGGGGATTAAACAATCATTTTGAATCCCGCGCCCGTTGCGAGCGAGGGCGTGCCGAACGCTTTCGTTCGCGAACAGTTCTGTCACCTTGTTGCCGCGCGAGACGCGTGCCGGCGACTTCGCGGCAATAATGGCTGTAAGACAACTAAGAGGGGAGCGGATACGTATGGCATTGATCTATATCGTCGAGGACGACGAGCCCATTCGTCGCGAACTCGGTGACATCCTTGCGCGTGCCGGCTTTGAGGTCGAGGCCTGCGAATCGTTTGAGCATGTTTCACGCGACATCTTGGCCGCTGCGCCCGATCTTGTACTGCTCGACCTTACGCTCCCCGTCAAAGACGGTCAGCACATCTGCCACGAAGTTCGCCGCGAATCCGAGGTTCCCATCATTGTCCTCACCTCGCGCACGACCGAAATCGACGAGGTCATGGCCATGACGCTCGGCGCGGACGATTTTGTCTCCAAGCCCTACAGTGCGCGCGTGCTCGTGGCACGCATCAACGCGCTGCTGCGCCGTACCGCGGCGGCCGGCGAGCGCAGTACCCTGGTCCACAAAGGGCTGGAGCTCGACCTCGCGCGCTCCATGGTCACCAACACGGCAACCGGCGACAGCACCGAGCTCACCAAAAACGAGCTTCGTATCCTCTCGCTGCTCCTGAGCCGCGCGGGCAAGATCGTCTCGCGTCCGGCCATCATGCGGGACCTGTGGGACTCCGACGCCTTCGTGGACGACAACACGCTTACCGTCAACATCAACCGCCTGCGCACCACGCTCGAAAAAATCGGCATCAAGGGGTATTTGACGACGCACCGCGGCCAAGGCTATTCGGTCTAGGGGCCGGCTATGTCGTTTGGCAAGTTCTTTAAAGATGCGCTGCTTCCCGTCGCCGTGTGGACGTGCGGCGTGCTGCTGAGCTGCTTTGTGCTGACGGTCGCCGGCGCACCCGTTTCTATCGTGGTCGTGGCGGTCGGTGTGTCCTTTATCTTTGGTATGCTCGGCATCGTGATCGAGTACGCGCGCCGTCGTCGTTTTCTGCGCCAGCTGGAGCGTGCGGCCGAGGAGCTCGAGAGTCCCGCATGGGTGCAGGAGATGGTGCAATGCCCGACCTATGCCGAGGGCGAGCTTGAGTACGAGGTCTTGCGCCGGGTGGGCAAAGCTGCCTGCGACGAGGTTGCCGAAGGCCGGCGCCGGACCGATGATTATCGCGACTATATCGAAAGCTGGGTCCACGAGGCCAAGTTGCCTCTGGCGGCAGCCCATCTGATTCTTGAAAACCTGGACGGCAGCGAAGACGATCTGTCGCGCGTAGACGACCTCGGTCGCGAGCTTGCCCGCGTGGAGCGCTATATCGACCAGGCGCTGTACTACGCACGCTCGGAAGTCGTGGAGCGTGACTACCTGATTCGCCGCTGGGATCTTAAGACCCTGGTGACGGGCGCGATCAAGGCCAACGCGCGTGAGCTCATCGCGGCGCGCGTGGCCCCGGTGTGCGAGAACCTCGACTTTGAGGTGTTTACCGACGAGAAGTGGCTCGAGTTTATTCTGGGTCAGCTCATTCAGAACAGCATTAAATACGCGCGCGAGGACGGCGCGAAGATCGTGTTTTCGGGAGCGTTGCTGGACGAGGGCCTGGCAAGCGAGCGCATCGAGCTTACCGTCGCGGACAACGGCTGCGGCGTGTGTGCGGCAGACCTGCCGCGCGTGTTCGAGAAGGGTTTTACCGGCGACAACGGCCGCACCACCAAGCGCGCAACGGGCATCGGCCTCTACCTGGTGGCGCGTCTGTGCTCCAAGATGGGTATCGATGTCACCGCGGCATCCGAGCCCGGCGAAGGCTTCGTCGTCACGTTTGCCTTCTCGACCAACAAATTCCAATACTTTGAGTAGTCGTCGCGGTGTAACGTCCCGGAGCGTCATTCACGTTAAGACAATTATCCCAAACGGGATAATTCCATCATGATGTGCTATGATTATCCCGTTTGGGATAATCATAGGGGATTAGCATGCAAGACTGGAATGAGCGAACGATTTTTGACCCAGCTGAACTCGGTGCATATTTGCGTGAGCGCCGGAAGAAGCTCGGTTATACCCAACGCGATGTGGCTGATTTCAACCAGTGCAGTTTGCGCTTTGTGAGCGAGCTTGAGCGTGGAAAGGCGGGTGCCAATCTTCGCCAAACCCTTCAAATCGCTAACAGCTTGGGGGTCGATTTGATCCTGAGGGAGAGGGGCGACGGCTCATGGCATTAAAGGTTTATCGTGAGTATCGGGGAACGTTTGAGCTGGTCGGAGAATTTGAGAGGGCCGACCCCGTAAACGAGACGTTTGCATATGATGAGGGATATCTTGAACGCGACGATGCTGCCGCACTCTCAGCTTCTCTTCCCTTGCGACATGAGCCATATGCCAGCAATGAGTTTTCGGCCTTCTTTTCGGGCATGCTTCCCGAGGGCCCGGTTCGGCATGAGCTGTCGATGCGTTTTCAAATCCCCCAGTCAGACTATTTATCGATGCTCGAGCGTTTGGGCGATGAGTGCGTTGGTGCCTTGAGGTTTCTCGGCGATGAGAAATCGAGCTACGATCCGGGCTATCGTCCTCTGCAAGACGAGGATTTTGAGGCACTTTCTAAGGCGGAAGTGTTTGAGATTGCAAATGATATGCAGGATTCGAGGCTGTCGTTGGCGGGCGCTCAGTCTAAAACCGGTTGGTTTTTACCGCGCGGTAAAGATGCAAAAAAGGCCGGGTCGGGGGATTGGATGCTGCCGCTCGGCTCTGCCCCCTCGACTCACATAGTCAAGATTGCTTCAACTAAACATCCGGATTTGCCGTTCAACGAATTAATTTGCATGACGGCAGCGTCTGCTGCTGGGCTTGAAATTGCCCGTTCAGAAGCTTCGGATACGATTCCTGGTGCGTTCTTTTCCGAGCGTTATGACAGAATCTGGAGCAATGAGCCGCCGTCGATGAGCGGATTCGATGTGCCTCTGAGGCTGCATCAGGAGGATTTTTGCCAAGCGGTTGGCTGGCCTTCGTATATGAAATACGAGACACGTCCCGATAGCTGCTATATGGCTCTTTGCGGCCGATTGATAAGAGAGCAATCGTCTAACGTAATTGCTGATACTCAAATGTTCGCTCGTCAGGTAATGGTCGATTATGCGTTGGGGAATTGCGACTCGCATCTCAAGAACCATTCGTTTCTTTATAGTCCGAGTTGGCGGGAAAAGAGGTTGGCCCCTGCATACGATATTGTTTGCACGACGATAATGGGATACGACCATAATCTTGGGATTGATATTGGGGATCACCGGGTGATCGATGGGGTGACTCCTGAAGATTTCGAATTCATGTCTCAAGATTTGCATCTGCCACTCAAGATGATCAAGAACATCGCGGCGGAAGTGGCTGAAGAGGTGTCTGCCCAGCTTGCAGAACTTGCCTCTGCAACCGGAGATTTGGGTCGGGTCGCTCTGAAAATTCAGACGGATTCCGTTGAGAGAATGAGGGTTCTGGAGCAATTCTCAGCCTAAAGCAAAGCGGGGCCACCGTAATGGTGGTCCCGCTCTTGGAAGACTTGGGCACGTGGGCTTGCGCTCCGCGATGCGTTAGGCGTACGTTTGCTACTTCACGACCAAGATGTCGCAGTCGGTGTTGCGCAGCAGGAACGTCGAAATTGAACCCAGGAGTGCATACTTGATCGAGGACAGGCCACGAGCGCCGCAGAGCACCAGGTCGGGCTTGACCACGTCGAGCATCTCGTCTTTGAGCGTCTCGCGAATGCGGCCGGCGCGAATCATGACCTCGACCTCGGGAATGTCGGGATTGGCCTTGGCCTCTTCGAGCTGCTTGGCGATGGAGTTCTTAAATGCCTCCTCCAGTCCGTTGACCAGATCGACCGGATAGGAACCAGCGCTCTCGAGTGCCGTGGAATCGATAACGTGGCCGATAATCAGCTTGGCGCCGTTGTTCGCGGCGACCTTGATGGCGCGTGCGAGCACAAAATCCTGCTGCTCAGTACCGTCGAGTGAAACAAATACCTTGGTGTAGCC
>UROZ01000164.1 GCA_900549655.1 uncultured Collinsella sp.
TCGAGAACTCATCGATGTTGGCAAAGCTGAACGTCTGGATCTTGTAGAACAGGTCGTGACGCAGGTTCTTGGCGAAGCCGCAGCTCGCATGGCTGCAGGTGACGCCGGCAGCGGCACCAAAAGCGAGCGACGTCAGTGCGATGAGCACCAAAAAGCCTGCGGTGGGAAGCATCTGGGCGACGGTGGCGCCGTCTTTGATGGCGTCGATCATGTCGGCGGTGATAAATGGAATCAGCATCTCGCAGAGCACCTCGCCAAGCACCAGCAGCGGCGTGGCGATCGTGACCTTCTTGTAATCGCGGATGCTTCCCATGAGGGTTTTAATCATCCAGTTCCTCCCAGGTTACGCGGATTTTTTCGAGCATCTCGGCGAGCTGTTCGCGCTCGTCGTGCGTAAGGGCGCTAAAGGCCTGTTCCCTAAAGCGAATGCGGGCTGCCTGCTCAACACGGGCCTTTTCCCATCCCGCTTCGGTCAGGCGGATGGTGAGCTGCCGACGGTCTTTGGGATTGCGACTGCGCCCGATAAGACCGCCCAGTTCGAGCTTGGACAGAATCTCGGAAAGGGACCCCGGCTTGAGGTCGAAGTGCATGCCGAGCTCCTGTTGGGACAGCTCGCCGGTCGGCTGCTTGGCGAGTAGGCAGACAATAGGCGCCTTGCCAGATATGCCGCCGCCGTGAAAATGCATGTAATGGCCGCAAAAGCCCAGGCCGCTCAGGATGCGCTTGGCGAGTTTGTCTTCGGCGCTGACCGCTTCGGGTATGTCTACCGGTTGCGACGGGTCGCCGCCGGGCTCATGCGGAAGGACGAGTGGTTCAACACACATATCTAAGCTTCGCTCCTTTCTTTAGTTAGGTAGATGAATTGTTTTGTGCCTAACTAATCTAGGAGCGTGAGAAATAAATGTCAAGGTACCAAACTTATTAAGTTACGGCGTTTTGCCAAACGCCGTAACCGCTCGACGCTGCAAACGTTCCCTGCGCTACACTTAGTCGCACTGTGGCGCTGCTGCGCCGTGCCCGAACCAAGGGAGACCCTCATGAAGAATACTCAGCTGCTGCTGATCAACGATATGTGCGGCTACGGCAAGGTCGCGCTTTCCGCCATGCTGCCGGTGCTGTCGCATATGGGCTACCGCATCCACAATCTGCCGACGGCACTTGTGTCCGATACGCTCAACTATCCCAAGTTCTACATCCACGACACCACGGAGTACGTGCGCCAGAGCCTCGCCATCTGGGAGGAGCTCGGCTTTGAGTTCGACGCCATTTCGACCGGCTTTATCGTGACCGAGGAAGAGACGCGCATCATCTCGGATTTCTGCCACCGTCGCGCGCAAAAGGGTACCAAGGTGTTCGTCGACCCCATCATGGGCGACAACGGCAAGCTCTATGCGGGCGTGCCCGAGTCCACGATTGGCCTTATGCGGCATCTGCTGGAGTGCGCAGACTACGCGGTGCCCAACTATACCGAGGCATGCCTGCTCACCGATACGCCTATCGCCGAGCAAATCACGCCCGACGAGGCCCGCGCTCTTGTGGACGCCGTGCGTGAGCTGGGTGCCAAGTCTGTGGTCATTACGAGCGCCGTAGTCAATGGCACGAACGCGGTTATCGGTTACGACCATGTGGCGGGGGAGTACTTTACGATTCCCTTTGAGCTCATTCCGGTCTATTTCCCGGGCACGGGCGACACGTTCTCGGCGGTGCTCGTCGGCCGCGTGATGGCCGGTTGGAGCCTGCAGCGCGCAACGGCCGATGCCATGCGTGTGGTGGCTGAGCTTATCGAGCGCAATGCCGACCAGGAGGACAAGTCCGCCGGCCTGCCCATCGAGGCCTGCCTGGATGTGATTGACCATGAGTAGCGCCGACGAGAGCGGTACCGAGGCAGCGGGCGAGAGCAAACCGCTCGGCGCTCCGCGCGGCAAGCGTCCGCGTATCCGCGTGAGCTGCGTGGATCAGCTGGGTGTGTGTCGCTGCCACCATGGTCATAAGCCGGGCGACGTCTTTGACTTCGATCGAGACCGCGGCAAGATGTGCGCCATGGCCTGCCACGTGGGTTTTCCCTATATCGATATCCTGCGCTATGGCGGAACCGTGCCTGGCAACGAGCCCGGTACGGCAAAGTTCTGCTGCCCCGAGGTCGATACGTTGAACGTCTGGCTTGCCGAGATCGTCGACGAGTAACCGAGCGTGGATAATCTTCCACCGAGATAATGAGCGTGGATTTTCTCCCGTTTAGGGCGCCCTTGAACGCTCAAAGTGGGAGATTGTCCACGCTCAATTTGTATGCGGGAGAAAATCCACGCTCGTTTTATACCGATGGCGTGGCCCGTATATCCGCGCCGCCCGAGCGCCTACAGCTGCTCGAGCATGGCGGTGCAGCCGTCGAGCACGTCGCGGTAGGTGGCATCGAAATTGCCGGTGTACCAGGGGTCGGCCACGTCGCCGGGGCGATCGGTCCAATCGAGCAAGCGCGAGATCTTGCCATTGGGGTCCTTGCCAAAGATGCGGTATAGGCCGCGGGCGTTCTCGTCATCCATATAGACAATGTGATCCCAGTTGCCATACTCCGCGCGACGCACCTGACGCGCGCGATGTGCGACGACGGGAATCCCGACCTCGCGTAGTTTGGCAACGGTACCGTGGTGTGGCGGGTTGCCGATCTCCTCGGTCGAGGTCGCAGCGGAATCGATGACAAACTCCGCCTCGCGCCCAGCGCGGCGCACGAGCTCGGTAAACACCGACTCGGCCATCGTCGAGCGGCAGATATTTCCATAGCAGATAAAAAGAATGCGTTGCATGAGCGGTTTCCTTTCTAGGCGGTCGCGCAGGACTTACAGACTGCTCTTGAGGCAGTTTGCTCCAATAAAGCCCGCTGCGTACAAGGGAAGGTGCCGCAGTTCGCGCCCGTCATCGGTTTCGCTGCGGAAAAAATTGTTCTCGGACAAAATGTAGGCATATGGCGACCGGGCTTTGTCCATAAACGCCCCGAGGGTTCTTGCGCGCACATTGCGTGTGGACTTTACCTCGACGGGCACAATTTCCATACGGTCGGTCTGAAGTAGAAAATCGAGCTCGCCATTCGTCCTCCAAGACGACGGCGGCACCCAATAATACGTCTGCAAGCTATTGCCCGAAAATGCCTGCATGACCGAGTTTTCCGCTAGGGCGCCTCGGAAGTCGGAAGATAGCGCTATGGCGGAATCTTCTTTGAGGTCGAGCCAGAGCCGCGGGTTGATACCGAGTTTGTAGAACATAAGGCCCGTATCGAGAAGATAGACCTTAAAGAAACTTCCGTCTTCCTCGTCGAAGGGGACGAGGGGAGGTTCGATGCCTTCGGTCAGGTTGTTGACCGATATGATGCCGGCGCCCTCGAGCCAGTCGAGTGGCTCGATGAGCTTGGCGCGACGGCCTCCGCGTTCGACCTCGGAGTACTTGAATTTTTTTGTGGACGATCTCAGCAGCTGGGACGGAATGGAGCGCCAGACCTTGCGCGCCGCCACGCCACTGATCCCGTTTTCGGGGTCGGTCATATCGGCGGTGTAGGTCTCGTCGATTTCGCGCTGCTCGATGCGCGCATCTTCGATGGATAACGTCTTGCGATATGCGTTGACGGCGGCGGGCATGCCGCCCACGATCTGGTATCGATGAAACAGGCTGAGCGCGGCTTGGTGCGCGGCGTAAGCATCGAGCGTGCCGGCGTGGGTACGAACAGCATCGGCCATCTGCTCCTCATCGAGCGCCCAGAGAAACTCCTCGAACGACATGGGATGCATGGTCTCTTGACGAACGCCGCTGGGAAAAGGCAGCTTGCGCTTGCGCGTGGCGACACCGAGTTGGCTGCCGGTCGCACATATGCGCCAGCCCGAACCCGAAAAAAAGCGAAGCGAGTTGAGCGCCCGTTCGCAGAGCTGCACCTCGTCAAACAGGATGAAGGCGGTTTCTTTGCGAATGGGGGTGCGTTTATAGTCTGAGATTCGCGCCACGATGGTGTCAACATCGTCAGTGGGACAGTCGAACAGCGGAGCAATCAGCTCAAGATCGGTCTGAAAGTCGAGTTTGACAAACGCATCGCCGGCGATTCGCCTGCCG
>UROZ01000165.1 GCA_900549655.1 uncultured Collinsella sp.
GCGGCTCGGACGGGCGCGCCACGTTGTGGTACAGCCAGGCAGTCTTATGGGACAGGACGATCGGCAGGTCCATGAGCCCTCCAATGGAGTCGGATAACCAACCTTATTCCCCTGCCCACGGGTCCGCACACCTTCGTGCGCAAGAAAGCGATTCCACCCGGTCGAGTGGCAGAAAAACCATCACAACATTCGATGCTTTTCCCGATTTTGGCAAAAAACGCCGAATGTTGTGATGGTTTGAGGCGAGGTGAGAGGCACGGAGGGGTCAAAGCATCGTGCTCGAACGGGTTAATCCAGCTCTTTTAAGCCATGCGCCAGCTGCCAGTACTCGCCGTGCTGGGCGAGCAGCTCTTCGTGCGTGCCGCGCTCGATGATGCGGCCGTGTTCGAGGACCATGATGGCGTCGGCGTCGCGGACGGTGGACAGGCGGTGCGCGATCATAAACGTGGTGCGACCGCGCATGATGCGGTCCATACCGCGCTCGATGAGCTTTTCGGTACGCGTGTCAATGGAGCTCGTGGCCTCGTCCAGGATGAGCACCGGCGGATCGGCGACGGCCACGCGCGCGATGGCGAGCAGCTGACGCTGACCCTGCGACAGGTTGGCGCCGTCGGCCGTGACCGGTGTGTCGTAGCCCCGCGGCAGGCGGCGGATAAACGAGTCGGCGCAGGCGGCCTCGGCAGCGGCGCACACCTCCTCTTCGGTCGCGTCGAGCTTGCCAAAGCGGATGTTCTGCGCAATGGTGCCGCTAAACAGGTGCGTGTCCTGCAGCACAATGCCGAGCGACCCGCGCAGGCTGGCCTTGGCAATGTGCTTGACGTCGATGCCGTCGTACGTGATCTCGCCGTCATCGACCTCGTAGAAGCGGTTGATGAGGTTGGTAATAGTCGTCTTGCCGGCGCCCGTCGAGCCCACAAACGCGATCTTTTGCCCCGGCTTGGCAAACAGGTTGAGATCCGTGAGCACACGGGTGCCCGGCACGTAGGAAAAGTCCACGGCGTGGAAGCGCACGTCGCCGGCAAGCGGGACCAAGTCGCACGTGAGCTCGGTGCCGTCGGCAGCCACCGCGCGGCCCGACTCATCAACGGCTGTCACATCATGCAGATGCCCGTACGCGCCCACGCCCTGGCCCTCGGGAATCTTCCACGCCCACGCGGCGTCGCCCGTCTGCACCAGCTCCACGCAGCCCTCGTCCACCTCGGGTTTAAGGTCCATAGCCGCAAACAGGCGCTCGGCACCGGCCAACGCGTTGAGCAAGAAGTTGCCGAGCTGCGTAAACTGGTTGATGGGCATGGCGGCCTGGCGCACAAAGACCAGGTAGCTTGCAAGCGCGCCCACATCGGCGAGCCCCTTGATGCAGAGCATGCCGCCCGCCACGGCGACGATGGCATAGTTGACGTAGCCAATCACGACGGTCATGGGCACCATGGAGTTGGCATAGCTCACGGCGGCGGTGCCGGTGCGGCGAAGCTCGTCGTTGCGGAAGGTGAAGCCGGCAACATTCGCCGCCTCGCGGTTAAAGACCTTGATGACCTTTTGACCCGAGACCATCTCTTCGATATATCCGTCCAGGTCGCCAAGCGATGCCTGCTGGGCGGCAAAGAAACGCTTAGAGCGCGCGCCCGAGTAGCGCGCACACAGCACAATGGCCGCATCGCACACGAGCGTGATAATCGTGAGCTGCCAGTTAAGGATGATGAGCATGGCCGTGGTGCCCACAACCTGAATGGCGGCCTGAATCACGTTGGCAAAGCTGTTGTTGAGCGCCTCGGAGACAGTGTCGACGTCGTTGGTGAAAAAGCTCATGATGTCGCCCGAGCGCGTGCTGTCAAAATAACTGAGCGGCAGCGTCTGGATGTGCGCGAACAGGTCGCGGCGAATATCGGACACCACGCGTTGGGCCGCGCGCACCATAATCTGAGAGTAGCCCAGGGCCGAGAGTACGCCCGCGGCGTAGATGATCGCCGTCAGGATGACCTGCTTGGTAAGCAGTTCCTCCCCGCCCGTGGCCAAACCGTTAACGATGGGACGCACCATGTAGGTGCCGACGAGGCTCGCGATGGCGGCGACGGAGGCGAGCACGCCCACCGCGAGCAACGAGAACTTGGCATGCCCCATGTAGGAGAGCAGGCGGCGCACAGTGCGTTTGAGATCGGCCGGGCGTGCTTGGGCTGCGGTCTTAGGCACGGCGCTCACCCCCTTCCAAGGGTGATCCGCATGCGACGGAGGAAAACGGACCATTCGCGCAGCCATCGTCGCTGCCGTCGCCGGCGTCCGCGTTCCCCGCAAACTCCATCTGCGAGGCATAAATCTCCTGGTATATGTTGTCGCCCGCTAGCAGTTCCTCGTGCGTGCCCACGCCGTGGACACGACCGTCGTCCAATACCACAATGTGATCGGCATCCATGACACTCGCGATGCGCTGGGCGATGATGAGCACGGTCGTATCGGAAATCCGGGCGATGTGCTCGCGAATCTTAGCGTCGGTCGCCATATCGACCGCGCTGGTGGAGTCGTCAAAAATGAGCACGCGCGGATGCTTGAGCAGCGTACGCGCGATGCACAGGCGTTGCTTCTGGCCACCCGAAACACCAGCGCCGCCTTGGCCCAACTCGCCGTCCAGCCCGCCGATGCGATCAAGGAACTCGTCCACGCACGCCGCGCGGCAAGCCGCGAGGAGCTCATCGTCCGACGCCTGCGGATTGCCCCACCGCAGGTTCTCGCGCACGGTACCCGTAAACAGCACATTCTTTTGCAGCACAATGCCCACGGCGTCGCGCAAGGCGACCAGGTCATAGTCGCGCACGTCGTGTCCGCCCACAAGCACGGCGCCTTCGGTGGCGTCGTACAGGCGCGCAATCAGCTGCACAAGCGAGCTCTTGCCCGAGCCCGTGCCGCCGAGGATGCCCACCGTCGAGCCGCTCTCGATGCGAAGGTCGATATGCTGGAGCACATCCTCGGCTGCATCCGCGCGGTATTTAAAGGAAACGTCGCGAAACTCGATACTGCCGTCCGCTGGCGCCGCAATCGCGAGGTCTCCCGCGGGGTTGGCGATAAAGGGCTCCTCATCGAGCACCTCGGCGATACGGCCCACACTCGTAAGAGCGCGCGTGAGCAGCAAAAACACGTTGGAAATCATCATGAGCGAATTCATGATCAGCAGCACGTAGCTCATAAAGCCCGTGAGCGAGCCCACGCCCAGCTTGCCGGCGAGAATCATGCGGCCGCCAATCCACAGGATGGAGAGCGCAGCCACGTACATCGACAGCTGAAACACCGGCAGGTTGAGCACCGCGCTGCCAAAGGTCTTTGTCGCAGTGCGCGCAAGCTCGGTATTGACTGCGTCGAACTTGGCCTCCTCGTGCTCGGTACGAACGTAGGCCTTGACGGCACGCACGGCGGTGAGGTCTTCCTGTACCACGCCGTTGAGGTGGTCCATCGAGGTCTGGAGTTGGCGGTAGAGCGGGCTCACGCGATAGGTGATGACACCCAGCACGATCGCCAGCACGGGCAAGATGATCGCAAAGACGGTGGCGAGCGGGCGCGACAGCATCAGCGCGTAGATAAGGCCGACGATAAGCGTCACCGGGCCGCGCACCATAGGGCGAAAGCCGTTGCCCACAGCATTTTGGATAACGGTGATGTCCGTGGTCATGCGGGTGACGAGCGAGCTGGCGTCGTAGTTGTCCAGGTTACCAAAAGCGAGCGTCTGAATCTTTTTGTACTCGGCCTCGCGCAGGTTAGCGCCTAGGCCCGAGGCAACGCGGGCGGACGTGCGGGCATAACCCAAGCCCAGTACCAGCGAAAGCGCAGCGCACACCAACATGTACGCGCCCTGCAGCAGCATGTAGTTGATATCACCCGCAGGCACGCCCACATCGATGATGTTGGCCATGATGACCGGGATAAACAGCTCGAGCACCGTCTCGACCGACACAAAGAACACGCCGAGGATGGCATCGCGACGGTATGCCCCTAGATAGGAAAACAGTATTTTGAGATTGCGCACGCAGGTTCAACCCCCATCAAACGTTGTTCGCAAACGCACGTATTATTGCGCGCCG
>UROZ01000166.1 GCA_900549655.1 uncultured Collinsella sp.
AGTGCTCTTCGGCTCGTGCGGAATCTACGAAAATCGGGCCTACATTCCTCCCCTTAGGTATCGATTACTTCAGTCTGAATGGACTTTGCTGAGACTTTAAACAAACACACAGAATAACACAGGTAGTTGGGGTTATTGCGTATCTATAAAATAGCCTCCGACCGCGGATGGTCAGAGGCTATTTGCAAACACGTTTTAGGCTGGTTTAGCCGTAGATACGCTGGGGCTGTTCTTCGCCCTTTACGGAGGCTTCGGTCACGATGACCTTGGTGACGCCCTCCTCGCTGGGGAGGTCGAACATCGTCTGCTGCAGCACGTCCTCGCAAATAGAGCGCAGGCCGCGGGCGCCGGTCTTGCGGGCAAGCGCCATGCGGGCGATCTCGTGCAGAGCGGCGTCCTCAAACTCAAGCTCAACGTCCTCGAGCTGGAACATCTTACGGTATTGACGCACCACGGCGTTCTTGGGCTCGGTCAGGATCGACACCAGGTCGTCCTCGTCGAGCGCCTGCGTCTGGGTGACGACGGGCGTACGTCCCACAAACTCGGGGATCATGCCAAAGGCGTTGAGGTCCTGCGGGAGCACCTGACGCAGCAGGTCGTTCTCGTCGACCGAGGTGGGGCCGGCGATCTCAGAGTTAAAGCCCACGCCCTTGTTGCCCACGCGATCGGCGATGATCTTATCCAGACCCACAAAGGCACCGCCGCAGATGAACAGGATGTTGGTCGTGTCGATCTGCAGTAACTCCTGCTGGGGATGCTTGCGGCCGCCGGTGGGCGGAACGCTTGCCACCGTGCCCTCAAGAATCTTAAGCAGCGCCTGCTGAACGCCCTCGCCCGAGACATCGCGGGTAATGGAGAGGTTCTCGGCCTTGCGGGCGATCTTGTCAATCTCGTCCACGTAGATAATGCCCACCTGAGCGCGCTCGATGTCGCCATCAGCGGCGTTGATAAGCTTGAGCAGGATGTTCTCCACGTCCTCGCCCACATAGCCGGCCTCGGTGAGCGCGGTAGCGTCGGCGATGGCAAACGGCACCTCGAGGATGCGCGCGAGCGTCTGGGCGAGCAGGGTCTTACCGGTACCGGTGGGACCGAGCAGCAGGATATTGGACTTGGCGAGCTCCACCTCGTCCATATCGTTGTCGAACTGCGAGCCCATGCCGCCGTCAAAAGCGGACACCGCAGCGCCGCCCTCGATCACGCGGCGATAGTGGTTGTACACGGCAACCGACATGGCGCGCTTGGCGTCCTCCTGGCCCATGACATAGGCCGAAAGCTCGTCATAGATCTCATGCGGCGTCGGCACGTGCGTAATGACCTGACGGGCGTCGTCCTCCAGCTCAAAACCCTCGGCCTCAGGATCTACAGCAGGCTGACCGGCAGCCTGCCCGTGGTCGTTGAGGAAGCCCGGCAGCTTGCCGTTGCGAGCGGCATCCATAAAGTCCGAAGCCAGCGACTCCTCAAGGATCTCGGAGCAGGCGGCGACGCACTCGTCACAGATAAAGATGTTGGTCGGGCCCTTTACGAGGCGACGGACCTGCCCCTGCTCTTTTCCGCAAAAGGAGCAGCGGATGGGGTTGCCGTTCTCGTCAAAGTTGTCCTGCATGTTTCCTGCCATCCTAGGCGTCCTTCGCGGCGAGATCGCGCGAGGTGACGATACGGTCGATCAGACCGTAGTCGAGGGCCTCAGCAGCGGTCAGGTAGTTGTCGCGCTCGGTATCGGCCTGGACCTTCTCGATGGGCTGACCGGAGGCGTCGGACAGGATCTGGTTGAGCTCGCGACGGGTCTTCTTGATCTCCTCGGCCACGATCTCGATCTCGGTCTGCTGACCCTGGGCACCGCCGCTGGGCTGGTGAATCATGACCTTGGAGTGCGGCAGGCAGAAGCGCTTGCCCTTGGCGCCGGCCGAAAGCAGCACAGCGGCCATGGATGCAGCCATACCGACGCAAATGGTGGAGACCTGCGGCTTGATGAAGTTCATAGTGTCAAGAATCGCCAGGCCGGAGTAGACCTCGCCACCGGGCGAATTGATGTAGAGCGAGATATCCTTCTCGGCATCCTGGCTCTCAAGATGCAGCAGCTGGGCAACGACCAGGTTGGCGCTGACGGAGTTGATCTCCTCGCCCAAGAAGATGATGCGGTCGTTGAGCAGGCGCGAATAGATATCGTAGCTGCGCTCGCCGCGCGGCGTCTGCTCGATAACGTATGGCACGAGGGCGGAATCGAACTTAGCGATCATACGCATCTCCATTTCTCTCTTGCGGACCAAATTGGTTCTAGATAAACGTACGGTGCCCGCATGCTATGCATTGGCTGGCACCGTACGAAGCAACCGGATAACCGGTGTATAACTTTACCCCATCACGGGCGCACGCATGCGCTCGCGGGCAAGGTGGCGAGAATTACTCGGCGTCCTTGGCGGTCTCGTCGACCTCGGTCACCTTGGCGTTCTCGACCAGGTGGTCGACGGCCTTGGAGCGACGGATGGACTCGCGGACGGCAGGCATGCGGCCATCGGCGATGAACTCGGCCTTGGAAGCCTCGACGTCCTTGACGCCGGCCTTCTCGAACTCGGCGTTGACGTCGTCCTCGGTGACCTCGATCTTGAGCTCACGGGCGAGGGCGTCCAGAGCCAAGGACTCACGGGCAACGTCGTTGGCCTGCTTGTGCAGGTCGCCGATGAACTGCTCCATGGTCAGACCGGAAGCGGGCAGCCAGGTGTCGAGCGTCATGCCGCGGGCAGCGAGGTTGGACAGGAAGTTCTGGCCAAGCTCCTCAAAGACGGACTGCTCGTAGTCGGCGTCCATCTCGTCGAGCTGCAGACGCTCAGCAAGAGCGGAGACGCAACGGTTCTCCTTCTCGGCCGGCAGGCGGGAAGCCTTGTCCTGCTCGATCTCGATCTTAATGGCGTCGCGCATGGCATCGATGCTGTCGAAGCCGAAGTCGGACTTGACAAGCTCGTCGGTGAGCTCGGGGGTGTTGCGGACCTTGATGCCCTTGACGGTGACCTCGACGGTGTGGGTCTCGGCCTCCTCGCCCTCCTCGACCTCGTCGGTCCAGGTGACGGTCTTGACGTCGTCAACGTTAGCGCCGATCAGGGCCTCGTTGAACTCCTTGGGGTTGCTGTCGCTACCGGCGATGAGCATGCGGCCCTCGGCGGCAAAGTTGTCGGCGTTCTCGACGGCCTTGAGGTCGACGGTGACGTAGTCCTCGGCCTCGACGGCGCGACCCTCGACGTCCTCGAAGGTGGCACGGTAGTTGAGAAGCATCTCGACCTGGTTGTTGATCTCGGACTCGGTGACCTCCGCAGGGGGCATCTCGATCTCGACAGCGTCGAAGGAGGAGAGCTCAGCGGCGGGACGCAGGGAGAACTCGACGGTGTAGGTGTAGTCCTCGTGATCCTTGGCGAGGTCGAGCTCCTTGTAGTCACCGTTCTTGGTGGGGACGATGTCCAGCTCGTTGAGGACGGCGGGCTCGTTGGCGGCGATCAGGTCGTTGGTGGCCTGAGCAAGGGTAGCCTCGGCGCCAAGAGCGGAGTCGATGACCGGACGGGGAGCCTTGCCGGCGCGGAAGCCCGGGAAGCGGTACTTCTTGGCGGTGTCCTTATAGGCCTTCTTGATCGCGGCGTCGACGTCGGCGGCCGGGATGGTGACCGTAGCGGTGAGCTTGGCGTCCTTGACGTCAGAAGCGGTGATGTTCAACACGTTCCTCCTCATACTGCCCAGCTTATCTGAGGTGCTGGTACCTTTATGCAACAAGCGTCGCGAGGGCATAAGCCGACGCGGGTGCGTTGGTGCGGGCGAAAGGACTCGAACCTTCACGGGAATCCCACCAGAACCTAAATCTGGCGCGTCTACCAATTCCGCCACGCCCGCATGAGCGCACAGATTAGGAATGATAGCAGATACGAACGGCAAGCGCACGCACACCTTTTACAAGCTCACGACCTCACCACGAGTTGCAGTGGAGCAGGGTAGCTAATTTGGGACGGGGCTTTTTTAGCTACCCCCACAAGCGGGGTAGCTAAAAAA
>UROZ01000167.1 GCA_900549655.1 uncultured Collinsella sp.
ACTTTAGCTGGACGCGCTCGGCCGATAAGTATCTGGACCTGTACTTCTTTATGCATCCGGAGATTGAGAGGCCGGCGGCTGTTGTCGACGAGCCTGAGGCTGTTGCTAAGCCGGTGGCCGCTGAGGAGCCCAAGGCCGAGGAGAAGCCGGTTGAGGCTGAGCCCACAAAGGCCGAGCCTGAGGTGAAGGCTGAGGTTGCTCCTGAGGCAGAGGCCGAGGTCAAGCCCACTGTAAAACCCGCAGCTAAGAAGACCCCGACCCGCAAGACGACGGCCAAGAAGGCTACGACGACCAAGTCTGCTGCCACCAAGACCGCCGCAGCAAAGACGACTGCTGCCAAGGCAACGACCACGCGCAAGCGCACGACCACCGCTGCCAAGAAGGCCGCCGAAGCCGAGGCTGCTCCCGAGGTAAAGGACGAGGCCGCCGCCGAGACTAAGCCCGCGGCAAAGGCTCCGGCCAAGACCGCTGCCAAGAAGACGGCTGCGTCCAAGACCACGACCGCCAAGAAGGCAACGGCAGCCAAGAAGACCACGAAGGCCGCCACGCCCAAGGCAGCCGCAAAGCCGGCCGCCAAAGTCGAGGAGACGCCCGCCGAGTCCAAGGCCGAGTCAACCGTCGAGGCAAAGCCCGCTGCCAAGACCACCACGCGAAAGCGCACGACGACGGCCAAGAAGACCACGGCAAAGACCACGACTCCCAAGGCAGAGACTAAGCCCGCTGCTGCCAAAGAGGAGCCCAAGGCCGAGGTAAAGACCAAGCCGGCGCCGAAGGCCGCTGAGGTCAAGGCTGCCCCAAAGGCAGAGGCCAAGCCCGAGCCCGCCAAGGAGACTCCGGTCTCCCCCGCCGCTCCGGCAAAGGAAAAAGCCCCGTCCAAGAAGACGTCCGTCCGCAAGGCCACAGCCACCCGCAAGCGCCGCTAGCCCACAGACGATTCAAAACCTCATCAAACCCTAAGTAAGGGGCGCTCCAACCGGGCGCCCCTTCTCTGTAGGTAGTTGGTAAAACGATTTTCTAGGACAACCGTTCGCCGATGGTAAACGGATGTTGTTTATACAGCCTGTGTACAACAGATATACTTACATCCTGTGCGTAAAGCCCATGGCCAGCAGGCCGTGATTCTATTGAACTGGACCGTACTATGAGATTGATACACAACAGCCGTCTGCCGCAGTTTCGCACTCCGTTTGGCGCTGTGACCACAGGAACAACCCTTTCGCTCTCCGTGATTCTGGAGGACGCCGATCCCGCGCAGGCAACGCTTACGCTGCGCACCTGGGTCGATGAGATCGGTGAGTCTCGGTATCCCATGACGCACGAGGGCGACGGCATATTTACCGTAGAGCTTGAGTGCACCGAGCCCTGTCTTATCTGGTACAGCTTCATCTGCAATATCGAGGGCCAGCCCGAGGTTCGCCTGGGCGCACCACAGGGCCGCACCGGCGGCGAAGGCGTAACCTACGACTACGCTGAGGTGCCGTCATTCCAGGTCACCGTCTACAAGCACCGCGAAGTTCGACCCGAGTGGTACGAGCGCGGTATGGTCTACCAGATCTTCCCCGATCGCTATGCCCGCGACGAGCACTGGCGCGAGCGCACGCTGGCCGAGGTCGAAAAACCGCGTAAGGGCATTCAGCGCCGCATGGTCGAGGACTGGAACGAGCCGCCTGTGTACGAGCGCGGCGAGGACGGCTCCATCAAGACTTGGGACTTTTACGGCGGCTCGCTCAAGGGCATCCAGAATGACCTGCCCCGCATCGCCGAGCTGGGCTTTACAGCCATCTACCTCAACCCCATTTTTGAAGCCGCGAGCAACCACCGCTACGACACCGCCGATTACACCAAGATCGATCCGATTCTGGGCACCGAGCAGGACTTTACTGAGCTGTGCGAGGCGGCCGAGAAGCTGGGCATTTCCATCATTCTGGACGGCGTGTTCAACCACACGGGCGACGATTCGATCTACTTCAACCGCTACGGCAACTACCCCGGCGTGGGCGCATGGCAGAGCGAGGATTCGCCGTGGCGCGATGCGTTTTATTTCCACGAGGACGGCTCGTACGACTGCTGGTGGGGTGTGGGCAATATGCCCGCCATCAATGAGAGCTCCGAGCTGGTGCGCGAGCGGATTCTGGGCAAGGACGGTATCATCCGTAAATGGCTGCGCGCCGGCGCTCACGGCTGGCGCCTCGATGTGGCCGACGAGCTTTCTGACGACTTCTTGGCCGAGATCAAAAAGGCCGTGCTTGCCGAAAAGCCCGACGCGCTGCTGCTCGGCGAGGTCTGGGAAGACGCCTCCAACAAGATCAGCTATGGCCACCTGCGCCGCTATCTACAGGGCTCTGAGCTCGATTCCGCCATGGACTACCCCTTCCGCGACATGGTCATCGGCTTTTTGATGGGCTACAAGAACGCCTACCAGGCAGCCGAGGATATCGAGACCCTGCGCGAGAATTATCCGCGCGAAGCCCTGTCCTGCGCGCTCAACCTACTGTCGAGCCACGACCGCCCGCGCATCATCTCGGTGCTCGGCGGCGGCCCCGACGAGTCCCAGCTGCCCGAGTGCGAACGCAGTAAATGGCGTCTGGACGAGAACGCGATGGGCCTTGCCAAGAGCCGTTTTTGGCTCGCGACGCTCATGCAGATGACGTTCCCGGGCGTTCCCTCAATCTATTACGGTGACGAGTACGGTTTGGAGGGTCTCACCGATCCGGGCAATCGTCGCACCATGCCGACCAAGGAAGACCTGCACGACTTCGATACGTTCGCAATCGTCAAGAATGCCTCGGCCGTGCGCCGCGCGCTGCCGTTTATGATCGATGGCGAGATCAAGGCCTTCGCGCTCAATGACGAGGTACTTGCCTACAACCGTACAGGCAAGGATGGCGAGTCCGCGACCGTCATCATCAACCGCAGCCTCCGCAATTCGCACCGCGTGACGATTCCGGCGCTCGACGAATGTGCGAGTGACGTGATCAGCGGTCATGAGTGCGAGATCCACAACGGTACGGTCACGCTCGATCTGTATCCGCTGGGCTCGTCGATCATCTATCACCATGCCGAGCAGCGCCTGCAGGAACCGCTCGATCACGGTGCGGGTGTTGTGTGCCATATCACATCGGTGCCGACCGACGACGGCAAGCCCGGTACGATCGGCGCGCCCACGCGTCGCTTTATCGACCATCTGGCCGCCATGGGCATGCGCTACTGGCAGGTTCTCCCCGTCAACCCCACGGACTTCTTCCGCTCCCCTTACGCCGGTCCTTCGGCCTTTGCAGGCAATATCGACCTGCTACCCGAGAGTTACGAGGAGCTGGCAGCCGACTTTGAAACCTGGAAGACCCGCGGCGGCGAGGATGCCGACCCACTGTACACTGCGTTTAAACATCGCAATGCCGATTGGCTCGAGAAATACTGCGTCTACATGGCCGTTAAGAAGTACTTTGAGGGCGAGTCGCGCCATGATTGGCCGGCAGATGTCGCGCGCTACAACGAGCATCTGATCGACGACAAACGCTTCCACGACGAGGCCGAGCTTCAGGCGTACATGCAGTACCGCTTTGACCTGGCTTGGTGTGAGCTCATGAACTATGCGCACAAGAAAGGCATCGAGGTTATCGGCGATATTCCTATGTACGTGTCCGACGATTCGGCAGACGCGTGGAGCGAACCCGAGAACTTCTGGCTGTCCGATACCGGCAAGGCGATTGAGATTTCGGGCGCGCCGCCCGACAACTTTGCGCCCGAGGGCCAGGTGTGGGGCAACCCGACGTTCCGCTGGGACCACATGAAGCAGAACGGCTATAGTTGGTGGATGGATCGTCTGCGCCGCGCGTTCTCGCTCTACGACCGCGTGCGTCTGGATCACTTCCTGGGCTTCCACAGCTATTACAGCATTCCCGCGGGCAAGGCTTGCGCCGAGGGCCGCTGGCTGGCGGGCCCGGGCAAGGACCTGTTCCAGACCGCCTATGACGAGCTGGGTCCGCTCAACTTTATCGCCGAGGA
>UROZ01000168.1 GCA_900549655.1 uncultured Collinsella sp.
GGGGCGGGCGGATATCGGGAAGTGCCGGACGGGGGAGGCTGCCGGGCGCCTTGCCGTCTGCGGATTTTGGGACATGTGGCCCGCTTTTTGGGCCCACCTGTCGGTACACTAAAAGCACTATGGGTACCCGCGAGCGACATATCGGCCACGCGGCCGCCCGATCCGCACCCGTGGCGGATCCCAGGGGCGGCAGGCTCTTCGCCATGCCGCGATTCCTTGTTGGCATAACACATCAGGTGTACCGTCACCGCGTCTTTGCTATCGCCGGCGCCATCACCGCGCTGTTCCTCATGCTTTTGGCAGTCTTGCCGGCGCTGTTCGCCTTCGACCCCAAACTTTCTAACACCGTGCCCGCCTATAGCGAGGCGTCCGAAGAGGTCGTGGATGCGCTCGTCCATTCGAGCTCTCTGCCGTTGCTTGTCGCCGCAATTGTATTTTCGATCTGGGGCGTATCGGTCTATCTGCGCTGTTTGGACTATGTGTTGCGCCGCCGTCTTGTTGCCATCGCCACCATCTGCGCCCTGTGGATGATCGAGGTCATTCTCAAGTACAAGTCGTTCACGCCGTTCTATGCCACCGTGCTGTGGTACCTGTACTACGTGCCCATGACGCTCATTCCGCTGCTCTACCAGTTGTGTGGTCTGCGCCTTGCGGGCCTGGAGCAACACCGCCTGGGTCGCCGCTGCTGCGCTGCGCTGTGGATTGTGGCCATCCTGCTTATCGGATTTGTGCTCACCAACGATTTTCACCAGCAGGTCTTCCGCTTTGACCGTACAAGCGACACCTGGAGCAACGACTACACGTACGGCTGGGGTTATTTCGCCGTCTTAGTGTGGACGGCCTTTAACTTCGTGGCCTTTTTTATCCTGGTTGGTCGGTCCTCGTCCTTTCGCATCCAGCGTTTCTCGGGTACGGCGGCGCTCGTACTGCTGGGCGGCGCATTCTTTGCCATCTCCTATGCGTTGCGCGTGCCCTGGGCATGGAGGCTCAACTTCTCGCTCATCTATTGCGTCTTGTGCGTGGTGGCGATGGAAATCTGTCTCGATTGCGGTGTCATTCCGTCGTATCACGACATCGCCGGCATCTTCGACACCTTGCCGCTTGACCTCAAAGTTCTAACGCGCGACCTGCAGGAGGTCTATGCCACGCCGGTGTCAAAGCCAGTGCCGGTAGGCGTGCGCGAGGAGTTGCGGACCCAGGAGCACGGCCGCGCCCATGCCTTTGCCGTGGCGTCCGATCCCGATGTGATGTACCGTGCCTTTCCACTGCTGGGCGGATCGGCCCTGCTTGCCCAAGACGTGTCGGAGCTCAACGAGCTTAACCGTGAACTGGCACATCGTCGCATGGAGCTGCAGCGTCAAAACGAGCTGCTCGCCGCCGACTACGACCTTAAGACGCACCTGGCAGATCAAGAGGCCGAGACCTTGCTGGTCCAAGACGTGGACCAGGCGCTTGCCCGCGCGCTCAAAGGGATGTACGACCTGCTGAGCTCGCTGCCGCCGTTGACCGACGAAGCGTCTTCGCACGAGCGCTACCGCATGCTGCAGCGCGCCAAGATGCTTGTCGCCTATTGCAAGCGCAAGGGATCGCTCACGTTGGCGCAGCACGGGGAGAGCGGTTTTGATCGCGACCGCATTCAGCTCATCGCCAACGAGCTCGCAAGCGACCTGCGCACCATCGATATCGATTGCGCCTCGATTATCGCCATACGGCTCCCGTTGCACGCCAGTACGGTAAGCGCCCTGTACGACTGCGTGTATGACTTTGCGTTTTTTGCCTACACCACCGACCATCCGGCGCTTATGTATCACTTGGGCGACCATGACCGATGCAGTGTCGAGCTACGCGCCACGCTTTTTTCCAACGATGATGCAGATCTTTCGCAGACGCCCGCTGCGCAAGAGCTCGATAGCGCTCTGCAAGGGCGCAACGTGGCATACCGCCTTGAGGGCGAGCCCGGCCAGCTGCGCATGATCGTCTTGATGCCGAGGGCGGGTGAGTGACGATGCAGATTTCGCTCATTCTTCCCCAAATCGTTGCGCTCGATGTTGTCTTTGCCCTGGCTGCGTGTCTGCAGACTATCCACGTCCCGCTCATCGCATCGCGCCGCTCGTCCTATAACCGTAAGGTGATTTGTGCCTACGAGGCGAGCCTTGTGCTTCACCTAGTTATTTCGGCGCTCATCTTGTTCGCGTCGTCTGGCTCATATCTGGTGGCGCCGCTTGACGTTTGCGTCAGGGCAATGGGCGGAGTGCTGTGGCTCAATGCCGCAATCTTTGCCTATGGCGTGGTGCTTATGGTGCGCTATCGTCGCCCCGTCATGCTGGTCGAGCTGCTGCTTGTTGTCGCCGTTACACCGCCGGTGGTTTTTGCCATGGGCTCGGCGTGGACCGTTGTCCTTATCGCAGAGGGAGCGTTCTTCCTGTTCCGTTCCATCGCGGCGCTCTTGATGGACGTCCGTAACCGCCAGGAGGATATCACCGCGTTCTCGACGATCGAGACCATCAACGTGATTCCCGTGGGCATCCTGTATCTGGACCCGAGGGGCCGTCCGCTGCTCATGAACCGCTGCATGCGCAGAAACCTGGTGGAACTTCATATGCCCACCGACCTAGGCGATATGAGCGGCACATGGAACGACCTGCGCAAACTCAGCATGCAAATGCCCGAAAGCAGCCAGAACCGTGTGCGGATTAATCTGGACCGCTTTGGTGAGGCGCGGGCGGTGGTCGAGGTTTCTCCCGCCGAGATTCGCTTGTTTGTGCACGATGACGTTATGGTTTCGGGCCGCCTCTTTGAGCGCATTATCGGCCTGGATGTAACAGAGTATGCGCATGCTCATGATCGCCTGGCGCAAGCCAACCACCTGCTTGAGCTTGCGGGCCAAGAGCTCCAAGCCCAGATCGAAGAAGTCAAAAAAGTTGCTGACAATGCGGCCTATCTGCGTATGCGCGCTCGCGTGCACGACGTGATCGGGCAGCGCCTGTCCATCCTCCATCGTTATCTGGAGGAGGGGCGCCTGGATGACGAGTCACTCGAGCAGATCGACCCGCTGCTGCGCTCAATCGCTGCCGATCTGCGCAGTGGGGGCGACACCGAACCGACAGAGCAACTGGGCGATATCGTCCATGCCTTTGGCCTGGTGAGCGTGCAGATCGATGTGGAGGGCGAGCTGCCTGAGGACGCGCGTGTCGCCGCAGCCTTTCTGCAGATTATCCGCGAAGCCTCGACCAATGCCACCAAGCATGCACAGGCCCATCGGGTCCATGTGCGCCTGTGGCGGGAGACGTCGGAAGGCAGCGCTGTTGCGCGGATGACCGTTTCTAACGACGGCGCGCCTGCACCCGTATCGTATCGCGAGGGAACGGGTATTCCAGGTATGAGGCATGTCGCGCAAGATCTGGGCGGCTGCCTGGAAATCCATGCCGCCCCGCCCTTTACGCTTGCGGTGTCCATCCCGCTCAACGCCAGCGCCACAGCTCAAAGGAGAAACTCATGATTCGCGTCCTTATCGTCGAAGACCAAGCTATCTTGCGCGAGAGCCTGGCGCGCTCCGTTGGCGACCAGCCCGATATGACCGTTGTTTCCGCCATTGCCGATGCTTCCGAGGCCTTGGGTGTCGCGCTCAAGGAGCGCCCGGACATGATACTGATGGACGTGTGCACCGAACACGATTCAAACGGCATCGTGGCGGCGGCGCGCATCAAGGAGCAACTGCCCGAGTGTCGCATCATTATCATGACCGGCATGCCCGAGATCACCTTTGTCGATCAGGCCCGCGAGGCGGGCGTCGACAGCTTTGTGTACAAGAACGTCGGTATCGACGAGCTGTTCGCCGTGATGCGCTCCACGCTGGCGGGCTATTGCACGTTTCCCAAGCCGCCCGAGAGCATTTTTTCGGGCACGGCGACCCTCGACGATGTCGAGCTGTCGATTTTGCGCCTTGCCTGCGAGGGCAAGAGCC
>UROZ01000169.1 GCA_900549655.1 uncultured Collinsella sp.
GCATGCGGCATGTGCATATTCATGTGACGGGCATTGTGCAGGGCGTTGGCATGCGGCCGTTTGTGTATCGCGAGGCCATGGCGCATGGCATTTGCGGCTGGGTGCTTAACGCAGGCGATGGCGTGCATATCGAGGCGCACGCTCCTGGCGAAGCACTCGACGAATTTGTCACCGCGCTTTCCGAGCATGCACCCGCGGCGTCTCGCGTGGAGCATGTCGAGGTTGTGGACCTAGCACCCGGCGACTGGGACGCCGCTAACGAGCAGGGCTTTCGCATTGTGGCGTCGCAGGATCAAACTGCCCACACGACGCTCGTCTCGCCCGATATCGCCACGTGCGACGACTGCCTGCGCGAGCTGTTCGACCCCGCCGACCGACGCTTTCATTATCCCTTTATCAACTGCACCAATTGCGGACCGCGCTTTACCATCATTCGCTCGTTGCCCTATGACCGAGCGGCCACCTCGATGGATTGCTTTCCCATGTGCCCCACCTGCGCCGCAGAGTATGCCGACCCGCTCGATCGGCGGTTTCACGCGCAGCCCGATGCCTGCTTTGATTGCGGACCGCATATTACCTGGCGCGAGGCGGCAGGCGGCATGGTGCTCGAGAGCTCAGAGGCGACGCCGGCTGTCGGCGACACGCGCGAGTCTAGCGACGCTATTATCGAGCGCTGTGTCGAGCTGCTCGAGGCCGGCGGCATTGTTGCCATCAAGGGCCTGGGCGGATTCCATCTGGCTTGCGACGCCGCCAACGAGCAAGCAGTAGTCGAGCTGCGCCGTCACAAGCGCCGCAGCAACAAGCCGCTTGCCGTTATGGTGCGCGACCTTACCGATGCCGAGCGCCTGTGCCATGTCAGCGACGCCGAGCGCGACTTGCTGGCCGGCAGCATCCGCCCCATCGTGCTGCTGCGCCGGCGTGGTGTTGGCATGGGAGATTCCTTCGATGCTCTCGCACTTGCGCCGTCCGTTGCGCACGATCTGCCCGAGCTCGGCGTCATGCTCCCCTATACCCCGCTTCAGCATCTGCTGCTTGCCGCGGCAGAAACGCATGGCATGCACGCGCTGGTTATGACCAGCGGAAACTTGAGCGAAGAGCCCATCGAGACCGATGACGATCTTGCCTGGGAGCATCTCGTTGCCGCCGGCATCGCCGACGCGCTGCTCGGCAATGACCGCGCGATCCTCTCGCGCTACGACGACTCCGTGGTACGTGTGGTCGACGGGGTCGTTATGCCCGTGCGCCGCGCTCGCGGGTACGCCCCGCAGCCGTTGCCGCTGCCGGCACTCGCCAGCGCCGCGCCCTGTGTGCTCGCCTGCGGCCCGCAGCAAAAGGCCACGATCGCACTCACGCGCGAAGACGCGAATGGAACGTCGGCCTGTTTTGTGTCGCAGCATATCGGCGATGTCGAAAACGGTGCGACTTTCGATGCGTGGAATGCGGCACGCACGCGACTGGAAGACCTTTTTGACCTAGCGCCCGCCGCGCTGGCCTGCGACTTGCACCCCAGCTACCTATCGAGTCAGTGGGCACGCGAACAGGCGCGCGAGCGCAATCTGCCGCTTATCGAAGTCCAGCACCATCATGCGCATATCGCGAGCGTGATGGCTGAGGCTATCGCCACAGGACAGCTTGCACCCAATGCGCGCGTACTTGGCATCGCCTTCGATGGAACGGGCGCTGGCACCGACGGAACCATTTGGGGCGGTGAGTTTCTTGTCGCCGGCCTCGCCGATTTTGAGCGCACCGCGCACCTGCGTACCCGGGCACTCCCCGGTGGCGCCGCATCTGTGCGCGACGCCCGACGCAACGCCTTTGCCCTGCTGAGCGAGCTCGATCTACTCGAACATCCGGGTGCCGCGGGACTCCTGGGCGGCCTCGATGAGCAGACGCGCAGTATCACGACCACGATGATCAAGCGGAACATCAACAGCCCGCGAACGAGCAGTATGGGCCGTCTGTTTGACGCCGCGGCGGCGATCTTGGACATCTGCGGCACTGCAACCTACGAGGGCGAACCCGCCATCGAGCTCGAGGCCGCCGCTTGGCGCGCTTTTAGCGACGAAAACAGCCATTTCACTGGCAATCAGGCTGGCGTATCCGCATCCGTCTCAACATCGCTGGACAGTTTGTTCAGATATGTATTAACTACTGACCCCCTATCCCGCATTTTTGCCTCAGATTTGGCCAAAAAAGGCTCTCCAGACACCCTATTTGCGGCAAATATGTCTGCCGAACACCCCAAATCAACCCATTTGGGATCATCGCAGACGGCTTTTGCCACCCAGAGCCCATCACAAAAATACGTATCTGAACTAACTGTCCAGGCGGCCTCGGACAACCCCCTCATTTTGGATCCCAAACCGCTTTTTGAGGCGCTTTTGAGTGGAATCGAGGCCGGTGTGCCGGCCGACAAGCTCGCGCTCGACTTCCATATCGCCATTGCACGCGCATCGGCACGTATCGCAAGCGAAATCTGCGCTCGCGAAGGCATCGACATCGTCGCGCTCTCGGGCGGCGTGTTCATGAACCGACTTTTGCTTCGGCTCCTCACGCGCGAGCTCAAAGACGCCGGTCTTGCCGTCTTGGTTCCCCACACCGTGCCCGTCAACGACGGCTGCATCGCCTACGGCCAGGCGGCGGTCGCCCGCGCTCGCCTCACGCAGATCGCATCGCGGTAGGCTGCTTGGCCAGCCCATGCGCCGCCGTCTCACAGGTGTAACGCGTTTGCCCGCAACCCCCGCGAGCGCTACCATCAACTGATGGACTATTAAGCGCCCATCCAGCGCAAAGCGTATAAAAGGGAAACATTATGTGCCTTGCCGTTCCCGGTAAAGTGGTCAAACGCGACGACGACCTAAAGGCGACCGTCGACATGATGGGCATCGAGCGCCCCGTGTCGCTGCGACTTGTGCCGACGGCACAGGTAGGCGACTATGTTCTCGTACACGCCGGCTTTGGCATCCAGATTGTCGACGAGCAGGAAGCGAAAGAGACACTCGAGCTCGTCAATACCATGACCGAGCTGGTCGAAGAGGACCAGCTCGCCACCAACCCGGCCGAGGCATACTAGTGGCGGCGGCGCAGCCGGTTCGCTCCGGTATCGACTTTTCGGCATTTCGCGACCCCAAGCTGGCTCGCGAGCTCATCGATCGTATTCATGAGCTTGTCGGCAACCGCAGCATCAACCTTATGGAAGTCTGCGGTACGCATACCGTGAGCATTGGCCGCTATGGCTTTCGCTCCATTATGCCGACGGGACTCAAACTGCTAAGCGGCCCGGGATGCCCCGTTTGCGTTACCGCCAACCGCGACATCGATCACGCAATCGCGCTTTCCAACATGGACGGCGCCATTATCACCACCTTTGGCGACATGATGCGCGTGCCCGGATCGTCCACCTCGCTTGCCGCGCAAAAGGCAGCGGGGCGCGATATCCGCATCGTCTACTCTCCGCTCGACGCACTCGACATTGCCGAGCAAAATCCCGAACGCCCGGTCATCTTTATGGGCGTCGGCTTTGAGACCACGACGCCCACCATTGCCGCCGCTATCCTGGAGGCCGACGCGCGCGGGCTCCAGAACTTCTCGGTCTACTGTGCTCACAAGACCACGCCGCCGGCTCTGCGTGCGATCTCCAACGACCCCGAGACGACCATCGACGGCTTTATCCTGCCTGGTCACGTCGCTACCATCACAGGCCTGGCACCCTTTGGGTTTTTGGTCGATGAGTTCGAGACCCCCGGCGTAGTCACCGGGTTTGAGCCGGTCGATATCTTGCAGGGCATCTGCATGCTGGTCCAGATGGTTGTCGAGAACAGGCCGGCGATCGACAACGCCTACCGCCGTGGCGTCAATGCAGACGGCAATCCCGTAGCGCGCCAGCTGGTCGAGCAGGTATTTGAGCCGTGCGATACCACATGGCGCGGAT
>UROZ01000170.1 GCA_900549655.1 uncultured Collinsella sp.
GGTAGCGACCACCATTTCTAGTTAGAATCTGCCCCAACCCTACCGCAACTACCGGTAGCAACCCCTAACGACCAGCCATTTCAGGACAAATGTCAGTGCAAGTAGCAGCCAAGAGCCCCGGGTCAAAAGTTGCGGTGGAATAGTTCTTAGATTCAGCCATTTGCGGGCTAAGCAGGAACTATTTCACCGCAACTTAATTTCAGACCAGGCACCCGCAGCAAGAAGACGAATAACCTCGGCGAGTATGTAAACGCAGGGCCCTCCGACCCCGCCCGACGATTTCGATTGGCGACCTTTGACGGAGTCAAGGGAGGAGCCAAATCGAAATACGTCGGGCGGGGTCGGAGGGCCCGATGGGATGGATTTCGGCCGAGGCTATTCGTCGCCGAAGCTGATGCCCAACGCCTTGGCCTCGCGTACCAGGTCGCTCTGGGGATCGACATACTTGAGCTTGCCGGCGACATCCTCGAGCGGCATGTGGCACATCTTGCCATCGCGCAGGGCAATCATGTAGCCAAACTCGCCGCGCAGGCAGCCGAGCGCCGCCTCGACGCCGCACTGGGTCGCAAAGATGCGGTCCTGGGCATCGGGCTGACCGCCGCGCTGCGTGTGGCCGGGGATGGCGACGCGGGTCTCGCGACCGGTCTTGGTCTCAATCTCCTTGGCGATGTCGTAGACAATCGACGGACTCGTGCGCTCGGCAAGCTTTTTCTTGTACTCCTTCTTGGACAGCGCCGCGTCCTCCTTAGAGATGGCACCCTCGGCGACGGCCACGATGGTAAAGCGGCTGCCGGTCTCCATGCGATGCTCGATGGTCTTGATGACGTTATCCATTTCGTAGGGGATCTCGGGAATCAAGATGACATCCGCGCCGCCCGCGACGCCGGCGTACAGCGGAATCCAGCCGACCTTGTGGCCCATGATCTCGATAACGAACACGCGGCCGTGGCTCGAAGCGGTGGTGTGGATATCGTCGATGCACTTGGTGGCGACGTCGATGGCGCTCGTAAAGCCAAACGTCAGCTCGGTGCCCCAGGTGTCGTTATCGATGGTCTTAGGCAGGGCGATAACGTTGAGGCCCTCTTCGCGCAGACGGTTGGCGGTCTTGGTGGAGCCGTTGCCGCCCAGCATAAACAGGCAGTCGAGCTGCAGCTTATGATAGGTGTGGACCATTGCCGGCACCTTCTCGACGCCGTCGGCCTCGGGAATATCCAGGCGCTTGAACGGCGTACGGCTCGTGCCCAGGATGGTGCCGCCACGGGTAAGGATGCCGCTAAAATCGGCGGGCGTCATGACGCGGAACCGGCTGTAGATAAGGCCCTGGTAGCCGTCCTCAAAACCATAGATCTCAATAGGCTCTTCGCTATTGGTCATAAGCGTTTTGACAATGCCGCGCATGGTGGCGTTGAGCGCCTGGCAGTCGCCGCCACTGGTAAGAAGACCGATCCTAAGCATGATGAATCCTTCCGGGCAAGTTATAACATGCGCATAAGTTTACCCCCGCACACTGTTGATACGGGGGTAAAACGTGTTAGCTCAAGCGTATAGAAATGTAAACAACGTCAGGCGAGCGTAAGGTCGACGAGCCTGGGTCCTTACAGTGCGAAGGCGTCGACGTCGCCCCAGTGGCGGCGCAGCGTGATGGCGGCGGCGGGTTCGGTATTGTCAAAGACGACCGACCATTGCGTATTGCTGGTGATGTCTTCCGGATTGGGTTCTTGCGCTGCGGCACGCAGGGCTTTCCAGACAATCGTTTCGTCCTGGGCACCGACATGGGCGTCAAGGACATCGGCGATTGCGACGGCGCGCTCTTTACCATGGCCCAGCTCGCCATTCTTTTGGTTGGGCAGCACTTCGTCGCCATAGCAGGCGTAGAAGTTCGTAACCTGTCGTACAGGAGTCGCTTTGAAAGCGCGGTCTGGATCGCGCGGATCCCACTCTACTACGCGCGCGTCACCGGCGGCGTCGTTGATAAAGAAGTGGTAATCGCGTCCTGCCATGGCGTGCATGTCGTAGGCGGAAAGCAGGTCGACAGCTTCTTGCGTGGTGGCGGCACGGTCGAGCACCAGACGGATGGCGAGCGAGGTATTGATGACGGGGCGTTGCGTGTCCTGGTCACAGGGCTTGGAATCCAGAGTGAGTACGGCAATGGACACGCCGCATTCGTTAACACCGTCGAGCTGGGCAAACGGGCCCATGAGTGCGGCGGCACGTCCGGCGACGGAGTCAAGCGGAGTGTTATCGCCCAGGTTGTTAAGGGCGGCAAACCCGATGGAGGCATAGCCGCCACGTGGGTGATTGCGCACCAGCAGCGCCGAGGTGTCGTCCTTAAAGTCGTAATTGCGACCGGTGCGCACGCGGCCTTCGGCATCTACGGCGACAAAAGCGCTGCAGGCAAACTGGGGCGCCTGGACATGTACCGGCACACCGGGCAGCACCTGCGCCACCACGGCATCGATGTAGGCCTGGTCGTCGCGCACGCCAGCGGCGATGATGCGATCAAGATCGTAGTCGTAGGCGATGTCGATTGCGTACAGGTCATAGCCATCCGCGTAGCCGGTCAAGCGTTTGAGCGACGCGGCGGACTTGATTTGCTTGTGATAAACGATACCGGTGGCAGCGGCAAGGCCGACGGCGACTCCCGCGACACCGCAGGCGATGGCAATGTTACGTGGCTTCATGACGACTCCTCTCGTCCTGTTAGCGTAATTGTCGCAAAAGGTGCACGGGCATGATGGCTCAACTTGGTGAGTGGCGCGGAATTAAGCACGGAATGAAGAGTGCGGCACTGGCGTGGCGGGGTATGCTGGAGGGGACCATCAACCCAGCGAAAGGGGAGAGCATGACGGATCAGGAAACGCCCGAGCGCGCACATGTGACGGCCGACGATATCGAGGCCGCCAACGACCTTATCGACTTTATCGAGGCATGCCCCAGCATGTTCCATACGGCGGCGACCATTATGGCCGAGCTCGACGAGGCGGGCTTTACCTACCTGCCCGAGAACGCGGCGTGGGACATCGAGCCGGGCGGGCGTTATTACACGCAGCGCAACACCTCGAGCGTTGTTGCCTTTAAGGTGGGCGAGGACCTGGCCGCGACGTGGGGCGAGGACGGCGTTGCCGGTGACTATCATTTTCAGCTCACGGCGTCGCACAGCGATTCGCCGACGTTTAAGGTCAAGGCCGTGCCCGAGCTCGACGGCGCAGGCGAGACGCTGCGCCTGAACACCGAGGCCTACGGCGGCATGATTGACTACACCTGGTTCGACCGTCCGCTGGCGCTCGCGGGTCGCGTGCTGGTGCGCGAAGGCGACCGTATTGAGAGCCGTCTGCTTGCCACCGAGCGCGAGGTCGCTATCATTCCGAGCCTTGCCATCCACATGAACCGCGGCGTTAACGAGGGCTTTGCTCCCAACCGAGCCGTCGACCTGTGCCCGCTCATCAGCGCTGGCGAGCTTAAGCAGGGCGACTTTGATGCTCTGATCGCCGACGAGCTGGACGTTGAGCCCGATCAGATTCTGGGCCGCGATCTGTTCCTGGTCAATCGTCAGGATGCGCGCATTTGGGGCTGGGCCGACGAGTTTATCTCGACGCCCAAGCTCGACGACCTGGCCTGCGCCTATACCTCGCTGCAGGCATTTTTGGGTGCCGAGAACGCGCACGACGTTTCGGTCTTTTGCTGCTTTGATAATGAGGAGGTTGGCTCCGAGACCAAGCAGGGCGCCATGTCGACGTTCTTGGCCGACGCGCTGCGCCGCATTAACGGATCGCTGGGCTTTGACGACGAGTCGTA
>UROZ01000171.1 GCA_900549655.1 uncultured Collinsella sp.
TCTCGGCATGACGGAACACGCCGGTGAACAGCGGAATCGCCACACTGCCGAGCATGCGTACGCCACCGAGCGGACCGCCCGTTACGCGTGCACCGCGGCTCGCCTGCGCATCGGCCGTCTGCTTCATCTCGGTGGCGAACTGCGGCATAAAGCGCAACGCGATACCCATAATCATGCCGAGCTCGTGCGCAGGAAGTCCCACACGCGCAAACGGTGCGAGCAGACGCTCAAAGCCCGCGGTGAGGTCGAGCGTCGGCGTAGTGAGCGTAATGGCACTCATGCCGGCCATCATCAACGTCAGGCGGCACGCCATAAAGGCGGCAGAACGCAGTGAGCCCTCGCTTATCTGCAGAAAACCGAGCTGCCACAAGATGCGCCCACTCTGATCGGTAAACAAGTTGAGCACCGCGACCACGACGACGATTGCCAGCAGCGGCGCCATCGATGATAGGACCCGGCGCAACGGCACCCGGGACACGGCATAGATCAGCACGACGAAAACTGCGACAGGGGCCAGTCCGCGGAAGCCACTGACCGTGAGCGTCGTGATCAGAAACACAAAGCCCAAGAGCAACTTGGTTCGCGGGTCCAGGCGGTGGATTGCACTATCGCCGGGATAGTAACTACCAAACGAAAACGCCTCCATCAGCAGCCCTCCTCTCGCGCGACCGTCTTGGATTTAGCAATGTCCGAGACGTTAGAAGAACCGTCTGAGCGACCGATCAGCAAATTTGCCAACTCGTCGGCCAACGACTCAACCGTATAGAGCCCGCCGCGACGCAGCGGCACGCCCGCCTCCGTAAGCGCCAGCGCCATACGCTGGGCGGCGGGAACGCCCAAGCCGATCGACTTGAGCTCATCGGCATGCGCAAACACCTGCACGGGCGTTCCCTCAGCAAACACCGCGCCCTCGTTCATCACGACGATACGGTCACAACAATTTGCCAGGTCATCCATGCTGTGCGAAACCATGACAACGGTCAGGCCCTCGCAATGGAGTCGATCGATGAGCCCTAGGAAATCCCTGCGCGCAGCCGGATCGAGCCCCGCCATGGGTTCATCGAGCACCAGGACCTCGGGCTCCATGGCAAGCACGCCGGCGAATGCCACGCGCCGTTGTTGACCGCCCGAAAGCTCAAAGGGGCTCTTGTCGCCGACCGTGGAAAGGTCGAGGCCCACGCGTGAGAGCGATGACTCGACACGACGGTCGACTTCATCTTGCGGCAAGCCAAGGTTGTGCGGACCAAACGCCACGTCCTGCGCCACGGTTTCGGCAAACAGCTGACGCTCAGGATATTGAAACACCACGCCGACCTTGGCCTTAACCGCGGCGGCGTCTTTCTTGTTTGAGAGATCGAGCCCCAGCGCGCAAACGCTTCCCTCCTGGGGACGAATCAAACCGTTGAGATGCTGGACCAGCGTCGACTTACCCGAACCGGTATGACCTGCCAAACCCAGGAACTCGCCGCGACGCACCGTCAGCGATACATCGCGCAGCGCCCACGGGCTGCTGGGGTCGTTTCCCCAGAGAGCCTGTTTGTTCGATGAACCCTCGGCGGCCGAGCGCTTATGCCAGCGGCGGCGCTCGCGCGGACTGAGCGAATAACTGTACGAAACATGGGATAGCTCGATGACGGGCTCCGACGCGTTGCCCTCGTTGTCTACCGGAACAGTGCCGTCAGCGATTTCCGACTGGGATACGGAAGACTGCCCCGCGATGCCTGCCCCACTTCGCTCGGCATAAGCCTGCGCAATCTCGGCGACCATATCCGCCTCACGTACCTGCGCGCAAACGGGCACGCCCTCCGCACGAAGTGCCATGCCCAAACGGCACGACTCTGGCATGTCAAGGTTGAGCTGAACGAGTTCATTCGCCCGCGTCAGAATCTCATCGGGCGTGCCCAGCATGGCAACTCGTCCCGTCTGAAACACGGCGACACGATCGGCCTCGGCAGCCTCCTCCATAAAGTGCGTAATCATCACGATGGTCATGCCGCGAGCGTGCAACGCGCGGCAAGCCTTCATGAGGCCCTTGCGTCCACGCGGATCGAGCATCGAGGAAGCCTCGTCCAATATGAGCACGCGCGGTTCCATGGCGAGCACGCCGGCAAGCGCCACGCGCTGCTTTTGGCCGCCCGAAAGCGCATGGGTCTCGTGGCGCTCAAAGCCCACCAGGCCCACACCCTTCAGCGCCTCGCGTACGCGCTGCGCAATTTGCGCCGATGGCACGCCAAGGTTTTCGGGACCAAACGCAACGTCATCTTCGACAAGCGTTGCCACCAGCTGGTCGTCGGGATTCTGGAATACCATGCCCGCGGTCGAACGAATGTCGTAGACCAGCTCGGGGTCGGACGCATCCATGCCGTTGATGCGTACCGTGCCCGCATCGGGCTGCAACAGCGCATTCAGATGCTTGGCAAACGTCGACTTGCCCGACCCATTGCCACCGAGGATGCAGAAAAACTCGCCGTCCTCGATATTCAGATCGACGCCGTCGAGCGCCGGTACGGCACCGTCATAGCTAAAGGAAACGCCCCGACACTCAATCATGCGCGGCCTTTGACCTGGTCCTTTTTAGGCGTGATGAGGTTGGAGACCGCTTTATACACCGCCAGTGTCAACACCGAGTTAAGCACGGTCTTGATAAGGTTGAACGGCAGCACGGCAGGAATCATGAGCGGGGCGATCACATCGACCGAGCCATACCAGAACCATACGCCAATGGTAAGGTTTGCGACCATAGACAACGCCGTAGCGGCAATAACGCCGAGCACCAGGCCAATCACGGCACCCTTATAGGTATGCATCTTCTGATAGACGATAGCCGCAGGCAGAATGTAGCCCAGCGTGGCAACCAGGTTCATAAGCGCGCCGACCCAGTCACCCGTGGTGAGCGCATGGATAACGATAGCCATAGCGGCAACAGCAGTGCCGGCGCCAGGACCATACGCAAACCCGCACACCATCGCCGGTACCAGCGACGGGTCATACGTCAAAAACGGCGCCGAAGGAAGGATAGGCAGCTGCACGTACATAAACAGGGCGCCCAAGGCGCACATCAACGCCATGGTAACGAGCTGTTTGGTGCTCCACCTATTCGTGTTCTCAAAATGGATATGCTGCGACTGTTCAGACATAAGATCACCTGCCTCTTTCATCCGGACTCTAACCGTTGGTACTGGGATCTCACCAGTTCAGCCGGCATGCGAACCAACACACGCACGGGTCGCGGACTCATCGGCTCGGTCGCAGACACCTCGCCTGCGCCACGGCGTCCCTTTGACACCGCCCGATTTACCGCCAGTGGGGAATTCCACCCCGCCCTGAAACAGCAATTGCAAGTGTAGCACGAGCAGGTTCTCGCGCAAGTATGCCAAGGGTAATTTGTGGCGGAGATCAGTTGCCAAAGCAACCACGTCCCCCACCCATCCCAAAGCAACGCGCCTTTCGCGCAAAGCGCGAAACAGCGAAGGGGACACGTATCCCTATCGACCACATCCTTCTCCGCCCGCCGGCCTCAAGGCCGTAAACGCAGGGAATCCGGGGGCGGGACGGGGACTTCTCTCCGGAATATTCCGCAGGACGCAAAGAGGCTCCGCAGCGCGAAGCGCGATGCGGAGCCTCTTTGCATGTCCGAGGACGTTCCGGAGAGAAACCCCCGTCACGCCCCCGGATTCCCGGATGGGAGTTCTAGACCT
>UROZ01000172.1 GCA_900549655.1 uncultured Collinsella sp.
GCCGCCGCTTTTGAGTTGCCCCGCGCGCATTTCGTGTACGTGAAATACACGAAATCGTAGAAAAGCGTGTATCTGAAGTACACGAAATTGCACTGCTGAAGCTTCCAGGCGGATAAACATACTCATATTGGGCGGTTTTCACCGGTTGCTCGCCACCTTGGGCTATGTTCGCCCCTATGCCTGCATTCGGGGCTGTGCTGATTGACGGTGGCGCTCCCAGCGAGCCAACCTAATCGTCACCAGTGTGAGCGCCCAGGCCACAAGCGAGAACGCGGCACCCACTGCGCCCACGTACGCAATGCCAACGCCGCTTACCACAGCACCGCCCACTGCGGTGCCAAACGAGATGCCGACGTTAAACGCCATGGGCTCAACCGAACTTGCGAGTACCATCGACTTGGGATGGCGGCTGCGAGCCACGTCCATAAAGTGCGTGATGCACGACACCGAGAACAGGTACATGAGCAGCGCCAAGCTAAAGACAAAGACCAGCGCGGGCGGTATGGTGCCGCCCACAGCAAACAGCCCGAGTAACGCTGCAGCTTGCAGCACAAACGTCACAAGCAGTGCCTTCATACCAAAGCGCGCATCGATCCATCCGCCCAGGATGTTCGAGATCAGGCAGAATACGCCGTAGGCCATAAGCGTGGTGCTGGCTTCGACCGTGCCCATGCCCAGCACCTGCTCAAGATAAGGCGTCACGTAGCCGTAGAACACATAGACCGAGCCCACGCCAAACAAGAAGATGAGCATGCCGGTGATGATGCTCGGCTCGCGTAGCAGCCCCGCCTGCTCGCGGAAGGTGGCAGGCTCGTCGGTTTGCCCAGCGCGCGGCATAAACGCCACGAGCGCTCCGCAGATCAGAACGGCAAAGGTCAGCGTGCCGTACATGGCCACGTGCCAATCGAGCGTGTCGGCCACAAACTTGCCGATCGAAGTGACAAAGACCATTGCCACGGAAAACGCACCATATACCACCGAGATGGCAAGCGAAGTTTGCTGCGGAGACAGCAGCTCGGGGATGTACGTCACGCCCACGGCGAGCAGTGCGCCCGAGACGGAGCCCAGGACAATGCGCGAGATAAACAGCACCTGGAAGTTGGGCGCCAACGCCATGACCAGGTTGCCGAGCACAAAGACGATGCTGTAGCACACGAGCAGCTGGTAGCGGCGGAAGCGCCCCGTGCTGAGCGCAAGTACCGGCGTGGCGATAGCGTAGACGAGCGCGAACACGCTGATGAGCTGGCCCGCAGTGGCAAGTGATACGCCGAGTTCCGTTGCCAAGTCGCTTTCGATGCCGATGACCACGAACTCCGAGCAGCCGAGCGAGAATCCCAACAGCACGAGCAGCGCCAGGCAGAGCTTGGTGCGCGCGGGGGAGAGCGCGGCGGCGGTTGATGCTGTTGTGGACGAAGTTGCGGTGGTCAAAGCAGTTGCTCCCATGTTGCGTTATATGAGCTGGATTCAGTCCCTGCAACTCTACCAGAATGTGTCAGGTGCCCGCCCCCTTTGTCGCAGGCTGCGCTTGCCTGTATAGTCGCAATACAGGCGAAGATGGTCTCAGGTACATCGCGGGCGACGGGAGATCCCATGGGTGTGCACACGACAAAGGTTGCAGCGGGCGAGGGCAAGTTTGCGCTCGAGGAGGCCCTCGAGGCCCCCTCCATTCGCGTTGCCCTCGCAATGTGACAAAGGGGCAGTCCGTTTGTCACATTCCATGCCTTAGAAACTTGCAAATTCTTCAAGTTTCTAAGGTAACATCTTATAAACTTGCAAAAAATGCAAGTTTATAAGATTTCATGTCTGGTCGGGCGCTAGGGAGACTCTATGGATATCGTTCGCCGAAGCCGTTATCTTGATCGACTCATTGCTTTTCAGGATACCGACCTCATCAAAATCGTGACGGGCATACGCCGTTGTGGCAAATCAACGTTATTGGACATGATGAGGGACTATCTGGCGCAACAGGGGGTGCCAGCCGAGCGTTTGCTGACCTTTAAGATGGAATCTCTAGAGCACGCGGGAATTACGGATTATCTGACGTTTTATCGTATGGTTCGGGAGCGCATCGACGGCATCGATCATCCCTACCTGTTCTTTGACGAGCTCCAGAATGTCGAAGGTTGGGAAAAGGCAGTCAACTCACTCCGAGTGGATTTGCCGTGCGATATCTATGTCACGGGCTCCAATGCCTTTTTGCTATCGAGCGAGCTCGCAACGCTTATCTCGGGCCGATATGTCGAGGTCAAGATGCAACCCCTCACGTTTAGCGAATATCTTGATTTTCGCTCGATTGATGCGGTCGCCGCTGAAGGGCTTGGTGAGAGGGTCGAACTTGTTTCCAAGACGGGCGATCGCCTTAATTCAAATACCGTGCTTGAGCAGTACATAACCTATGGCGGCATGCCGTTTCTGGCCCATGATGAGCCGAGACGTGAGCTGTGCCGCGACTATATCCGTAGCCTCTACCAGACGATCGTCGCGCGCGATATCCTGTCGCGTGCGACGCGTAGGGGTCGCGGAGCTATCACCAAGCGCGATGTTCTCGAGCGGCTCTGTGCGTATCTGGCAGACAACATCTCCAACCAAACCTCGGTCAACAAAATCGTAGGGACGCTCAACGAATCGGCAGGCGGTAAGACCAACGCATCGACGGTGTCGGCATATATTGACGCTCTGGAAGAGACATACCTGTTTACCAAAGTAAAAAGGTATGACATCAAGGGGCGGGAGCTTCTTAAGACAGGCGGTAAATATTACATAGCTGATATGGGAATTCGCAGCTATCTTGACGGATATAGAGGTAGCGATAGCGGAAGGATGCTCGAGAACGTTATCTACAACCAGCTTGTATTTGAAGGATACGAAGTGTTTTGCGGCCATCTGCGCGCGGGGGAAATCGACTTTGTCGCAATCGGCGAGGGGTCGGACCGCAAATATATCCAGGTTACCGAACGGATCGATGCCGAGGCGACGAGAGAACGCGAGCTGCGACCGCTCAAGCTAAGCACGCTAGGAAAAATTCCTGATTCGTATGAGAAGATCCTGATTGTCAGGGATGGCGACCATCCAACGGACATCGATGGCATCAGAATCGTGGGGGCAGTCGACTTCTTGTTGAGAAAAAAGATTACCCGCGGCTAAACGCAAACAGATCCGTTTCGATGCGACAAAGGAGCAGTCCTTTTTCGCGTTCCGTGCGAGCCCTCGTGTCGTCTGGGGGTATAAGGCTGGCAAGTGTTTATTTGCGAGGCCAAGGGGGCGCCCCGTATGGATATCGATGACTTTGAATGGTGGTATAGCGAGGGCGAGGCTCCGGACGAGGAGTGGGACGAACCCGCGCCGCGTGACGTGTCGAGCGACGAGGACGAGACCGGCAACGATGCCTTCGAGACGGACGCCGCTTCCAACTCCGCCGAACCCCTAACCTTTGAACAGGCCTGGGCCCAGGCCGAGGCCGACGAGGCTAAGGCCGATGCCACGGCCACACTCGGTGAGCCGGCGGACATGTCCATCTCGCCGGCCAAGACCCCGCAGCCGCGCCATAACATCGACCCCGGCAGCACGGCATCCTTCAGCATACTCGACGTGCCCGCGCAGGGTGCTCAGGCGCCTGCGCCCACGCATCGCCCCGACCTGGCTCGCGAGGAAGTCGCGGGCCGCCGC
>UROZ01000173.1 GCA_900549655.1 uncultured Collinsella sp.
TCCCTGCTGGCGGCGCTTGCCGTCGACGCCCTAGGTCCGCGCAATGTGGTCGGCCTGGTGTTGGGACGCAACCGCATCTTTACGCCGGCGCAGGAGGAGGCCGAGGCTGCTCGCTGTGCCGCCGTTCGCGCCATTGCCGAGCGCCTGCATATTCGCACGGTTGAGCGCGATGCGCCGGATGCCGCGCGTGTGCTCGACCGCGATGTGTCGGCGGGCGACGCCGAGCGCCTGCGCTCTCGCACGCTGGGCCTCATGCTGGAGGATACGGCGCTCGAGCTGGGTGCGATGGCGTTGACCCCGCTGTCCAAAACTGAGTACGCGCTGGCGGCGCCCGCGCTTTGCGGTGGCTACCAGGGCGATTATGCACCCTTTGGTGACGTATACCTGTCGACGCTCGAGTTTGTGGCGCGCGTGCGCAACCGCACGTCTGCCGTGGTGCCGCAGGAGCTCGTGACGCTCAACGCGGTGGAGGATTGCATGGAGCGCGTGCTGGCGCGGGCGCTCTCGACGCTTGACGGTCCGGTCGACATGCTCGACCGCGCGGCGCAGCTGCTCGGCGGGCTTGAGCCGGGCGAGGTCGATGGCGCGCTTGAGGCGCATGTGGACCGCAACCGTTCCTTCGATGACATTCCGATGGCTGCCGGCAAGCCCGAGGCTTGCTCGCTGCTGCTGATGCTCGTGCGCCAGGGAGAGGCGGCTCGCCGCCAGCTGCCGACGGCGCCGATCGTCTCGGCCCGTTCGTTTGTCGAGCGCGCTTGGCCGTATATGCTCGCGTGGTCCGATCTTGGCCTGAGCGGTAAAGAGCGCATGACGGTCGATGCGCTGGCGCGCGCCGAGGTGAACCGTTTTGCCGACGAGGACACAAGCGAGCGCATGCGTGGCGAGATGATGGGCATATTGGGTGACCTGTTGGGTATTTCGCCCGAGCAGATGGAGGAGCTGCGCTCTGAGGACGGTCAGCGTCGTTTGCACGAGGGAATGAAAAAGTTCGAGGGCGAGGTCCAGGACGCCATCGATAAGATGATGAGCGGTCAGGGCGGCTCGCAGGGTGGGCCCCAGGGCACGCCGATGCCGCATCCGCCGATAGATCCGAGGCAGTTCCCGTTCTTCTCGCAGAACTAAACTGGGGATAGGATTCGCTTCCAACCCTGACACTTCAACTAAGCATCTTGGCCTCGTTGTGTTATTCTAGAACAGACGTTCGTGAATAGTGCGCGGGGCCTTGCCTTGCGCTCGGCAAAAGGCGAGGGGAGGCTGGCTTGGTTATCTTGGGTATCGACCCCGGTTTGGCCCATACGGGGTGGGGGATTATCGAGGAACGGCGTGGCGAGGTCCGCTGCCGTGCCTACGGCTGTATCGAGACCAGCGCGGGTAGTCCGCTCGCGGTGCGCCTGTCGCACATCGCCCGCGACCTCAAAGACGTTGTCGAGCGCTATCGCCCCGATACCGCGGCTGTCGAGAGCATCTACTTTGGCGCTAACGTTCGCTCGGCCATCCCTACGGCGCATGCCCGCGGCGCTGCGCTCGTGGCGCTTTCGGAATGCGCGCTCGAGATCGGCGAATACACGCCTATGCAGATCAAGCAGGCTGTGGTGGGCACCGGCGCCGCGGACAAGCGGCAGGTCGCCTATATGGTGCGCACGCTTACGCAACTTGACCACGACCCGCATCCCGACCATGCCGCCGATGCCCTGGCCTGCGCCATCTGCCACGTTAACTTAAGCCGCACCCGCGCCCTCACCGGCGGCGAGTTCTATCAACAGAGAGGAACCGGATACCGATGATCTCCCAGCTCCATGGAACGCTTGTCGAGGCCACGATGAGCTCGGCCGTCGTCGATGTATCGGGCGTGGGCTTTGAGCTCGGCATCTCGGGCAGCACCGCGGCCACGTTGCCAACGACCGGCGGCGAGGTTCGCCTCTATACGCGCATGCAGGTGCGCGAGGACGCTATGACGCTCTTTGGCTTTGCCTCCAAGGACGAGCGTACGATGTTCGATCGACTTGTGTCCGTCTCGGGCGTCGGCCCGCGCCTGGCGCTCGCCGTGCTCTCCACCTATACCGTGGGACAGCTGTATTCTCTGGTAATGGCCGAGGACGACAAAGGCATGGCCAAGGTGCCTGGCGTGGGCAAAAAGACCGCGCAGCGTCTCATCCTGGAGCTCAAGAGCACCTTTGCCAAGGACAAGGGCTTTGTGCCGGTCGATGTAATTCCCGGCCAGGTTGCGATGCCGGTTCCTGCCGCCGCTCCTTCGGCGATCGATGATGCCCGTGCGGCACTCCTTTCCATGGGTTTTAGTCCGCAGGAGACCGATGTTGCCCTGAGCGGGTATGATGGGCAGGATATGCGTGTCGAGGATCTGCTCGGCGCGGCGCTTAAGCGACTCGGAATGGATGCGTGATGTGGGAAGCCGATGACTCTCAGGACCTGTGGGCGACGCCCGGCAACTCGCCGGCGGCATCCATGGCGCACGGTGAGCGCGTGGTGGGCTCGGAGCTGACGCCCGAGGACCTCGATGTCGACCGCACCTTGCGCCCTCAGCGCTTGGACGACTACTGCGGCCAGGAGCACATCAAGCAGAGCCTGCGCGTGTTGATCGAGGCAGCGCAGAGCCGTGGCGAGACGCTCGACCACGTGATCTTCTCAGGCCCTCCGGGCTTGGGCAAGACCACGCTGGCTACGGTTATCGCCAACGAGCTGGGCGCTCAGATCAAGACGACGAGTGGCCCTGCCATCGCGCGTACCGGCGACCTGGCGGCTATCCTTACCAATTTGCAGCCGGGCGACGTGCTGTTTATCGACGAGATCCACCGCCTCAACCGTTCGGTCGAGGAGGTCCTGTATCCCGCGATGGAGGACTTTGCGCTCGATATCGTAATCGGCAAGGGTCCGGCGGCTCGCTCGATTCGCCTTGACATCCCCAAGTTCACACTGGTGGCGGCGACGACCCGCTCGGGCATGCTGACCGGTCCGCTGCGCGACCGCTTTGGCATCTCGTATCGCCTGGATTACTACACCGTCGAGGAGCTCGCCCAGATCGTGACGCGCTCAGCGACCATCCTGGGCGCGACGATTGACCATCCCAGCGCGCTCGAGATAGGCTCGCGCTCGCGCGGCACGCCGCGTCTTGCAAACCGTCTGCTCAAGCGCGTGCGCGACTATGCGCAGGTGCGCGGTAACGGTCCCATCGAACTCGACATTTGCCGTCAAGCGCTCGAGTTCTTCGAGATCGATGAGCTTGGCCTGGACTGGATGGACATCCGTATTTTGGAGACGCTTGCCAAGACGTTCTCCGGTCGCGCCGTGGGCCTGACCACGCTTGCCAGCGCGGTAGGCGAGGACCCGGGCACGCTTGAGGATGTCTATGAGCCCTATCTGCTGCAGTGCGGTCTGATGATCCGTACGCCCCAGGGCCGCCAAGCAACCCTTCGCACGTTTGAGCATTTGGGGATCGAGCCAACCGTTTAGGGATGGTTTTGTTTTGGCAGGCTGTTAGGCTATCGCTGGGCATTGGATAAACATATCGCCATTCATCGGTTACGGGTGTTTTTCTATTGCGCGCCCGTGCTATGCTGGATTGGTCTTTTTCTCATCCGGTAACGAAAGGACCGCCCATGCCTACTGACATCGAAATCGCAGGTTC
>UROZ01000174.1 GCA_900549655.1 uncultured Collinsella sp.
TTCATCGCGGCATCGGTGAGCTGGAACTCGTCGCAGCTCACCGAGTACAAGCCCTACGACACCAACGTGATCGTGGTCGACCGCGACAATAGCGACCTTTCGCGTGCGCTTGCCAAGCATCTGGGTTCGCGTTTTGAGCTGGTCACGGGCGTCGGCGACGACACCTACGACCTTGCGGACGCGCTCTCCAAGAGCAACAGCGCCAAGGGTAGCGCCGACTGCGTGTTCTTTATCCCGGAGGGGTTTGAGGGCGACCTTGTTGCAGCCGCCCGCGCGGGGGAGTCTCTGCCCAAGCTCGATGTGACCTACGGCGCCGGCACCATGGCAGCGGCGCTTTCGTCTGCCGAGGCCTCGCGCTGGATCTCGCTCGCGGGTGCTGCGGCGGCGCTTGAGCCCAATGCCTCCGACGGCGACGTTGCCAAGGCCGCCGAGCATGCTGCCGCCAAACGTGCGGAGGTCGAGATCGAGCAGGTCAAGGTCGACTCGACTGCTGCCGCCACGCTCGAGTCGTACTTCAACTTTGGCGCGTACGCGATTATCTCGTCGGTCATCGTGTCGGTGGGGCTGGTGTTCTCGGGCATGAACGAGCCCGAGCGTGTGCGCCGCATGGAGGCCGGCCCAATCTCCGAGCGCCAGCGTTCGCTTGCCGTGTTTGCTGCCGCCGCCGTGCTCACCGTCTGTATCTGGTTTGTGTCGAGCATGATGGGCGTCGTGGGCTTTGCCGGCGCGGTTGCCGAGGTCGGCGTGGGTCGTGTGTGCCTGGCGCTGGCGGCGACGTTTGCCCTGGCGTGCACGCCTCTGGCCGTTGGCTTTGCCCTTTCGAGCCTGGGTGCGCGCGAGGAGCTGCTCAACGGTGTGGGCAACCTGCTCGGCATACTCATGACGTTTTTGGGCGGCGCCTGGATGCCGCTGTCGCTGATGGGCTCGGCCGTGCAGACGGTGGCGCACTTTGTGCCGACATATTGGGTGAACGACGCGATCAGCAAGGCGCTTGCCTCGGATTTGACGTCCACCGTGCTGGGCGACATCGCCTGCGACCTGGGCGTCACGGCACTCTTTGCCGTGGCCATCGCCGCCGTAGGCCTCGCCCTCGCACGCGCCAAATCCCGCGCCTAGCCACCTAGTCATTGGGGACGTTCTTTACTCATTGGGGACAGACTTAAACGACTAGTCATCGGGGACAGTCTTTGCCGAACCGCCGGCTTGCCGGTCGGGTTGCCAAGGACTGTCCCCAGCTGCCGGTAGGAAAGGAACGTCCCCAAGTGCCGGGTGGCGAAAGAGTGTCCCCAACGACTGGTCATATAAGAACGTCCCCAATGACTAGTCTTGAAACAAACCCCCACTCTCGCCCAAAAATAGTTCGCCAAGGTTTACTATTACGTTCATAAAGTAGTACGAGGCTAACAATGGGGGATAGCATGGCGACGAAGCAAGCCTATGTCCAGGTTAAGGATCTCAAAAAGCACTACGGCGACGGTGATGCGCGCCTGACGGTGCTCGACGGCATCGACACGTCCATCAACCGCGGAGAGATCTGCGTCATGCTGGGGCCTTCGGGTTCGGGCAAGTCGACGTTTCTTAACCTGATCGGCGGCCTGGAGGATGCCGACGGCGGCTCCATCATGGTGGACGGCTGCGACCTCACGGTGCTCAAGCCTACCGACCTGGGCGAGTATCGCCGCCGTGAGCTGGGCTTTGTCTTTCAGTTCTACAACCTGGTGCCCGATCTGACCATCAAGGAGAACATCGAGGTCACGGCGCACCTGTCCAAAAAGCCGCTCAACATTGACGACCTGCTACGCTCGCTGGGCCTCTACGAGCACCGCAACAAGTTCCCGCGCCAGGTCTCGGGCGGCCAACAGCAGCGCTGCGCCATCGGCCGTGCGCTCGTCAAAAACCCGGGTCTGCTGCTGTGCGACGAGCCCACGGGCGCGCTCGATTACAAGACATCCAAGGAAATCCTGCAGCTCATGGAGGACGTCAACCGCGAGTACGGCTGCACCATTATCATCGTCACCCACAATGCTGCCATCGCCCGCATGGCCAATCGCGTGCTGCGCCTGCGCGACGGGCGCATCGTCGAGGACGAGCTCAATGAGTCGCCCGTCGCGGCTGCCGAGCTCGATTGGTAGGCGGCGCCATGACACCTCTCGCAAAACGTCTCCCGCGCGAGCTGCGCCGCAATATCGGCAAGTACCTGGGCATCTTTTTGCTTATGTGCGGAAGCATCGCCCTTACATCGGGCTTTTTGCTCGCGGCGCATTCCATCGGCTGCCTTATCGACGACATGCGCGATGCGTACACGATTGAGGACGGCCGCGTGACCACCTCCTTCGAGGCAACCGACGATCAACTCAAGGCTGCCGAGGATGCCGCCAGTGACGTCGGCGGCGTCACGCTCTACAAGAATTTCTCCATCGACGCCATCATCAAAAAGGCGTCCGGCGACGACGGCACCAAGCGCACGCTGCGCACCTATGCGCACCGCACCAAGGTCGATATCGCGTCCTACTGTGAGGGCAAGGAGCCCAAGACGGACGGTGAGGTGGCAATCGACCGTGTCTTCGCCACCAACAACGACCTCGCCGTGGGCGATAAAGTCGAGCTCGAGGGTCGCACCTACACCATCTGCGGCATCATGACCCAGCCCGATAGCCAGGCGCTGTTCCTCAACAACTCGGACTTTACGGTGAACACCATCACCTATGGCGTGGCCGAGGTCACCGACGCCGGCTTTGCCGCGCTCGAGGACGCTGGCGGCGCACCCGCCTACACCTATTCCTTTACCTTTATCGACCGCGACCTCTCCGCCGCGGACCGCATCGACGCCGAGCAGGATATGGTAGAGGCGCTCACCGATGCCGATGCACGCGTGGATGACCTCATCGATGCCGATTCCAATCAGGGTATTGGCTACGCGCGCGACGACGTAGACGGCGACTCCATGATGTGGACGACGCTGCTCGACATTATCATCGTGATCATGGCGTTCGTCTTTGTGGTCCTTACCGACGCCACCATCGAGGAGGAAAGCGCCATCATCGGCACGCTGCTCGCCAGCGGCTATCGTCGTCGCGAGATCGTGCTGCACTACCTGGCGCTTCCCGCCATCGTAGGCGTGGTCGCGGCGCTGCTGGGCACCGCGCTCGGCATTGCGTTCTTTACCGAGCCTATGCGTAGCCTGTATTACGGCTCGTACAGCCTGCCGCCCTTCCAGGTGTACTGGAGCTGGGGGATCTTTGTGAAGTGCGCCGTGGTTCCCGCCGCCGCGCTCATCCTCATCACGCTGGTGGGCCTGCTTCGCAAAATGGGCAAGACGCCGTTGCAGTTCCTTCGTCACGAGGCGAGCGGCAAATCGGGCACCAAGCGCGGCTTGCAGCTGCCGGAGCGCATGGGTTTTGTCTCGCGCTTTCGCCTGCGCATTTTCCTGCGCAACCTGGGCAACTTCGCCACGCTCTTCGTGGGCATTGCGTTTGCCTCGCTGCTGCTGCTCTTTGGCCTGGCGATTCTGCCCACGATGACGCACTACGCGGACAACCTCGAGAC
>UROZ01000175.1 GCA_900549655.1 uncultured Collinsella sp.
CGCCAGAACAGCACCATCAGGTAAATCACGGCGCTCATGTTGCCAACCAGGCAAATGATGGCAGCGATATTAAAGCAGCCGGTAAAGAGCTGCTCCTCAAACATAGTGGCATCGGGGAACGCGGCGGTGCGCACCAGCTGCGCGCACAGGTAGGTCACGAGCGAAAGGATCAGGCCCATACCCGTGCTCTGGAAGAAGAATCCCAGGTACGGTTTGGGCTCGTCGTCGTGACCGTCGTACTCGAGGAAGTAGTTCTTGACGAACGACACCATGCGCGAGGCAGCCAGCAGCACGAGCGGCATGGCGCACATGGGGAACACCACCAGATGCGCAGAGCCCAGCGCCGTCCCCAGCACGGTCGCCATAATGCACGAGGCGATGCCCCACACGACGACCCAGTACTGACGATGCACGAACCAGCTGAGCACGTTCGTCGAGTCGTCCGACGCGCTATCGCCCGAGCCGACACCGGCGATCTGCAGGTCCTCCTGATGCTCCTCGGCGATAACGTCCATGGCGTCGTCGAAGGTCACGATACCCAGGATATGACGGTTCTCATCGCAGACAGGGATGGCAACCAGGTCGTACTTGGTCATCTCGTCCGTCACGTCTTCCTGGTCCTCGTCGGGCGACACGTAGACCAGATCGCGATAGGCGAGCTGGCCCAGCGTGGCGTCGCGGTCGGCCACGATCAGCGTGCGCAGCGAAAGCACGCCCGTCAGCATGCCGCTCGGATCCTCGGTATAGACGTAGTAGACGCTCTCAAAGTCCTCGTCGAGTTTACGAATCGCCTCGATGGCATCACCGACTGTCGCCGTGGCGGGCAGCGAGACAAACTCCGAGGTCATGATGCGGCCGGCGGTGTTGTCCTCATAGCCCAGCAGATTACGAATCGCCTTCTCCTCCTTGACGCCCATCAGGCGCAGGAGCTTCTCGGCCTTCTCGTAATCGAGCTCGTCGATCAGGTCGGCAGCGTCGTCCGGGTCCATCATGGCCAGCATCGACGATGCGTCGGTATCGGACAGGCCCTCGAGCATCTCGGTCATGAGCTCGTCGTCATCGAACTCCGAGATGGCCTCGGCGGCCTGTGCCGTATCGAGCTGCGCGAACACCTGCGCGCGCAGGCGCGGGTCGAGCTGCTCGATGATGTCAGCGATGTCGGCAGGATGCAGCTCGCCAAGCGTCTTGTGCGACACCGAGAGTTGGATGTTCTTAGTCGAGCGATCGAGCAGGTCCATGTAAGACCAGGCGATAATGTCCTCGCTGAGCGGCTTGCCCAGGTGCTTCATAAAGCCCTCGACGACATGCTCGAGCGCGGGGCTGATCGCGCGCAGCAGACCGCGGGCGCCGACCTCGGCACCCAGCAGGCGCAGCTGATTTTCGCCCGACATGGAAAACTTGATGTCGTTTACGCGCACGACCTTCATGCCCTGTGTGTCGACAATCTGCTTGTTAAGCACGTCGCGGGCAAGCAAGAGTTCGGTCGGCTGCAAGTACGAAAAACGGATTTCGGTGGCCGACGTCTTAAGGTGTACGCCCGTCTCGTCGATACGGTCGACCCATTTGCGCCAACTGATCATAAACGGCGTCTTGCCGGGACCGCGGAACGCGAGCGACGTCACGTGCGGGAAAACTTCGCCGGTTGCAATGCCAAAATCGTTAACCACGCCGAGCTTTTCGCCGTCGACGTCCAAGACTGGCAATTTGAGCATCTCACTCAGATAATTCAATGGTGCTCCCCATCATTATTCCTACGGACCGCGCGACCATGCCGGCACGCAATCCGTGGACTTTTTGATATGTATACGCATGCGCGGGCGGCACGCCGCTCGGCGCTCACACCCCGTGCACGCGCAGAAAGCACCTGCATGGGGTCATCGACTGTATGGTCGAGGTTTGGATTTCACCTGTAACCTTTCTCTTGACCCTCATTAACCGCAGTAACTATAGCATCAGCATCGCGCTGCGGCACCGAATTTATGCGCTGAACATTGCAGGCATACCAAACGCTGACGTATCCGTGACATAGAGCCGGATGAGCACGGTGGGACAAAGCGATTAAGACCGTCCTAAACGACCAGTCGTTTAAGCACGTCCCCGATGACTACTCTGTGGTGTCGTCGTCCTCGGGGAGTTGGGGGAACACGGCGTTTTTGGGCATGGAGACCTTGGTGAGCGAGGTGAGCTTTTTGCTCAACGCCGTGTCCGTCTTGACCAGGTCGCTGAGCGTCACGATCTTGTAGCCGTCGGCGACAAGGCCATCGATAATCTGCGGCAGCGCCTCGAGCGTCTGCTCGGCGCACTCATCGCTATCGGTGAGCAGCACAATATTGCCCGGCGTCATCGAGTCGAGCACGGTCGATACTTGCTCGTCAGCGCCGTTGAGCAGCCAGTCGCCCGAATCGATATTCCACGAAACCACGGCGGACACCAGGTCCATCGAGTCGATCCAGTTTTGCTCGTCAAACGCGGCGTAGGGGGCACGCAGCAACATCGTCTCGACGCCGGTCGCCGACTTAATTGCTTCGGTGCCCTTTGTGATCTGCTTGCGCACCGTCTCACGATCCTCGCCCTTGAGCGAATCATCGCTGTAGCTGTTGGAGCCGACCTCGCACCCGGCATCGACAATCGCTTTGGCAGTAGCGGGCGAGGCCTCAGCCGCATCGCCCGAAAGGAAGAATGTCGCCGTGACGCCCTTTTCCTTGAGCACCTGCAAAATCTGCTTGGTCGCGCCGCTCGGACCCTCGTCAAATGTCAGGGCCACGTACTTTTCGTTGCCCTTGGGCGCTACGCTTGCGCACTCGACCACGCAGTCGGTGGCGGGCACGACCTCGCCGCGGTCCTGCGTCTTGCCCGACTGCTCGCCGACCCATACCTCGGAGCGACCCTGAACGCCCCAGGTTTTGACATACTCAATGGCGCCCGTGCCCTCGACCTTAAGCTTTGGCTCGATAGTCGTGGCCTGGACCTCGTGCTTTTCGTACACGTTGCGGCCGTCCTTGACCGTCACCTTCTCGCCGCCCGTAAGCTCGCGACCATCCCATTTGCCTTGCTTCACGCGCTTGCCGTCGACCTTCACCGACAGCTTTTCACCGCCATGGCGCTTGAGCACGCTGTCGTCGACGGCCAGCAGATCGCCGGCGTCGTATGTTTCGGCCAGGCTTTGATCGTCGATAAGATTCTGCAACGTAGAGCCCACGCGCACCGCGGTCTTTTGCCCGTTGAGTTCCACGTCCACGCTGCGGTTGACGTAGCCCACGACGGCAGCGATAAACAGTACGAGCGCGCAACCCACGGCGATGAGCGCATAGGGCAGGCGGGACGGTCGACGCGGCGAGCGCCCGTTGCCGATGCGCGCGCTGCGATCGCTAAACCCACGGCTATGGTTGAGGTACATCGCGCCGGGCTTACGGCGACGTCGACGCTGACCGCTGGGCAGCTGCCCCAGGTCACGGCGCGCCGTCGGACGCGCACCCGAGCGCCCGTTTAAGTTAGATCCGTTTTGGCGCATGTGCCCTCCCCCATAAACACAGC
>UROZ01000176.1 GCA_900549655.1 uncultured Collinsella sp.
AGCGCGGTCTTCGCCAGGGCGACCCCGAATGGGAGGCACTGGGCATCTGCCAGTACGTTACCAAACCTCGCGTCACGGCGGCCATCACGGGCAAGACGCCCGAGGGCGATCCCATCAAGGGTGACTACAAGTTCACCGACGAGTTTCCCATGGCCGACGGCTTCGAGGAAAACGCCGTCTTCTTTGACCTCACCTACGCAGACCCAGACGCCGTCGAGCTGGGCGTGGCCTTCGAGGAGATCGCGCCCCTGCTCTGGCTGCGCGCTGGTTCGCGTGGCAGCATCATCAAGCACGAGCAGCCGGGCTTTGCCATGGTCGACGCCTACGCCGTCCTTTTCGACTTTGCTTCGGTCGGCGCTTTCATAGACGCCGTCAAGCAGAATGCCAGCATAGGGTGCGCTTATGTGATCACGGACGACACGGCTCGATACGCCTCCGTCAAGGCACAGCTGCCCGGGGTCGACGTCGTCCGCCTGTACGAGAACTACCTGCAATCGTTCAAGATTGCCGCCGAGGATGCGGTGAGGTAAGCATGAGAGTCGAACTTAAGGATTTCCAAGCCGGGGCAGTCGCGACCCTGGCAAACAAGTTGCAGTCGATGCGCCGACGCTATGAGCAGGACGGCGAACTGTCTTCGGTGTGCCTCGCATCTCCCACGGGCTCGGGCAAGACGGTCATGTGCGCGGCGACGATCGAAGCACTCTTCTTCGGAGACGATGATCTGGGCCTCATGCCCGACGAGAATGCCGTTGTTCTTTGGCTCTCGGATTCCCCGAGCCTGAACGAGCAGACGAGCGTGCGTTTTTCCAACGTGGCGGACAAGCTGGCAGACAGCATCCTCGACAGGCGCCATCTGGTCACGATTACCAACGACTTCGGAGCCGCGCACGACATTCTCGAACCGCGCCATGTCTATTTCCTCAGCAAGGACCTGCTTAGCAAGAATGGCCTGCTCACCAAGGGTGGTGAGGCCAACTCCGGCCGCGTGTTCTGGGATATCCTTGACCGCACCATCAGGGACCCGGAGCGTAACCTCTATCTGTTCATAGACGAGGCCCACCGCGGCCTGGGGGCCAATGCATCAAGTGAGCGCGGCACCGCGACGATCTATGCTAACCTCATCGACGGCCTGGACGGCCGCGCGGCGATGCCCGTCGTCGTCGGGGTCTCTGCTACGCCGCAGAGGTTCGAGGCGGCCATGGACCAGCGCGCCGATCGCGTGCGTATGCCAAAGGTCGCTGTGACCCCTCGCGAGGTCCAGGAGTCAGGTCTGCTCAAGGACATCATCGAGTTGCGCGTGCCAGAGAAGGACGACCCAGTCGAGCACCAGTACCTCACTATGGCGTGCGAGCGCTATGCCCTGGCCTGCCGCGAGTGGGGCGAGTACTGTGCCCGTGAGGGCGAGAGTCCCGTCAACCCGCTGCTGCTCATCCAAGCGGCGGACAACGTGAGCAACTCGGCCCTGGCTGAGATGTGCGACCAGATCACGGGCCTGGTCCCCGGCCTTTCCGAGGCGATGTCGTTCGCCAACGTCTTCGGCGAGCATAAGGACATCGCGGCGGGAAAATACCTCATTCCCTATGTCGAGCCCGAGTTCGTTCAGGACACCTCGCGCATTCGCGTGCTCTTCGCCAAGGAAGCTGTCTCCAACGGATGGGACTGCCCGCGAGCGGAGGTTATCTTCTCGCAGCGCAGGCGTTCGGACTCGACCTATATCGCACAGCTCGTGGGACGTATGGTACGCACCCCGCTTGCGCGGCGCATCGAATCCGATGATCTTTTGAACTCCGTCGCCTGCTACCTGCCCCAGTTCAATCCCGAGAGCACTCAGGACGTGGTCGACTACCTCATGGGTCGCAAGGACGACATGGGTGAGAGCTCCATCGGCAAGCAGAACATCGTTCTCAACCCCGTGACCATCACGGCGGCTGCGCCCAAGTCCGAAGCCGACTACCAACAGGAGCTCAAGGCGTACGAGGAGAACGAGAAGGCCATCGAGGCGGCGCGGCAGGCACAACCCGGCTACCAGGCGCCGCTTGCCGGCATCGCGATTCAGGAGCCGTTGGACATGCAGGGAACGCAGCCCTCGCTTGCCTCGGCGGTCGGGCCCGTCGACGTCCCGGCGCCAGAAGCGGAGCCGGCGCCTCAGCCCGCAACGGGCAACTACGTTGCAGCGCCTGCCCCGCAGCAACCTGCGACCCCTGAGCCAAGTTCCGCACAGACCGAGCCGACCCAGCCCGTCTCGGTCGTAAAACCCGTGCCCATGGCAAAGCCCAAGCCGCCCACCAAGCGCGAGCAGTCTTTCACGCATCAGGAGTGGCAGGGCATCCGCACAGCCTTCGATTCCATTCCCGTGCAGCGCATTCCGAAAAAGGCCAGGAACGAATTCCAGAGCCTGGTTAAGACGGCGACTCTGCTTGTCGAGACCGGCCTCGATGTCAATGCCGCGGCCGACGTGAAAAAACAGTTCGTCCAGAAGCTCAAGGGATACATCGTTGCTAACGAGGACGAGTACCGCGAAGCCAAACACGACGTAGAGGTTGCCGAGACCGTCAAGATTACGCTCGACAAGCTCAACGAGACCGAGGACCAGGAGCAGGAGGAGGCCCGCACGGACGCCGAGGGCCTCAGAAAGGCCGCCCGCGACGCCGACATGCATTTCACTAAGGAGTTTGCGAATGAGTATCGTCGCGCCAACTTCAAGGAACTTGGGCGGCCCGAGTGCGACCTGCGCCTTGCCGCAGCGGTGCGCACGCAGGCCATCGTTGATGCGCTCGAGGGCTGGGCGGCTCAATGCCGAAAGGAATACTTCGATAAGGTCGATGGATCTGGCGATTATGACTACCTTAACGACGCGGCAAAGCAGCGCTACGACGAGCTGGCCCGTGAAACTGAGGGCAAGCGCCTCACAAAGATAGAGTGGCCCACGTCTACCAGCACGTCGGACGACTTCGCTAAATATCCGTGCCATATCGTGCAGAAAGAGGACGGCCTCTGCCCGCTCGACCTGAACCCGGCGGAAGACTATATCGTTAGGAACGAATTGGCAAAGAATCGCACGGTTGCCTTCTATCGCAATCCGTCGGGCAGCATGTCTGCTAAGGCGTTTTCGATTCCGTACATGTCTTCGGTGGGACGCAAGGCCCTGCATCCAGACTTCCTCTTCTTCGTGAAGGATGCAGCGGGCGTCATCAGGCCGTCCATCGTTGACCCTCATGGCGAGTTCCTCGGCGACACGCTAGCAAAGCTTAGGGGCTATGTGACCTATCTGCGCGATTATCCCGATGTGTTCAAGCAGGTACTCTTCGTCGGGGATATGGGCGAGGGCGTGTACAAGGTGCTCAACCTCTTGCGATCCGATGTGCAGGATGCCGTGATGGGCTACAGCGATGTCGACTGTAAAGCGCTCTTCTACGGCTCCTTCGCAAACGACTATCACTAGGATTGTCGGGATTTGCCTGGCG
>UROZ01000177.1 GCA_900549655.1 uncultured Collinsella sp.
TGATGGGCATCGTGGCGCCGTTTTTGGTACTCTCGGCCATCTCGGGCGTGTTCTCCGCCTTTGCCATGATGTGCTTCATTCCGTTTGCCATGGGCTTGTTCATGGTGCTGTCGGACGGAGTGCTTCATCGCAGTCTGCTGTGGTGGAAGCGCGGCGCGATGCAGTTTGCCAATGGATTTGCCAACGGTTTTATGTTCGCGCTCGTGTCGGTTTGGTTCGCGAGCTGCTCGCAGCGGGCCGTGCTTTCGCCGTACGGAATGCAATAACATCAAACCCTCTGTTTGCGCCCGGCCCAGCTTGGGTATAGGACGCACTGTGACAATAATGAAAGTTGGAAGGATTCGGTCGTGTCGGAAAATAGGGATTACTACGAGGTACTTGGCGTTGACAAGGATGCCGACGCGCGGACGATTAAGCGCGCGTTTCTAAAGAAAGCCCGTACGGTACACCCGGATGTTTCGGACGACCCCGAGGCCGAGGCCAAGTTCAAAGAGCTCAACGAGGCCTATTCCGTTCTTTCCGACGAGCAGAAGCGTGCTAACTACGACCGTTACGGCACCGCTGACGGCCCCGGTGGCTCTGGCTATGTCGACATTAACGATATCTTTGGTGGCATGGGCATGGACGACCTGTTCTCGTCGTTCTTTGGCGGTGGCTCCGGCGGTGGCGCTCGCAGCCGTCGCGAGCGCCGTCGCGGTCGCGATATGGCCATCTCCCTTTCGGTGACGCTCGAGGAGGCGGCGCTCGGCTGCAAAAAGACGATCAGCTACGACCGCCTTGCCCCTTGCGATGACTGTAATGGTACCGGCAAGGCCGAGGGCGCGACCGAAAAGCAGTGCAGCCGCTGTCACGGCACAGGCTATGTGACGACGGTCCAGCGTTCTTTCCTGGGCCAGGTTCAGTCCTCTTCGCCCTGTCCCGACTGCCACGGCGAAGGCACGGTCATCGATCATCCCTGCGAGACCTGTGACGGCCAGGGCCGCACGCCTTCACACGAAAAGATTGACATCGATATTCCCGCCGGTGTTTCGACCGGTCGCCAGCTGCGCGTGAGTGGTTTTGGCGAGGCCGGCCTTCGTGGCGAGCCGTCGGGCGACCTGATCGTCAACGTGCGTGTCGCCGACCACGAGCGTTTTAAGCGTAATGGCGATGACCTCTATCTGGTGAGCGATATCTCGATTGCGCAGGCCGCGCTCGGTTGCGAGATTGAGGTCGAGGGCATTATGCCTGACGAGGTCGTTAAAGTGACGGTTCCCGCCGGCACACAGTACGGTGACACCGTGAGCGTCAACAACTACGGCATGCCGCGTATCGGCGGTGGCGGCTCGCGCGGTCGTCTGATTGTGCAGCTGCGCGTGGTCGTTCCCACCAATCTCTCCAACAAGCAGCGCGAGCTGCTTCGCGCCTTTGCCGACGAGATGGGCGATGACGTCGCATCCGGTAAGAAGTCGGTGACCGACCGTATCAAGAGTGCCCTCGACGATATCCTCGATTAAGGAGCCCGCGTGCTCGCACCCCATATTTCCGTCGTCAACCTCGGTTGTCGTGTCAACCGGGTTGAGTCCGACCGTATCACTGCCGATCTTATGCGCCTGGGCTTTGCGATGGTGGAGCCCCGGGACGCCGAACTGATCGTTATCAATACCTGTGCCGTGACGGGGGAGGCCGAGGCCAAGACCCGCAAGGCCGTCCGTCACGCCCTGGCCTATCCCGGCGAGCCTTACGTGGTCGTAACCGGCTGCGTCGTCAACCTGCATCCCGAGGAGCTGCTGGAGCTTTCCGATCGCGTGATCGCCGAACCGTCCAAGATTGACGTCGCCGAACGCGTCTGCGAGGTGCTGGGCGTCGAATCCGATAGCGTGCCCGCCTGCAGCGATGGCGACGTGGTCGATGCGCTCGGTCGTTCGCGGCTGGGCGTGAAGATCCAGGATGGCTGCAACCACCGCTGTACCTATTGCATCGTGTGGAAGGCCCGCGGCCCCGAGCGTTCCGTGCCCGTTGAGTCCGTGCTCGAACAGGTGCGTGAAGCTCAGGAGGCCGGCGTGCCCGAGGTCGTGCTGACCGGCGTGAATCTGGGCGCCTATGACGGCAAGAGCGCGACCGATGAACATGTCGAGATCGATGAGCTGCTCCAGGCCATCATGGAGCGCACCGAGATCGCCCATGTGCGTATCTCCTCGGTGGAACCCATGGATATTTCTGAGCGCTTGCTCAAGGTGATGGCTCGCTATCCGAAGCGTATCGCGCCGTTTTTGCACCTGCCCGTGCAGTCTGGCTGCACGGCGACGCTGCATCGCATGGGTCGTCCCTATAGCGCTGAGGCCTTTGAGGATACGGTGCGCATGATTCGCGCTAACCTGCCACAGGCCGCACTTTCGTGCGACGTTATCGTCGGTTTTCCTGGCGAGACGGACGAGGAGTTCGAGCAGTCGCTGGCGCTGTGCCGTCGCGTGGGCTTTTCGCGCATGCACGTGTTCCGCTACAGCAAGCGCCCCGGCACCCTCGCCGCCGACATGCCCGACCAGGTACCCCCTGAGGTCATGGCCGAGCGCAGCCGTCGCATGCGCGCCGCCGCACAGGAGCTTGCGATCGCCGATGCCCGCCGCCGCGTGGGCACGGTCGAGCGTGCGGTGCTCGAGTATGGCGACAACCTGACGCTCGGCTCGTTCCATCATGCCCGTCTTGATGATACCTGTGGACTCACAGCCCCTTGCCTGCTCGATGTTGCTATCATCGGAGTCGATGATTCCGGCTTGGTCCATGCACGCAGGGAGGTTCATGGAAGCCTCGAAGATTAGACTTACCGTTCCCGAGGGTATCGACCCCTCGCGCGTTTTGGGCGCCGGCGATGGCGCCCTTCGTGCACTCGAGAACTTGGTGCGCGCCCATGTGGTTGCCCGCGGTGACAGCGTTGCCGTGAGCGGCGATCCGGACGAGGTTGAGCTGGTCGCGCGTTTTTTCGAGCATGCCTTTCGTGAGGCTGCTGCCGGGCGCACGCTTTCTGCCGAAGACGTCTCGCGTTGTCTGGCCGTTCTGCGCGACGGCGAGCATAATGCCTCGTCGCTGCGCGATGACGTGCTGCTGTCGTATCGCGGTCGCGTCATCCGCCCCAAGACGCTCGGCCAAAAGCGCTACGTGGATGCCATTCGCTCGCATACCATCACGTTTGGCCTCGGTCCCGCCGGTACCGGTAAAACCTATCTGGCTATGGCACTCGCCGTCGCCGCGCTCAAGCGCCATGAGGTGGGCCGCCTGATCCTGACGCGCCCGGTTGTCGAGGCGGGGGAGAACTTGGGCTTTTTGCCCGGCACCCTCGAGGAAAAGATCGACCCGTATATGCGTCCGCTCTATGATGCCCTCTTTGACATGATGGATCGCGAACGCACCGATGAGCTTATGGAGCGTGGCGTGATCGAGATCGCCCCGCTCGCCTACA
>UROZ01000178.1 GCA_900549655.1 uncultured Collinsella sp.
TGCATTCCGCTTGCGTCGGACCCGACTGCACGGAGCTCACGAGCGAACTCGCCGGTCTTACCGGCAAAAAGCTCGCTCAGAGTCTTGGTTACTATCCGGCCATGGTCGTCGGTGCTGCTGGCGACTGTAGCGACCGCAATTTTCGCCAGGGACGCGGCATTCCCGAGGTCGAGCGCGTTTCGACCGGTCTTGCCGAGGCGATTTCCCAGATCAAGCTCGATCGCGAGGTCGTTCTCGACCGCATCGAGCCTCAGACGTTCTATCACACCGTTGCCCATGACGACTTTTCGCTCACGCTTAAGTGTGTCGTCATCAGTTTGGGCGGCCTGCATCTCTTTGTGTTCCCGAGTGAGCTCGGCAGCGACTTGGGTATTCGCATGAAGCGCGAATGCCCGGTCGAGGGAATAGTCTGCGGTTACACCAACGGCTATTTTGAGTATTTCCTTCCGGCACGCGAGTACGGCCTCTCCTTTGAGACCGAGCGTACTCAGATTCCCCAGGGCGAACCGGAACGTCTGTGTGACAAGTTCTGCCAGACGACGAGACTTCTCGGCGCAGCAGATTCGCGTCTGTAGACCTGATTGCGTGACATGGGCCAATGAGGCTCGCTGCCATGTGATCGGCATCTTCCATCTTCTCTGCCGTTTCCCATCCCGGGCGTACGTGCGTCCGCGGATTTCAAAGGGGGAAGCGGGTTCCTTGCCTTCCCACGTCGACTACGGAGGCATGAAATCGATGCTATACCCCGCTCAGAAAAAGGAGAATTCCATGAAATACCAGAAGCTTTGCGATGAAATCATCACAAAGGTCGGTGGTCGAGACAATGTGTTAGACGTGAGCCACTGCATTACGCGTCTCCGCTTCCACCTCAAGGATGAATCGCTCGCCCAGACCAATGAGCTTAAGGCGACGAAGGGCGTCGTTGACGTCATCCAGGCCGGCGGACAGTATCAGGTCGTGATTGGTGCCACTGTCGAGGCCGTCTACAACGACCTTGTTCAGATTGGCGGGTTCGACTCCAAACCCGCACTCGATATCGATGAAGGCGACGACGTCAAAAAGGGCGATCCATTCTCGCGTCTGCTGGCCATCATCTCCGAGATTCTGCAACCGGTTCTTGGCGTGCTTATGGCCGGTGGCTTTATCAAGTCGATGCTCGCGCTCTGCACGGTTGCCGGTTGGCTTGCCAAGGACAGCAATACGTATGTGACGCTCTCGGCAATCGGAGATTCGGTCTTCTATTACTTTCCGCTAATCATTGGCTGGACGTCGGCCAAGAAGTTCGGACTTAAGCCCGTTATGGGAATGGCGCTCGGTGGTATCCTTGTCTACCCGACGCTCGTTGCCCTTATGGGCGGAGATCCGCTCTACACGCTCGGCGCCGGCACGGTCTTCGAGTCCAATGTCTACGGTGATATTTTTGGCATCCCGCTGATCATGCAGAATTACTCATCGACGATTCTGCCTGCGATCTTTATCGTCTGGATTGCCTCCAAGGTGCACAAGGCCCTTTCTAACGCGCTGCCCGCGCTTGTGAGCTCGTTCTTCTCCAACATCCTGACGCTCCTCATTTGCGGCATCCTTGGCCTGCTTGTGGTCGGTCCGGTCATGACGGTCCTCTCCAACATCGTTGCCCAGATCATCTTGATGCTCATCAACTTCCAGCCCGCCATCGCCGGCTTTGTCATCGGCACGTTCTGGAGCCTGCTCGTCATGTTCGGCCTGCACTGGGGTATCATCCCGCTGTGGTTTCTCGATGTCGCAACCTACGGCTATGACCTCATTAACCCGCTCGTGTATGCAGGCGGTTGTGCCATCGCCGGTGCTGTGCTTGGCATGGTCATCCGAACCAAGGACTCCGAGGAAAATGCTGCCGTCAACATTCCCGCCCTTGTCTCTTCGATTTTCGGTGTCAACGAGCCTGCGCTTTACGCCATCTTGCTGCCGCGTAAGCGTCTTATGTGGTCAACCTTTATTTCCGCTGGTGTAGGCGGCGCCATTGCCGGCCTCATGGGTGCCAAACTCTATGCCTTCGGTGCCTCCGGCCCGCTCGGTTTCCCGAGCTTTATTAACCCTGCCGGCATCGACACGGGCTTTATCGGCCTTGTCATCTCCGGTGTGGTCGCTTTCGTTTTGGCTCTTGTCGCCGCTATGGCGATCGGTACCAGGAAGGACGAGGGCGGTAAGGCGCTCAACATCTCGGTGGACTAGTCTGTCTGCGCACTTTAACTAAATATGCCTCGGACGGCGACGTGCCGCCCGAGGCATATTTGTGTTTTGTGCCGTTGTCAGCGTGTTTGCGGACACAAGTCTGCGGTTGTGGAGCAGCGGGGATTATGACGGTCGTGCCGCGGTGGAAGACGCACGGTCGCCCTGCAGGAGCTGACGGTAGGGGAGGAAGCCGATGAACGAGACGACCGCCTGCGAGTGCGCGGCGTTCCGCTTGAGGTAGAGCCTGACCTCGGAGGTCGTCGCGGGCTCAAGCGGCACCAGGGCTACCTTTCCGCTGGCAAGCGATTCCGCCGGCTTGCGCATGAGGAATGAGACGCCGGCGCCGCGTGCGACAAGAGAGATGATGTTCTCGGCTCGTTTGCCGGTGAACGTAACGCGTGGGCCAAATCCAGCTTCGCGACAAAGGGAAAGGACGAGCTCGCTTACGAACGAGCCTTGGGGAAGCATGAGGAAATTCTCGTCGATAAGGTCGTCTATCTCGACGGTGTCACGTTCGGCGAGCGGATGGTCGAGCGGAAGGACGGCCACGAGCCGGTCAGTCGTAAAGGGAATCTTTTTGAACTCCGGCTCGATGGCGCCACTGTCACGGATGAAGGCCAGGTCAATGTCCTCGTGCAGGAGCATGCGCTTGAGTGTGTCGCCCTCGCCTTCGATGAGCTCGACAGAATATGAGGGGTTCGCCTGCTGAAAATCGATGACGGCGTCCGTGATCCCATAAGGGGCCATAATGGGGATAGAACCTACGGTGAGGTGCTCGAGCGGCTCACCTGCACCTATTTGAATGGCGGCAAGATAGCGATGCTGAAGCGTCGCAATTTTTTGAGCATAGGGGAGAAGCGCTTCACCTTGCGCGGTGAGTGTTACGTGGCGCTTGCTTCGATCGATGAGCTTGCAGCCGAGTTCGTGCTCCATTGCCATGATGTGCTTGGAGAGGGTTGATTGCGACATGAAAAGCAGTTCCGCCGCATCAAGAAACGTGCGTGACTGCGCTAAGATGGCGAATTCGCCAAAGCGGCTGATGTCCATAGGGAGGCCTCCGGTACCCTCATTTTGGCAGGTGGCCTAAACCACGACGCCATTGCAGTGGTCGATTTCGTGCTGGATGATCTCGGCGGTGTAGCCCGAGAAGTTTTTG
>UROZ01000179.1 GCA_900549655.1 uncultured Collinsella sp.
TGTATTCATACGTGCGCCGAAAGGTATGCATGGACAGCCGCCCGTGAGGGTAGGGTGGTGGCATAGGACATTTGGAGGGTGAGTCGGCTCGGCTGCCGACCATGCTGCTCCCGGGATGGCACCGACCGCGAACTCTCCCCGTTGGCGTCGCGCATTGCGCGCGGCCCTGCAAGGAGGTCATCATGGGTGCTCCCAAGACCGGCAACGTAAGGAACGTGGTGCTCGTAGGCCAAGGCGGGGTGGGCAAGACTTCACTCGCCGAAGCCATGCTCCACCTTTCCGGCAAGACCGCCCGCCTGGGCGGCCACGACGGCACCAAGCCCACGCTCGACTATGACCCCGAAGAGGTCAAGCGTGCATTTTCCATCTCGACGACCATTGCGCCGATCGACTGGAAGGGCGCACGCATCAATGTGCTCGATGCCCCGTGCTACCCCGATTTTATCGGCGACGCCTTTGCCGCGATGAGCGTCTGCGAGACGGCTCTGTTTGTGGTCGACGCCGAGGCCGGCCCGCAGCCTACGACGGTTAAGCTCTGGTATGCCGCCGAGGACCTGCGCTTGGCGCGTGCGGTGTTCGTAAACCGCCTGTCGCGCTCCGAGGCCAGCTTTGCGACCACGATGGACCTGCTGCAGGAGCGCTTTGGCACGCGACTGGGCGCCGTGACCCTTCCCTGGGGCGAGGGCGAGGGCTTTGACGGCATTATCGACCTGGTGCGCATGAAGGCGCGCCATTGCAACGGCGCCGAAGCCGTTGAGTCGGAGATTCCCGAGGAGTATCGTGCCCAGGCCGAGGAGGCCCATGACCATCTGTGCGAGCTGGTGGCCGAGGCTGACGACGAACTGATGATGAAGTACTTGGAAGGCGAGGAGACGCTGACGCAGGAGGAACTTGAAGGCCTGCTGTCGAAGGCGATTGCCGAGCGCATCTTTGTGCCGGTCTTTGCGGGCGATTGCATTAAGGAGCAGGGCGTCAACTCGCTGATGGACGACATCGCGACGTACTTCCCGGCGCCGACCGACTACGGCGAGATGCCGCTTATCGACGGCGATTCGCTCAAGATTTCGAGTGACGATGACCGCCCGGTGGCCTTTGTGTTTAAGACCCTGGCCGATCCGCAGCAAGGTCGCATCAGCTTTATCAAGGTGCTGACGGGTACGCTTGAGCCGGGCCTTGAGCTGGTCAACGCGCGCACGCGCAAGGGCGACCGTCTGGCTCACCTGTATGTGATGTGCGGCCGCGATATGACCGAGGTTGGCCATGCCTATGCCGGCGACATTATCGTGGCGCCCAAGTTGGCGGCAGAGACGGGTGATACACTCTCCATTACCGGTAAGGTCGAGGCAGCGGCGTTTAAGTTCCCCAACTCGCAGTACCGCATTGCCATCGAGGCCGAGAATCGCGGGGACGAAGAGAAGCTCTACACGTTTATCGAGAAGGCCTGCAAGGCCGATCCGACCATGAGCATCGATCGTGACGAGGAGACCGGCCAGACCATTATCTCCGCCGTTGGTGAGGCGCAGGTTTCGGTGCTGCTCAACCGTCTGGAGGACCGCACCAAGGTCGTTGCCAAGAGCGTGCCGATCCGCATTCCGTATCGCGAGACCATCCGCCGCACGGCGAGTGCCCAGGGCCGCCACAAGAAGCAAACTGGCGGTGCCGGTCAGTATGGCGACTGCTGGCTGCGCGTTGAGCCGCTCATTGGGCCCGACGGCACGAGCGATGGCTATGAGTTTGTGGACGAGGTCGTAGGTGGCCGTATTCCGCGCTCGCTGATCCCCGCCGTGGACAAGGGTGTCCAGGAGACCATGAAGGACGGCATCATTGCCGGCTACCCGCTCACGGGCATTCGCGTGGCTGTGTACGACGGCTCGTATCACAGCGTCGACTCCAACGAGATGGCGTTCCGCGCGGCGGCTCGCATCGGCCTGCGCAAGGCATGCGCCGATGCCGATCCGGTGGTGCTGGAGCCCATCGAGGAAATCACGGTGACTATCCCCGAGAGCTACGCCGGCGCCGTGATGGGCGACATCTCGGCATCGCGCGGTCGCGTGACGGGCATGGAGACCGATGAGCGCGGAGACACCGTGGTCATCGCCCAGGCGCCGCTGGCCGAGCTGACGGATTACTCGACGCGCCTGCGCTCTATCACGCGCGGCACGGGTGACTTTACCATGAAGCCCGCTGGCTATGAGCAGGTGCCTTATGACGTTCAGGCCAAGCTCGTGGAGCGCTATGAGGAGGGCCGCGCCAAGTAGCGTGGGACTTTGCCTGCAACATGCATGCCGATGCAAGGGCTGCTCTGGGCAATCCAGGGCGGCCCTTTTTGGTCCCCGGTGGGGTTGCAAATCGGTTCTTGTCGTGGCTTGGGGCTAGTTCCCCGAGGCCTGGTTGCGGCCGGTGACGTAGTCGATCTGAACGTGCGGCTGTAGGTTATAGCAGTACACGTGGAAGCACAGGGTCTTGCCGTGGTCCTCGACCGATTGCGCCTCAAGGCGCACACCGCGGCAGACAAGTTCCTCTTCGTTATACATGGGCGTGACGCGGTAGAGCACATGGTTGCCCGTGTCGCGGATGTAGCCGAGAATCTGCTCCTCAAACGGCAGCATGCTCGTTTCGTTGAGATAGCGCGTGCCGGTGAGGAGATTTTTGCGGTTGGCGTTTTCGCCGCAGAGCGACCAGGCGATAAGGTGGCAGCGGTTGTAGAGGCTCTGGCCCGGAATAAAGTCGTAGCGCTGCTGGTGCCAACCGGCAGGATGGATACGCGAGATATCGCCGCGCTCGCCTTGACCGAGTGATTCGGGGCCCACGCAGGCGAGTGCTTTGCGGGTGCGGCCCAGGCTGTCGAGCTTGGAGAACTTCTTAAAGCAGCCCTCTTCTGTAGCGCGCTCGTATTCATCAAGCGTGAACGACGGCGTGCCGAGCGGGTGCGTGCTGTCGGCGCGAAGGGCAACGTAGGGATTGCCGTCGTAGTCGGGAATGCTGCTGAGATAAACACCGCGGGCGCGGTTGAGGTCGGGGTTTTCGACCTCGTCGATGGGGGTGGCGGCGCTGTCCGCGGAAGCGCCGTCGCCGGTGTCGGTTGCGGCGGAATCGGAGCCATCGCCAGAGTCTTGGCTATTTTGAGAGTCCGAGGAGCTCGCTGTTCCCGATTCGAGCCGGGCGACCAGGTCTGCCTCGTCGTCGGTGCGGCTGGGGCTCTCGTTTTGTTTTTCGGCCAGAGCCACCGCCTGCTCATCGCCTTGCGGCGACAGCAACTTGGGCGCTCCGTCGAGCGATCCCGTAAACAGCGCAAACCCCAGCACCACGGCGGTGCCGATGGAAAGTACTTGCTTGTAGGTGGACTTGCGCGACATTG
>UROZ01000180.1 GCA_900549655.1 uncultured Collinsella sp.
GGTCGGATTCCTCGGTCACGGTCTCGTTGGTTGCGTCAAAGTGCACTTCGCCGTCCACGCGGGCGCCGTAGAGCCAAAACGGCACGTAGACGCCTTGGACTTCGTCGATGTGGTTGCCGGTGACAAAGCTCTTGGGCAGCAGGATCTTGCCCTTGTAGTGCTCCTTGAGCGCGGCCAAGACATCGTCGCGCCCGAGCTTAAACGGAATCACCAGGTCGGGGGAGAAGTCGCCCGAGAGCTGGCCGGGCGCCACGGCGGGATTGCCGCAGTATGGGCAGGTGGAGACGGCGACGGTGCCGTCCGAGATCAGCTCGGCGCCACACGACGAGCAGATATAGCCGGCGTTTTGGGCCAGTTCCTGCACCGCATCGTCGGATGCGGGCTTGGATGTTGCGGCCGCCGCATCGGCTTTGGCATCTGCCTTGTCCTGGCGCTCGCGATAGAGAGCCTCGACCTCTTCGACTTCAAAGCGCGAGTCGCAGTAGTCACAGACGAGCTTTTGCTCGGCGCTGGCAAAATGCAGCGGGCCGCCACACGCGGGGCACTGATAGTTAACGCTTTCGAAGGCCATGATCGGTCCTTTCCGTGCCGAGGGCTATGCGCCGATGGCGCCGCCGCAGTATTCGCAGCGCCCACTGGCATCGGGAATGGTGGTGGCGCCGCAGAAGGGGCAGGTCACCGCGGTCTTGGGGGCCTTGGCGGCAACGACGCTATCGCGCGTCTCCTGACGCAGCCGCACCAGCGCGTCGCGGACTTCGGTTGCCTGACGCTTGGCCTCGCGGTACTCGATGGATCCGCGCTGCTCGATGGTGGAGTCGTTCACGCGCAGGTCGATCTCGGTAAAGTACGGCGTGTTGACGTGGATGGTCAGATTGAAGTCGTAATCCAGGTCGTAGCGCGGCGGGTCATAACTCTCACGCTCGCCGTCCTTGGTCTCGCGATAGATCTCGGTGCGGTGCTCGTCGATATCCATATCGCAACCGAGCACCTGCGAGAACTCGATGATGTCGGGGTTGGCGTCGCGCCAGCGCGTCTGCGAGGTAATGATCAGCAGGCCCGCGTCCTCGTCGAGCATAATATTGGTGCGCCCGGCCGAGAGCGTGCGCGTGGGGTTGAACGATGCCAGGCGCTCGGCGTTAGCCTCGCGATAGGCGAGCTGCTCGCGAATGTCGTCCGCGGTGCTAGAGCGATAACCGCCAAAGAAGGGAGAGAGCTTGCCGACGCATTCTTTGCACAGGTAGCCTTCGTTGATCTTGGTCTTACCTAGAAGTCCCAGCTCGGTACCGCAAATCGCGCACTCTTTCTTCTCGAACATCTTGTCAAAGAAGCCCATGGTTGCCTCCCATCAACAGGTAGCGTGTGTCACTTTTGATGATGGGGGAGCGCGCGATCTTTCACGATACCCAGACGGCTCAAGAGGTCTCCACAACTGGGACACATGGCCCATTTTTCATCCCCAACTAAGTTGCGGTGTAATAGTTCCTAAATGGCGGCCTTAGAAGGCCAAACAGGAACTATTCCACCGCAACTTCTGGGTAGTCATTGGGGACGTACTTAAATGAGTAGCAGTTGGAGACACTCCATGCCGAATGTGGGCGCCGTCCTTGTTATGCCACGGTCACGGCGACCTGGGCGTAGCGGGTGCAGGGACGCTCGGCGCGCGTCTGCACGCTGAGGGTGAGCACGATGCGGTCGCCGGGTTGTGCATCGGTGGGTACGGTGAACGTGGCGTTCGTCGCGCATTCCTGCCACAGCGACAGATCTTGAGCGCCTGCATAGCGCGACGGTCCCATGGTGACATTCCAATGAGCATCGAAGCCCCTGCCATCGGGGTCGACGATGGCCGCTGCAAGAGCAATGCGCTCACCGGCTGCGGCGCTCATGTCGCCCGTGACCTCGGCAACATACGCCGGATGCGAACAGGCCGCGGGCTCATGGGCGCACCACTGCGCACGAGCGGCGAAGTCTTCCTGGTAGGCGCGCAGATAGGGATTAGGATTGCCATCGACGGGCGTGCCTATGGCTGCAAAGCCGGCGGGTGCGTCCGAGTCGGGATGCCCGTCAAGGAACATGCGGCCGAGCAACGTGTCAAAGTCGCGATTATCGATGCCGCGCAGGCCAAACGGCAGCAGCGGGATATAGGTCATGCTGTCGCCCTCGGCCATAAAGTCGCCGCGCTCAAACTGCATCGCAGGCATGCCCTCCAGGCCCCAGTCCAAGCGCGCATGCTTGCCAAACTGAAAGCGCTCGGGCTCGTTTTCGTAGACCTTGCCATCACCATAGAGCATATAGCGCGCCATAAGGGGACCGTTGCCCTGCGTGAGACTCTGCTCGGGCCAGGGAGCCTGAAAGAGCGGCAATGTATCGGGCTGAGCCATCTTGGCATCGACATAGCCGCCATACATATAGGGCACACACCAAAAGATGAGATCGGGGAAGAGCTTATGCCCATGGTCGAGCCAAGAATTGTCCTGCCCCACGCCATCGGCAACGCCCATCACGCGCACCTTCTGATAGACACGCTGCTGCACGGAAGGCCATTCAGGCGTGTCGCGATAGCGCTCGGCAATACTCATGAGCGCACGAACAATGGTATTCATGCCGCCCCAGCTGAGCAGCCAAAGCGTACGCGGGTCGTCATCCAAAATCGCCTGAGCAATCACGCGCGAGCCCTCAGTCTCCTCGCGCACATCGCCCTCAAAGGTAACATTGCCCACAAAGGTACGCTCAATCATCTGGGCCGGCGAGGGAAACGGCGGCTCACCGGCAGCGGCCGCATTCGCCTGCAACTGCGGCCAAGCCCGGGCATACTCATTGCTCCAGAGGCTCTCGATCCAATGCTCAGGAAACGGTCGATACTCACGAAGCTCCCCAGCAAGCGGATCAGGCTCATGAGGCACCACATCCCACTCATAGGAACGGCGACCCTTGGTACGCCAATGCGGATTCACCTCGCCAAGCGTATGGATGCCATTTCCAAGAAAGTGATACTGCGAAGCCGTATACACCACAGCCCGAACATCGAGCAAGTTGAGATACAGAGCCAAATGAACAAGCGAGTTCATATCATCGACTTCCATATCAGTGGTAACAATCACCCGAGTTAAATCACGAGTCATAAGAAAGCTCCAACCAAAATCATTTCAGCCAGTTACACGCAAGGCAAGACGGGACCCCCGCCCTCATCGCCACCGATCCGGCGGCCCGCCGGAAGCGCTCACCCAGGGTCAACAGCAACGGAAACGCAGCGGGGCCGAGGGCTTACCTCTGAAAATATTCCGCAGGGGGCGGCCCGGTTGCACAGCGCGAAGCGCGTGGTGCA
>UROZ01000181.1 GCA_900549655.1 uncultured Collinsella sp.
TTGCTTGCTTGCTGTTGCTCGAGCTCGCTTGCTTGGTGGAGTTTGGCGGGGTGTCTTTGCCGGTCGCGGACGAGCCGGTGGGCTGTGTCGTCTCGGCCGGTTGCGCCGGGCCGGAGGAAGGCGTTGTCTCGGCCGGTTTCGTTATCTCGGGCGAGGTGGCCTTATCTGCCGCGGCTTTTGCCTCTTCGTAGGCCTTGCAGGCGTCGTCATAGGCCGCTTGTGCCTTATCCAAATCGTCGAGGAGCGCATCTCGCTTGGCTGTTTCCTCGTCGATGTGGGCCTTGGCTTCCTCCGCCGCACTTTCGAAACGCTGAACCTGTCTTTCCTGGGTTTCGAGGCGGCGTTGGTAGCTGTCAAGCGTCGTTTTGCAAGACTCTTCTTGCAATTTTGCCGCTATGATTTCAGAGCGCAACTGTTTAACAGCATCGCTGGGCGCCTCGTCGCCGAGTGCCTTAAGTGCCTCTAATTTTGCCTGAAGCTCGCTTACCCGGTTGCTGGCCTCGTCGTATTTGGCTTGCGCTGCATCGACATTCGCTTGCATAGCGGGAAGGGGTTCCCTACATTCGGCGGCATGCGCCAGCATAATGTCGCGGAGCTCTTGATTACCGGCAATCATATTATTGATTCCCGCAATTTTCTCGGGACTTGCGGCGGCTTTTGCGGCTTCGAGGTTTTTGAGCGCTTCCTGCATGGCTGCATACGCTTTTTCTTTTTCGGTGGCCGCGTCTTCCGTCTGCAAGGCGACTGCACCGGTGGGGGAGCTGGTTTCTGCCGCGATCGCCGTTGCGGGGGCGATCCCAGCGGCAAGTGCCGCGGAAAGGGCGATGACCATGGTTGCTTGTCTTGCTCTTCTTGCGAGAATGTCGTTCATCTCGGCACCTCATTTCAAGGGTTGGCGACTCACTTGGTAGCACTGAGGTAAGTATATCAGGCGATTAACCTGCTCTTGAATCTCGCCAGAAATGACTCGTTGTTTACGCATGCTCTAGGGCGACAGTACTATCATGATTCGAATTGAGTGTGAATGATGATAGGGAGCGCCTTTTTATGATTGAGTTGCTCAGGCGTTTTGGCGGTAAGTTTCGCCGGTATATGGTGATTGGCCCTGCGTGCAAGCTGATCGAAGTGGTATTCGACCTGCTGACGCCGCTGGTGATTGCCCAGATGATCGATAAGGGCATCGGCGCGCACGATGTGAATGCCGTCGTCCACTACGGTATGCTGCTTGGCGCCATGGCTGTGATCGGCATCTCGTTTACGCTCGTCTGCCAAAAGATGGCGGCGCTCACCTCGCAGGGCATGGGCACCGATATCCGCGGTGCGCTCTACCAGCACATCAACAAGTTGAGCTATGCCGAACTCGACCGCTTTGGCACGCCGTCGCTTATCACCCGCATCACCAACGACGTCAACCAGGTGCAGCTCGCTGTGGCGCTGGGCGTACGCATGCTCATCCGCTGGCCCTTCTTGGCGGTGGGCTCTATGTGCGCGGCCCTTGCCATCGACCTTAAGCTCGGCATGATCTTTTTGATTTGCACGCCCGCCATTGGCCTGGTGTTTTGGTTTGTCATGGCGCGCTGCATTCCGTACTACAAGCAGCTGCAGGCAAAGCTCGACCGCATCGCGCTCATTTGCCGCGAGGGGCTTTCGGGCGCCCGCGTGGTTCGCGCCTTTGTACGCGAAGATCACGAGCGCGAGCGCTTTGCCCAAGCCGCCGATGACCAGGCCAATACCGCCATCGCGGTGGGCAAGCTCTCGTCAATCCTTAATCCCGTCACGTTTTTGGTGATGAACCTGGGCGTGTGCGCCATCCTGTGGGTGGGCGGCATCCAGGTCAACGTGGGCGAGCTTACGCAGGGCCAGGTCATGGCGTTTGTGAACTACATGACGCAGACCCTCACCTCCATCGTCTACGTGGCCAACCTGGTCGTTGTCTTTACCAAGGCGAGCGCCAGCGCGTCGCGCATCAATGAGGTGCTCAATTGCGTGCCGAGCATCACCGACGAGGGCAATCAGCCGGTTGCGCTGCCCGAGCTGAGCGACCTGGCGGGTGGCGCTGTTCCGGCCCCTGCGCTGAGCTTGAGCCATGCGAGCTTCTCCTTTGGCACCGGCGCTGCCAACGCCGTCAACGATGTGACCCTGGAGCTTCCGCTGGGCAAGACGCTCGGCATTATCGGCGGTACGGGCAGCGGTAAGTCCACGCTCGTCTCGCTTATCCCGCGTCTGTACGATGCGGGTACCGGCAGTGTGAGCGTGATGGGCTCCGACGTGCGCGCTTGGCCGCTCGACCAACTGCGCCACGTGGTCGCGACCGTTCCGCAGCGCGCGTCGCTGGCGAGCGGCACCATCCGCAGCAACCTGACCTGGCGTGACGAGTCGGCGACCGACGATGAGCTCTGGGCGGCGCTCGATATGGCGCAGGCCAGCGAGTTCGTGCGCAACAAGCCGCAGGGTCTCGACGCCCCGGTCGAGGCGGGTGGCAAGAACTTCAGCGGCGGTCAGCGCCAGCGCCTGACCATCGCGCGCGCCTTGGTGGGCTCGCCTCAGATATTGATCATGGACGACTCCGCCTCGGCGCTCGACTTTAAGACTGATGCGGCGCTTCGTCACGCTATTCGCGAGCGCAGCGTGCGCGGTGCCGCCGAGGGCGGGCTGCCGCTCACGACGGTGATCGTAAGCCAGCGCGTCTCGACCGTGCGCGACGCCGACATGATCTGCGTACTCGACCACGGCTCGGTTGCGGGCCTGGGCACGCATGACGAGCTGTACGCGACCTGCCAGCTCTATCGCGAGATTTGCCAGTCGCAGCTGCGCCGCGAGGAACTCGAGGGCCAGCAGGGGAGCACGACGCCCGCGTCCGCTCCGACCGTCCCCGCATCTGTCTGCGCAAAGGAGGGCTGCTAAATGAATCCGTACACTTCCTCCGGTTCGGTCGCCACGATGACGGCCAACGTGTCCGGCAACGATAACCTCAACGACCTGGGCGACGGTCCGCGCCAGCCCGGCGATCCCGAGCGCTATCCCGTAGGTGCGGTGACCCGCCGCCTGCTGGGCTATGTGCGTCCGCACCGCATTTCGTTTACGGCGTCGTTTGTGAGCGCGGCCATTTCGGTGATCTTGCAGCTCTACACGCCCATTCTCATCGGCGAGGGCATCGACCTTATCGTCGCCGCCGGGCAGGTGGACTTCGACGCGCTGCTGCTGCTCGTTACCAAACTCGCGCTCGTCGTGGTAGGTGCCGCGGCCTTCCAGTGGCTGCAGGGC
>UROZ01000182.1 GCA_900549655.1 uncultured Collinsella sp.
ACTCATGGCCGCGGGGCTTGAGCTCAACCGTTTCCTGCACGATGGCAACCAAGTCCGACGCCGCGCGTACCTGGTCTTTTTCCTCATCGCTAATCACGGATACTCACCCCCTGCTCACCCAAGTTATGACGGATATCGTCGATATTACCCTCGACGGTCGCGACAAGCTCGTCCAGGGAATCGAACACGCGAGACGGACGCAGCCAGCGCGTAAACGCCAGCGACACGGAAGCGCCATACAGGTCGCCCGTATAACCAATTAAATTAGCCTCGAGATGCGCAGATGCCGCATCGTCAGCATACGTCGGCGGCAGGCCGACGTTAACGGCAGCAGGCCATACGGTATCGTCGACCAGCACCAGACCCTCATAGACGCCATCGGCAGGCACTTGGATGCCGTCGGGCACCTGGATGTTTGCCGTGGGAAAGCCCATATCGGAGCCCTCGTGACGGCCAGCCGCCACAACGCCGCGCAGCATATAGGGACGGCCGAGAAGCTCGGCAGCCAGCTCCACATGACCCTGACCCAGCTCATGGCGGATGCGCGTGGCGCAGATGGTCTGCCCGTTAACGCAGAGCAGGTCGTGACCGTAAACGTCAACCCCACGCTCAGTGCCCCAGGCGCGCATCTCGGCAACGCCCGAAGCGCCGCCGCGGCCGAGCCTAAAGTCGCTGCCGACACGAATGGAGCGAATGTCGACAACGCGCGACAACAGCGCCAGAAACCTGACATGGTCGAGTGCCGCCACGGCGGGCGTAAAGGGAACGGCCACCACCGCATCGACCCCGGTTTGAGCCAGGGCATGCAGGCGGTCGGCCGTCGTCATCAATTTTTGGGCGGGCGACGGACTCACCACGACGTCCGGGTCGGGATCGAAGGTAACTACGACCGCCTTGCAGCCATGGGCACGGGCATCACGGACAAGCGCCGCAATGAGCTCCTGGTGTCCACGGTGAACGCCGTCGAACACGCCAATGGCAATCGATGCGGCACCCAAGTGCTCACACTCATCAAACGTATCGGCAGCAACGATGCGAGCCTCGTCCGACTCGCCCGCGAAAAAGACACGCGCGAGCTCGCGAGCGGACAACATCATCGAACACCGCCGACTGCCTGCGGAAACACGTGCTCCATGACAAAGCGGCCGCCCTCAATGCGGGCGAGCGCCTTGAGTCCCCCATCGAGCACCAACGCAAACGGCGCCTTCGAGGAATCGAAATCGGCAAGCGCACGCTCAACGGGAATGCGTCGGCCGCAGAGCAGGTCGTCTGCAAGATTACCCGGCAAATCGACACGCGTGGCACCAAGGGCGGCGATGGGATCCAGAGCGAAGCCGGCAGCGGACTCGGCAGAGAGCTCCTCGACCGCATGACAGGCGCCAATGGAAACCACGCCGGAGGCCGTACGGCGCAGCGCGGAAATATGCGCAGCACTATCGCAGGCACGACCAAGATCGCGAGCGAGCGCACGAATGTAGGTGCCCTTGCTTACCGAAAACGCCACGGTCCAGACGCACGTATCGCCCTCGCCGCTCACGGCGATCAGGTCGGCGGCATAGACCTCGACGGGGCGCGGGGGCAACTCAACCGCATTGCCCTCGCGAGCACTCTTATAGGCGCGAACGCCATTGACCGAGATGGCCGAAAACGCTGGCGGCACCTGCATCTGCGGGCCAAGCATAGCGGCGAGCTGCTCACGGGCGTAAGCGAGATCGCGCAGCTCGGGGGCAACGGGCGCCGTGCGGACGGCCTCGCCCTCCGCGTCATCGGTATTGGTCTCGACGCCAAACGAGATGTCGGCGACATAGCTTTTGGTATCGAGGGTTAGCATGCCCAGCAGACGGGTCGCCTGGCCCACGCCCACCACCATGACACCCGAGGCCATGGGGTCGAGCGTGCCGGCATGGCCGACGCGTCGCTCATGGAGGGCGCGTCGGCACCGCGATACCACGTCGTGGGACGTACAACCCACCGGCTTATCGACGGCGAGCAGCATATTCAATTGAGAAGGCGTACGACGAGCCATGTACCATCCAAAATGTTAGAGCTCGACGGTCACCGAAGCGGGATCCTCCCCTACCAGCTCGGCCAGCATGGGAAGTGCCACGGCGAGCGTCTCGCGAATCGTTCCGTTGTTGGAAAAGCCGGCGGCGGCATGATGCCCGCCACCGCCAAAGTTGGCAGCGATCTCGGACACATCGAGGTCACCTTTGGAGCGCAGGTTGCCGCGTACCTTGGTATCGCCCTCAATGCCCTTCAGGAACAGGCAGACCTCGACGCCCATCACCGAACGCACCACATCGACCAGGCCATCGCACTCGTCCGAAGTGACGCCGCAGGCCTCAAGGTCGCTCTGGAAGGCATAGCTATATGCCACGCGACCGTGCGCCACGGTCTTGATGCGGCCCATAACGATGGACTTGAGATGCAAGAACTCCACGCGCATGCTCTGGTAGACCTCGAGCGCGACGCGCGCCGGATCGGCACCGTGCGCGACCAGGCGCGAGGCGGCATGGAACGCGGCGGCATCGGCGTTTTGGTACTGGAAACGACCGGTATCGGTCACCAAGCCGCACAGCAGGCAGGTCGCGACACCATTGCGAGCCACAATGCCGCAATTGTCCAAGAAGCGGTCGATGATCATGGCGCAGGCCGCGGAGCCGACGCACCTCAGGCTCAGCTCGGCAAATTCCTCGCGCGCCGGATGGTGATCGAAGCACACCACATGCGCCGAGCGGCGGAGCACCTCGGCGGAGTTGTTCAGACGCTCGACGACCGGCACGTCCACCGAGATGAAAAGGTCCGGATTGCCGGTGTACGCAGATGCCGGCACCAGGCGATCGGAGCCTTCCATAAAGCGGTAGATACGCGGAACCGGGTCATCGTCTGCCAGCAGCAGCGCAATGTCCTTGTTGGGGAAAAACTTCATGAGCGAAAGGCCCAGACCCAATACGGAGCCCAAGGCGTCGCCATCGGGAGAAGTATGTCCCGAAATCGCAATGGAGGACGCACCCTCGATGAGCTCGAGGATGCGTCGCTGAATATCTGCAGACTCGCACGAGGCGAGGTCGGCGGAATTAGTCATCTAAAGCTGCCTCCTGGGCGGCATCCGCTATCGGATAGCCGTCCTCGTCCTTTTCGATCGCAAGCGTGGCGGGAACGTTTTCCAGCGCACGCGTGATGCGCTCGGCCTCATCGGTCGAGCGATCGATGCGAAAATCGAGCTCGGGCGTGACGCGCCAATCGAGCGAGCGGG
>UROZ01000183.1 GCA_900549655.1 uncultured Collinsella sp.
CAATGCCCTCACGCTCACAAAGCGAAGCAAAAAGCTCCTCCATAGCAGCCTGCTTAGCTGCCAACTGCTTTTTATAAGGACGATTGAGCGCCGTGCACCCACCGCAGGCTTTCATGATGGAACAGGGAGACTTGGGGTCCACAGCCTTACGGGCAGACGAAACCTGATCTTTATGCGAGCGCTTGGAGCGAGTCTGAGACGCCTTGTCCCCGCTCCGACGAGAGCCGGGACGCTTGGTCTTAGCCCTGCTCTTGGTCAATTTGCTTTTTGCAGCTTTAGAAGACTTGGATTTCGTAGAAGATTTCTCCTCCTTTGACCCCTCAGCCGCCTCTACCAAAGCACGACGAGCCCTACGCTCCGCACGAGATTCTGCCATCGATAACCCCACTAATTTATAAATTTAAAGCTACAAGCATTGTACCGTGCCAGGCCAACAGACGATATGCAAGCGGTTTATTGGTGTCAGTGATAAGTCCAACGACGGTTGCCCGCCGCGCGAGGGGCGCGGGGGGCAAACTCATCTTGTGCTCTATCACGCTAAAGTGTATGATTCTGAACGTTACATGACTCACTTTACTTAACTAAAGTGCCATCAAGGGGGAATACCATGAACACCGATATGTCTCGTCGTCAGTTTGTTGGTCTAGCCGGCTCACTCGCTACGGTTCTAGGCCTTGGCCTGGTTGGCTGTGGCGGTGCCGATAAGGGTTCTGCTGCCGGATCTACCGCGGCAAAGGATGTGAAGGGCGCCGCCGAGTCCAAGAAGCTCGTGGTGGGCTTTGACAAGTCCTATCCTCCGTACGGCTTTGTGGGCGATGACGGTGAGTACACGGGCTTTGACCTCGACCTTGCCAAGGCCGTTGCCGATAAGCAGGGCTGGGAGGTCAAATACGAGGCCATCGATTGGGACGCCAAGGATACGCTGCTTAACTCGGGCGCCATCAACTGCATCTGGAACGGCTTTACCATGGAGGGTCGCGAGGACGACTACACGTTCTCCGATCCGTACATGCTCAACGAGCAGGTGCTCGTGGTCAAGAAGGATGCGGGCATCAAGAGCTGGGATGATCTTGCCGGCAAGACGGTGATCACCCAGACCGATTCCGCTGCTCAGGACGTGCTCGAGGGCGATCAGAAGGATCTGGCGGCGACGTTTGCCACGCTCGACACCATCGGCGAGTACAACACGGCCTTTATGCAGCTCGAGAGTGGCGCAGTCGATGCCGTGGCGTGCGACCTTTCGATTGCTCAGTATCAGCTTGCCGCAAAGCCCGACGCCTATACGCAGCTTGATGAGCCGCTGTCTAGCGAGCACTATGCCGTCGGCTTTAAGAAGGGCGACACCAAGTCGGCCGACGCTGTGACCGAGTCGCTCAAGGCGCTCTACGAGGACGGCACGGTTAAGGACCTGTGCGACAAGTATTCAAGCTATGGTCTTTCCTTCGATAACTGGGTGCTTAAGTAATGTCTATTCAGGTCATGATGCAGATGCTTGGCCAGGGATTCTTGGTCAGCTTGCAGCTGTTTGTGCTGACGTTGCTCGGGTCGATTCCGCTGGGAATCCCCGTGGCGTTCATGCGCATGAGCAAAATTGCGCCGCTTCGCTGGATCGCGCGCATCTATATTTCGGTGATGCGCGGCACGCCGCTCATGCTACAGATGTTTGCCATCTACTTTGCCCCGTACTACGTGTTCGGCATCTCGCTCACGCCCGATTCCAAATGGACGGCGTGCGTCGTGGCGTTCATCATCAACTACGCCGGCTACTTTGCCGAGATCTATCGCTCGGGATTGCAGTCCATTCCGCGCGGTCAATACGAGGCGGCCAAGGTGTTGGGCTATTCGCGCATGCAGACGTTTCTGTATATCGTGATGCCGCAGGTCGCCAAGCGTATTCTGCCGGCGATGGGCAACGAAATCATTACGCTGGTCAAGGATACGTCGCTGGCGTTTGCCATTGGCGTTGGTGAGATGTTCTCGACCGCCAAGGCGCTGGTTGCCTCGCAGGTGAGCATGGTGCCGTTTGCGATTGCGGCGCTGATCTACTGGGTCTTTAACTTCGTGGTCGAGATGCTGCTGGGCGCCGCGGAGAAAAAATTGGATTACTACCATGACTAGATCGTTCCGCCGTTCTAACGAACGGCGGACTGCTCGACGCTGCGCGCGTGCCTGACGGCCAATCTGCTCCTCAAGCCGTCGCTTGCGTACAGAAGTACGCGGCGCTCCTCTTTCGGAGCACATTGTCTCGCCAGTCACACGCTCGCTGACTTTTTAAACACATGGAGGTTCCCGTGTCCGGAACGGTAATGAATATATCGAACGCTCGCAAGGCGTTTGGCGGCAATGAGGTGCTCAAGGATATTTCGCTCGAGGTCAAGCGCGGCGAGGTCGTGGCGATTATCGGACCTTCGGGTGGCGGTAAGTCCACGCTGCTGCGCTGCGCCACGCTGCTCGAGACGCTCGACGGCGGCTCGCTTTCGTTTGGTGACCTTGCGGTTGCGACGGATGCGGGATCGGGTGCGATATATGCGAAAGGCGATGTTCCCAAGCGAGCGCGTTCGCGTTTTGGTCTGGTGTTCCAGAACTACAATCTGTTCCCGCACTATACCGTGATGAAAAACATCACCGATGCGCCGATTCGCGTGCTTAAGCGTCCGCGCGAGCAGGCGGAAGCCCGCGCTCACGAGCTGATTGCGCAAATGGGGCTGACGGGCAACGAGAACAAGGTGCCGTGTGAGCTTTCGGGCGGTCAGCAGCAGCGCGTGAGTATTGCCCGCGCCCTGGCGCTCGATCCGGAAATCCTATTCTTTGACGAACCGACCTCGGCGCTCGACCCCGAGCTGACGGCCGAGGTGCTGCGTGTCATTAAGGACCTGGCGGCGCAGAATATGACGATGGTAATCGTGACCCACGCGATGCAGTTTGCGCGCGATGTCGCCGACCGCGTGGTCTTTATGGACGGCGGTCGTATTGTTGAGGAGGGTCCTGCCGAGCAGGTCATCGACCATCCGCGCGAGCAGCGTACCCGTGAGTTCTTGAGCCGTATCGAGGGTTAGGCTCAGCTATTTGCTCAACTATTAATTGAGGCGAAGCCGCCGCAGGTCTTACGGCCTGCGGCGGCATTTTGTTTGCATCGACGGGGTTCAATAATCTCCTCACAAGCTTGTCTCTTCCTCTCGCCGCCTGTATTCATACGTGCGCCGAAAGGTATGCATGGACAGCCGCCCGTGAGGGTAGGG
>UROZ01000184.1 GCA_900549655.1 uncultured Collinsella sp.
TAATCGGCGGCGGGGCTTCAGGCCTCGCCGCCGCCATTACGGCCGCACGTGCTGGCAAAAGCGTCTGCATCGTTGAGCGCGATGTCGCCTGCGGCCTAAAGCTCCTTGCGACCGGTAACGGCCGCTGCAACCTCTCCAACGAATCGATTGATCCTCAGCGGTATAACCACCCCGCATTCGTCGAATCTGTCATGGGCCCCCAACCCGAACAAGAGCTTATGGGTTTCTTCTCCTCGCTGGGCATCATGACAACCTCTGAGGAAGGCCGGCTGTACCCGCGCTCCCTTCGCGCAGAATCGGTGCGCGACGCGCTTCTCAACGTTTGCGACCGCCTAGGTATCACCTTAATCTGCGGAGCCAACGTTGCCTCGGCGCACAAAGCTTCCGAAGGCTGGGCACTCCAAATAGACCGTCCAGCGCGGGCGCTCAAGGCAAAAAAGCACGACGACCGAAAATCGGAGCTCCGCTCGCTTCGGAAAGCGCTCGCCGATGTCCCTCGCAAGAACGAGGCCCTGCAGGCACATGCCGTAATTATCGCTACGGGCGGCAACCCCACCGGTATCGCCGATACGTTTAGTCTCCCCCTCACTTCGCTGCGCCCCATCCTCTGCCCCGTATCGGCAACGGTCGTTGGCGATCGGGCAGCACTCAAGACGTTGGATGGTCTGCGCGTCCGCGCCCGCTTGACGCTCACCCGTAACCATAGTGAGCTCTGGCACGAAGACGGTGAAGTACTGTTTCGAACCTTCGGCATCTCGGGCGTCGCTGTCTTCAACCTCTCCCGTCGTATCCAGCGCGGCGATACGATCCTGCTCGACGTTTTCCCCGACCTCTCCAAAGACGAGCTGCTCGATATGCTCAACCGGCGCGTTAAGCTGCTCGGCGGCTTTTCGCCCCGCGATCCCCGTTGGCTCGACGGCATGCTCGCCCCGCAACTCTCCCGCGTCGTCTGTACGGCGTTCGAGCAGTGCCATCCAGGCTCCAACGATGTCATCCACCTGGTCTCGATCCTCAAGCACTTTAAGTTGCTCGTCGAGGGAACAGCCGAGGAGCGCTCGGCGCAGGTCACGCGTGGTGGCGTATCTGTCGAGAGCATCTCAACACCCAGTCTACGCGCGCGCTGCGTTGTCGACGCCCCGCTTTACGTCTGCGGCGAAGCACTCGACATCGACGCCGATTGCGGAGGCTTTAACCTTGCGTGGGCCTGGCTCTCGGGCATTCGCGCTGCAAGCAGCTTGTAGCCGCGCAGTCTATAATCAAAAACGCATTCGGGCCGTCTGGGATACCGGACGGCCTCTTTCTTGCCTCTAAGGAGACCTCGATGATCGAAATCACCCAAGTCAACGCGTCGCTCGATGAAGCCGGCGATGAAAATGCCTGCCTCATTGTTGGCAAGCGAGTCGCCAAGCGCATCCTACGTTGCAAGGACTCCGAGATCAAGTCCATCGAACTCCACCGCAAGTCAATCGACGCTCGCAAAAAACGAGACGTCCATTTTATCCTGAGCTTTCGTGTTGAGCTGACTAGTCCCCACCTCGAGCGAGAAGCGGTCGACAGCGTTGCCGAGCGTGACCGCTCGCGCGTACGCGCGATAGAAGACGATGAGCCTTCATTCCCCTCCCCCGTCTCCGACGCACCTCAAGAACGCCCTGTCGTTGTCGGCGCCGGATGCGCCGGCCTTTTCGCTGCGCTCACGCTCGCCAAAGCAGGTTTTAAGCCCTTGCTTATCGAGCGCGGCGACCCGGCATTTCGCCGCTCGCAGGCGATCGACCTCTTTCTAAAGGAGCGCATCCTCGACCCCGAGAGCAATATTCAGTTTGGTCTGGGCGGCGCGGGGACCTTCTCGGACGGCAAGCTCAATACGGGAACAAAAAATCCCGCCCATCGCCTTATCCTCGAAACCTTCGTCGAGGCGGGTGCGCCCCGCGATATTCTGTGGGATGCCAAGCCGCACATTGGCTCCGACATCCTTCCCAAGGTTGTCACCGCTATATCCCAGCGCATCGAGCAGCTCGGAGGTGTCGTCCGTTATCGAACGAAGCTCGTCGACATTCGCATCGACGCGTCTGGCGCCATCACCGGTATTGATGTCCAATCGTCCCAAGACGCCGCTTACGAGCCAATCGAGACAAAGCACCTCATCCTCGCCTGCGGGCATTCTGCTCGCGATATTTTTGAGCTCCTTAAGGACCACAACGTGGCCCTCGCACAAAAGACCTTTGCCATGGGCGTTCGCATCGAGCATCCGCAACGCGACATCGACAGAGCCCAATATGGAGCCTCGGCGGGACATCCAGCGCTCGGGGCGGCCCCCTACAAACTTGTTGCCCATCTTCCCAACGGCCGCAGCGTGTTCTCGTTTTGCATGTGCCCCGGCGGACAGGTTGTTGCCGCCTCTTCAGAACCGTGCCATCTGTGCGTCAACGGGGCCAGCCTCAATGCCCGCGACGGACGCAACGCAAATGCCGCCCTGCTCGTTAACGTCACGCCTGAGGACCTTCCCAACGATGACCCGCTTGCCGGTATCGAGCTCCAGCGTGCCTGCGAGGCAGCCGCCTATCGCCTGGGCGGTTCCAACTGGAACGCACCGGCACAACTCGTCGGAGATTTCCTCGCAGGACGCGCCAGCAAGGCGCCCGGAAAGGTAAAGCCCACCTATCCGCTCGGTGTGACCTGGACGGCAATTGACGAAGCCCTGCCGCAGCATATCGTCGAGTCGCTCCGCCTGGGACTTCCCCTACTCGGAAAAAAGCTACGAGGCTACGACCGTCCCGATGCCGTTCTTACCGGCGTGGAGACTCGTTCGAGCTCACCGGTCACTGTCACCCGAGACCGAACGTGCCATGCCGTGTCGACCCCGGGCCTCTACCCTTGTGGTGAGGGAGCTGGATATGCCGGCGGCATCATGAGCGCGGCCACCGACGGCATCCGTTGTGCCGAAGCCCTGATCGCGGACCTCTAACGCACGAATTCCAGCGCGCAAAAGACACAGGCCCCGAGCTCCACAGGGAACTCGGGGCCTGTTCGCTATTTCTTAAACCGTGCACCCTGGCGTTTTCTGCCCGATGCGAACGTGGAACCCTTGCGGGCCTGCGAGCGTAAGCGCTCGATCGTCTCGTCCTCAGACGCACCCTCGAGCATCGCCCGAATCTGAACGACGGCATCGCGCAG
>UROZ01000185.1 GCA_900549655.1 uncultured Collinsella sp.
GATAATCTTGAGCGAATCGACCACCAAGCGGTCGTCGTCGACAACGATGAGCCTCATCGGTCCTCATCTCCTTGCTGTTTGGGAACGGTGGCAAACACGCGCCAGCCGCCGACGCCGGCGCGCGGACCGGCGGTGAAGGTGCCGCCAAGCGCCTCGATGCGCTCGCGCATGGAGGCGAGCCCCATGCCCTCCGCGGCGCCACGGCCGATTGCTTGGACCCCGCCCACGCCATCGTCAGTAACGATGAGCTGGTAAAACGACGGATGCTCCATGCATCGTACGGTGACAGCATGGGCGCAAGCGTGGCGCATGGTGTTGGAGAGCGCCTCGCGCAGGACCGCCGCAAAGCAGTTCGCGACGTTAGCGGGCGCATGTTCGGTCATAACTTCAAGCTCAATCTGCGGACCGCCGTCCGAGCGCGCGCCTTCAACAATGCGTTCGAGCTGCACGGAAAGGTCGACAGCGTTGTCGTTGAGCGCATGGACGCTAGTACGCACAAGCTGGAGCGCCTCGTCAACCGTACGTTTGACGTCGGCGAAATCGGCGGCGACGCCGGGCTCGTCGGCGTGGATCACGCGCAGGGCTTCGGCTTGTAGCGAGGCACGCGTGAGCTGGTGTCCGACGTTATCGTGGATTTCGCGCGCGATGCGGGCGCGTTCGGCGAGCGTCGCGAGCTCGACTTCGTAGTCCTGGCGGTCGGCAAGATCGCGGTTGCGCGCTTCGAGCACGAGGGCTCGTTCCTGCAGCTCGTCGCGGATACGGCGCATGCGCTGCTGCTCGCGCTCCAACTGGCCGGTACGTAGCGATAGCAAGGTGGCGGCAACCGAAAGGATGATGGTCAGTAGGAGCGTTCGGGCAGTAAGCGCGTCGGTGCGAAGGTCCGCGACGAGCGCAAAGGCAAAAGCGGAGCCAATGCCCAGTGCGACCCAGACGCGCTCACGGCGCACCCGCCGCGCGATGTCATAGAGGGCGAGAGGCGCAAACGGCACAAACGGCGGCACGAAGACAGCCGCGATGATGTAAGCGTAACTCGCGGCCTCGCTCGCGCGCCGAGCGCGTTTCCCCTGTGCGACCTCGGCCAGCGAGGTGGCAATAACGCCAAGGCAAAACGCCGCGACCAAGCAAACATCCACAGCAAGGCCCAGAGCGGCTGCGATACAGCACGCCAGCACGATCGATTTGTCGAAAAGCCTGTTCATACGGGTATTGTACGCGAAGCCGCGCGTGGTGGAGGGACCGCCTGCGCAACTGTGACATTCCTCCCACGCGGCAAAGCGGGGACGATCGCTCGCGCAAGCGGTGGTTTCGCCTCCGCTCCCTCGCACTCGTGACAAAGCTCACTGGTGCGCGCCGCCCGCTCCTGCGATGATGCAATCGTACCGGGCCGCAATCAACAGAAGGGCCGCCTCATGACAGACATCGTCCACGTCGAAAACATCGTCAAGCGCTATGACGACCTTATCGCGCTCGACCACTTTAACCTGAGCATCGCCCCCGGCGAGATCTTTGGTCTGCTCGGACCCAACGGCTCGGGCAAGACCACGTCCATCAACTGTATTCTGCAGCTGCTCGCCTACGACAAAGGCACCATCGAGCTGTTCGGCGAGCCCATGACGCCCGCCCGCTACGACCTCAAGCGCCGCATCGGCGTGGTGCCGCAGCAGGTGGCGGTATTCGATGAGCTTACGGTGCGCGAGAACATCGACTATTTCTGTAGCCTGTACATCAACGACCGCAAGCGCCGCCGCGCGCTGGTGGACGAGGCGATCGACTTTGTCGGGCTGGGCGACTTTACCAAGTTCCGCCCCGGCAAGCTCTCGGGTGGCCTGGCGCGTCGCCTCAACATCGCCTGCGGTATCGCGCACAAGCCCGAGCTTATCTTTTTTGACGAGCCCACGGTGGCGGTCGACCCACAGAGCCGCAACGCCATCCTGGAGGGCATCTGCCGCCTGCGCGACGAAGGGGCCACGGTGGTGTATACCAGCCATTACATGGAGGAAGTCGAGCAGATCTGCAGCCGCATCATGATCATGGACGGCGGTCGCGTGCTGGCGCAGGGCACCAACGACGAGCTCAAGCGCATGATTCAGATGGGCGAGCGCGTGACCGTTGAGGTAGGCGCCGTCGAGCCCGCCACGGTCGAGCGGTTGCGCGCCCTCGAGCACGTGCTCAGCGTCGATCTGTCCGGCGGCGAACTCGTCTGCACCTGCGAGGCGAGTCCGCACAACCTGGTCGACATCCTCGACACATTGCGCGCCGCCGACGTTGCGCTCGGCCGCGTGTGGAGCGAGCCGCCGACCCTCAACGACGTGTTCCTCGAGATCACCGGCCGCGAGCTGCGCGACTAGGGGGCGGCCATGTTCAACACCATTATCATTACGGTCAAGACGCTGCTGCGCCGGCCGAGCACGTGGGTTTGGGGCGCTCTCTTTCCCATCGCGCTTTCCACGATGTTTATGTTTATGTTTGCGAACCTCAGCTCCGACGGCACGGTCGACCCGGTGCCGGTTGCCGTCGTGGCGGATGAGGCCTGGGACGCTTCGTCCTTTAAGGACGTGGCGACGTCGCTTGCCAAGGAAGGCGACGACCAACTGCTCGATGTGAGCGAGTACGAAGACTTGGCTGCCGCGCGCAAAGCGCTCAAGGCCGGCGAGGTCGCGGGCATCTATACGGTCGACGCCGAAGGCACGCCCAAGCTCACGCTGCTTTCGAGCTATGACAACTCGCGTGCGTCGTCGGTGCTCACCGACCGCAGCATCCTTGAGACGGTGGCAAGCTCGTATACACAAAATGCCGAGCTCATGCGCCAGATTGCCCAGGACAACCCGGCGGCGCTCGCCGACCCGGAGGCGGTTGCGCGCGCCCTGTCGCTCGAGGGCGGAACCCGCCGCGTGAGCCTGACACGCACCACGCCCGACGGCACGGTCATCTACTATTACGCGCTCTTTGGCCTGGTCGCGATGATGTCTGCCGAGTTTGCCGCCTTGAGCGTC
>UROZ01000186.1 GCA_900549655.1 uncultured Collinsella sp.
ATCCAAGGGTTATACCCTAAGAGCAAACCACCCCTTTTAGGGGTGGTTTTGATTTAGGGCTTTGCCCGGCCAGCTCTTTTTGATTTAAAATACCTGCTCAGTTGTGATTTATGGTGCTGGGAGGCGCTTGTGGGCAAGGCGAAGGCTAAAGCGAAGAAAAAGACGACGGGGGCGCGGGCTAAGCGTGACCGTCGTCGGAAGCTTGCGACTGAAGCCCCCGCGTCTGCCGAGGAGTTGTTGGCGAGCGTACCGGGGCTCGATGCGTTGCAGGATGTTCCGGTGTTCGATGACCTGCCGGTCGATGCGGCTCAGCAGGCTGCATTTGACGACTTTTGCGCGCGAGCCGAGGAGTCCGAGCAGATGCAGCTCGGTGCTGTGGTGCGCCTGGACCGCGGGTTTCCGTTGGTGGCGACTGCCACTGATACGTTCCGTGCCGAGCACGCCGTAGGATTTGCCAAGTCGCGCGGCGAGGACGAGGTCCTGCTGCCTGCCGTGGGCGACCGTGTGGCGGTGCGCCGCGCTCCCGGGCACGATATGGGCGTGATTGAGTGCGTGCTGCCGCGCCGTACGAGCTTTGAGCGTTGGCGCGGCCGTGCCCGTGGAGAGCGCCAGGTGCTCTGCTCCAACGTGGATAGCGTGCTAATCGTGCAGGCGCTCGGTGCCGGTGAGGTGCTGCTCGACCGCGTGGCACGCTCGCTGGTGTTGGCGCTCGACTGCGATGCCGAGCCGGTGGTGGTGCTCACCAAGGCCGACCGCTGCGAGGCCAAGGAGCTCGAGCGCGACCTGGATCGCGTACATCGCTTGGTTGGCTCGGACGCGCGCGTGATCGTGACGTCTTCTGCCGAGGGCCGCGGCCTGGATGAGGTGCGCGCCTGCGTGCCGGCTGGGAGCTGTGCCATGATCCTGGGCGAGTCGGGTGCCGGGAAGTCGACGCTGCTCAACGCGCTGTTGGGCCACGACACCCTGGCTACCGGCGGTGTGCGCGAGCGCGATGACCAGGGCCGTCACACTACCGTCGCGCGTGTGATGGTGGCGCTGCCGGGCGACGCCGGCGTGATCGCCGATGCGCCGGGCCTGCGGAGCCTGCCGCTTGTGGGCCACGAACGGGGCTTGGCCCGCGCGTTTCCCGAGATCGTTGAGGCGTCGCGCGCGTGCCGGTTTGGCGATTGCACGCACACCCATGAGCCGGGTTGTGCCGTTCGCGAGGCCGAGGACGCGGGGCAGATCGACAGCCTGCGCTTAGAGACGTTCCAAAACTTGGCGTCATCCATGCGCGTGAGTGCCCAAATGCTCGATCCCGATGTCCATCTGTAATTGATTTTTCCTATGACAGCCGTCTCCCAACTGTTCGGGAGACGGCTTTTTTGCTGCGGAAAAGCCTCGAAACATGCAGTTTGCTGACGTACTGACCAAAACCTTGCCACGAGCTTGACGGGCTGGTCAGCTTCTGGTCAGCGATTGGTTTGACATCGAAAACCAAGATCGCGATTGCGCCGCTTTGCACTCTGACCGCCCAGACAATGGTGGTACGGGCATTCGCCCGGCACTGCCATGAGAGGAGCGGCCGTGAACAAGAGCAAGCGCATCGCCATCAGTCTGGTCGCGGGCGTGCTCGCTGCTCTGCTCTGCATGGTTTACGGCTCGTCGATCCGCTCGCAAGCCGAACAGGTCCAGGCTGAGACCTTGGCCAAGTACGGTGACGATCGCGTCGAGGTATGCGTCGCGGCGCGCGATATCGATGTGGGCGAGACCCTCGATGAGACCAATGTCATAACCCAGGAATGGCTGACGAGCCTGCTGCCGCGTGACGCGGCGACCGAGCTGCGCCAGGTGCGCGGTGACGTGACGACTTCGCGTATTCCCAAAAACGCCGTGATCTGCAATGTCTACACCAAGGCCGAGAGTCACAAGCTCGAGGTGCCTAAGGGCAAGGTCGCCGTTTCGGTGGCGGTCGATGCCGAGCACTCGGTCGGCGGTGCTACGGGCGTGGGCAGCTACGTGGATGTGTATGTGCAAAAAGACGGCGTAACCGATCGGTTGTGCGGCGCGTACGTGATCGATACCAGTGAAGATTCCGGTGCCACGCGCGAGGGCAAGATCGAATGGGTGACGCTGGCGGCTGACCCCGAAGACGTCAAGGAACTGCTGGGGGCATCGGGCAAGGGAACGGTCAGCTTGACGATTCCCGCCACGGCGCGCGGCAAAAAGAGCGGAGGCGACGAGTGATGAAGGCGATCTGGCTTGCGTGCTGCGCGTGCGGCGATTACGGGCTGTTGCAGCGGGAAGTCGAGGGCCGTGATACGGGTGCACAGGTGCTTCGCGTGGGTGACCTGGACGGGCTGGTTTCCATGGCGCGGGCGTTTCCGTCGCGCCGCGGGGCTGCCATCATCGCGGCGTCTCTGTTTGATACCGAAGATGTGCGCAAGACTGTTGCGCGCCTGACGGCCGAAGGCCGCGTGAGTCGCGTGGTCGTGTTGATAGAAGCGCTCGATCCGTCGGATATCGAGGGGCTGTTTCGCGCGGGGGCGACCGAGGTCATCGCTGCGCACAGTATATGCGGCAACGGGCGCGCGGGCGAGGGAGCGGTTGATTCCGATCGGTGCATGACGATTGAGCCTGATGCTTTTGTTGATAGGGAACCCGGGGCGCCTCGCGCTACAAGAGGCCCGCGTGTTGATGATTATGGAAAAGCGGAAGCCGAGCATGGTCGGCGCCCCCGGAACCCCCTTGTATACGATGACGCTGGAGAGCCGGCGCAGCATGCTGGCGACTCCCCGGCTGTAGATATGGGATACGTGCACGGCGTGAATCTGGCGGATGAACTCGACGAAGTTGAGGGCTTTGCCGGGTGCGGCGAGTTGTCGCTGATGCAGCATGAGCAGATTGCACAGAACGAGCCAGCCTCGCAGACCGAACAAGCTGCCATGCCGGCTTGGACGCAGCGTGTGGTTGCGGCAGGGGAGACG
>UROZ01000187.1 GCA_900549655.1 uncultured Collinsella sp.
CTTGCCCGGGAGGGTGACTTTGTCCGGGGAAGTTCGCGAAGCCCACTTCCCCGGACAAAGTCACCCTCCCGGGCAAGGCCCCAGCGCGAGACCGTCCCGGATGCCTACTTACTCGTTGTCGCCCGCGGTCATCTGGGTTGCGGAGAGCGCGCCGTCGGCTGCGGTTGCGGCAGCGGCGTCGGGCCAGACCCAGTCGGTGAAGGCCGGGTGATCGTAGCCCTCGTCGCAAGCGAACTCGAAGGCTTCGGTGCGGAAGGCCTCCCACTCGTTGATCTGCTCGGCAAACTTATCGACGTCGACCATGCGCAACACGTCGGCGGCCAGTGCCCAGCGGTCCATGTTGTTCAGGCGCAGCATGTCGAACGGCGTTGTCGTGGAGCCTTTCTCCTCGTAGCCGTGGACGCGGAAGGCGTCGTGGCCGGGGCGGTTCCAGATCAGGCGGCGAATCGTGCCGGCATAGGCGTGGAACGCAAAGAGGACGGGCTTCTCGCCGCAGCCGAACAGCTCAGCCCAGCGCTCGTCACTGAGAGCCTGGTCGTTCTCGCAGACGTTCTGGATCTTGAGCAGGTCGACCACGTTGACGAACCATACCTTGATGCCCAGCTCGCGCAGCATGTCGGTTGCAGCCAGGGCCTCAAGCGTCGGCACGTCACCGCAGGTGGCGACCACGACGTCGGCCTCGGCAAGCGAATCGGCGGTCGATGCCCACTCCCAGGTCGCAACGCCCTCGGCGAGCTCCGCCTTGGCCTCGTCGACCGTCTGGAAGGTCGGAGCAGGCTGCTTGCCGCAGAAGATGGCGTTGACGCAATCAGTGGACTGGTAGACGCGCTCGGCCACGGCGAGAGCCATGTTGGCGTCGGCCGGATAGTAGGCGTTTACGATGTGTGTGTCGTTGGCCTTGTTGAGCAGCAGGTCGATAAAGCCGGGGTCCTGATGCGAGAAGCCGTTGTGGTCCTGACGCCAGACGTGGCTCGACAGCAAAATGTTAAGGCCGCTGATGGGGGCACGCCACGGAATCTCGCGCTTGGTAGCCTCGAGCCACTTGCAGTGCTGGTTGACCATGGAGTCGACCACATGGACAAAGCTCTCGTAGGAGCTCCACACGCCGGAACGGCCAGTGAGCACGTAGGCCTCGAGGAAGCCCTCGCATTGGTGCTCGGACAGCTGCTCGACGACCTTACCGGAGCCTGCCAGCAGCTCGTCGTTGGCCTCGTCCTCGTAGAAGCCGGCGTCCCACTGCTTCTTGGTCACCTTGTAGGCAGCCTGCAGACGGTTGGACGCGGTCTCGTCGGGACCAAAGATGCGGAAGTCATCCATGTTCTTGGCCAGAACGTCGGCAGTGTACTCACCAAAGACGCGGGCGGCCTCGGTGGAGCCCCAGCCATGACCCTTAGTTGCGACGGGGACCTCGTGGGCATGAATATCGGGCAGCTCGAGCTCGCGACGCACCTTACCGCCGTTCGCGTTGGGGTTGGCGCCGATGCGCAGCTCGCCGGTCGGCATAAAGGCCGTCACCTCGGGGCGCACCTGGCCCTCGGGCGTAAAGAGCTCCTCGGGCTTGTAGGAACGCAGCCACTCGCGCAGCACGCGGAAGTGCTCGTGGGTGTCCTTGGCACTCGCCAGCGGCACCTGATGCGCGCGCCAGGAGTCCTCGGTCTTCTTGCCGTCGATGTGCTTGGGGCAAGTCCAGCCCTTGGGCGTACGGAACACAATCATGGGGTAGGCCGGGCGGACCACGGTCTCGCCAGCGGCAGCTTGGGCCTGTGCGGCGGCCTTGATGTCGCAGATCTCGTCAAAGACCTGCTCAAACAGGGCAGCAAAACGCGCATGAATGCTTGCGTGGCTCTCATCGTCAAAGCCGGCGACAAAGAAGTGCGGCTTATAGCCCATGCCCTCAAAGAACTTGGTGAGCTCTTCGTCGGACACGCGGGCAAGGATGGTGGGGTTGGCGATCTTGTAGCCGTTGAGGTGCAGGATCGGCAGGACGATGCCGTCGGTTGCCGGGTTCACGAGCTTGTTGGATTGCCAAGAGGTCGCGAGCGGGCCGGTCTCGGACTCGCCGTCGCCCACCACGGCCACGGCCAACAAGCTCGGGTTGTCCATAACGGCGCCGTAGGCGTGGCTGAGCGTGTAGCCGAGCTCGCCGCCCTCGTGGATGGAACCGGGCGTCTCGGGCGCAAAGTGGCTCGGGATGCCGCCGGGATAGGAGAACTGGCGGAAGAACTTCTGCAGGCCGGCCTCGTCATTGGTGATGTCGGGGCGGATCTCACGGTAGGTGCCGTCGAGCAACGACTGAGCAGTACCGGCGGGGCCACCGTGACCAGGGCCCATCAAGAAGATAGCATTCTGGTTGTGGTCGGTGATCAGACGATTGACGTGACCGAACAGGAAGTTGATGCCGGGCGTGGTACCCCAGTGGCCAACCAGGCGGTGCTTAACGTCCGGACGACCAAAGTCGCGCACCTCACCGGTTTTCTCATCAACAAAGTCGGGGCGCATTAGCGGGTTAGAGCGAAGGTAGATCTGACCGACGGACAGATAGTTCGATGCGCGCCAATACAGGTCGACGCCCTCGAGCTCGGAAGCCGGCACCTCGTGGCCCAGCTTTTGCCACGGCGTCCCCAGTGTTTTAGCCATTGTTTATGTCCCTTCGCTGTGTGGTCACCCTCCGATACGGCAACCTTTCGTTGGGACTAGTATATTTGCTAAAACGTTTTATCATGATGAAAAAACGTTTTACCACCCTTATCAATCGCATCGATCAACAAAACGCGACATTCACCTGCGGCATTGCCCGTCACAGGTGCTCCACATTCGATCTCTGCAAATTGATAAACGTGTTTAGTTGTGTTTAGTAAGCTCGAGCACGCTGCCCTTAACGATAAGCTCCGGCTCCAGAACGACCTCTTCGGCACGCCTGCCGCCCCTACCGGCAAGACGCTTGGACATGCAGC
>UROZ01000188.1 GCA_900549655.1 uncultured Collinsella sp.
GCCACCATCAAGGGCGTCGTCGCGCTCGAGGACGCCGGCATGCGCAGCGCCCTGGTCAAGGCAATCGACGCAACCCTCCAGTAAAACCTGCTATTTAGGGACAGGTTTATTTTGGCAGGTTTTTCCTGCTGTTTTGTCCTTTTAGCGAAAAGCGCCCCGCAACTGGTTCAATTCCAGTTGCGGGGCGCTTGCGTTTGCCCAGATAAAACCGACCAAAATAAACCTGTCCCTTTTTGGCGAGTTAGTCCCAGAAGCTGTTTTCTTCGTCCTCGGACTTGGGGCCGCGGTCGACATACATCTTATGGGTGCGCTTCTCCATTACAAAGGCAAGAATCGCAAACAGCAGGATGCCGCCGGCGAAAAGGATGGCAAAACCGGTGCGGGTGCCAAACAAAAAGGAAAAAACTGCGTCCATTGGGTGCCTTCTTGCGTAGTTGAGTTGGGTCGTAAACGCTCATAAGTATATACTTGCCCATACATGTACAAGGTTGCAACCTAAATGGAATGTATATCGCCGGAGGATCTAATGCTTGATATCAAGTTTGTTCGCGAGAACCCCGATGCCATCGATGTCGCCATGGCTAACCGCCAGACGTCTTGGGATCGCGAGAAGTTCTTTGAGCTCGACGACGAGCGCCGTGCCGTCATCACCGAGGTCGAGGAGCTCCAGGCTACGCGCAATGCCGAGTCCAAGAAGATCGGCGCCCTGATGAAGGAGGGCAAGAAGGACGAGGCCGAGGCCGCCAAGGAGGCCGTGCGCGCCGTCAACGAGAAGATTGACGGTCTGGCCGAGCGCCGTACTGCTCTCGAGCAGGAGCAGTACGACTTCATGGCTCACCTGCCCAACATTCCTTGCGAGGCCACGCCGTACGGCAAGGACGAGGACGAGAATATTGAGCGCCGTCGTTGGGGCACCCCGCGCGAGTTCGACTTCGACTTTAAGCCGCATTGGGATCTGGGCACCGATCTGGACATCCTCGACTTCGAGCGCGGCAACAAGCTCTCCGGCAGCCGTTTTACCGTTCTCGGTGGCGCTGGCGCCCGCCTGGAGCGCGCCCTCATCAACTTCTTCCTCGATACGCACACCAGCCGTGGCTTTAAGGAGTGGTGGCCGCCCATCGTCGTCAAGCGTCAGACCATGTTTGGCACGGGTCAGCTGCCCAAGTTCGAGGACGACGCCTACCACGTCTCGGGCGACAACTTCCTGATCCCCACCGCCGAGGTCGTGCTTACCAACCTGCACGCCGGCGAGGTCCTCGATGCCGACACTCTGCCGCGTCGCTACACCGCCTTCACCCCCTGCTTCCGCGAGGAGGCCGGTTCCGCCGGTCGCGATACCCGCGGCATCATCCGTCAGCACGAGTTCGACAAGGTCGAGATGGTCAAGTTCGCTAAGCCGGAGGAGTCCGACGAGGAGCTCGAGAGCATGACCGCCGAGGCCGAGTATCTGCTGCAGCAGCTGGGCCTTCCGTATCGCGTGATTAGCCTGTGCACCGGCGACTTGGGCTTCTCTGCCCGTCAGACCTACGACGTCGAGGTCTGGCTGCCGAGCTACAACGCCTACAAGGAGATCAGCTCCTGCTCCAACTGCGGCGACTTCCAGGCCCGCCGCGCCAACATCAAGTACCGCGACCCCGAGAACTTCAAGGGCTCGCGTTACCTGCACACCCTTAACGGTTCCGGCCTGCCGGCTGGTCGTACCATGGCTGCCATTCTGGAGAACTACCAGAACGCCGACGGCACCATCACGATCCCCGAGGTTCTGCGTCCTTACATGGGCGGTCTCGAGAAGATCGAGCCGGTCGCGTAACTTGGCTGCATAGGGGATATGCAAGGGCGCTCCTTCGGGGGCGCCCTATTTCGTGCGCAGGTCCATACCATGCCGTGCGGACAGCTCGATAGAAAACACACGAACAAACGTTCTGTATACATGCATTTACCTGCTATGCTTTTGCTAACTAAGAGTAAGAGAAAGGGGATGTGATGGAGCTGTTCGACGAGCGGGTTGTGTTGTTCCAGAGTGATGAGGGCGGGGAGCACCTGCTGGTAACGTGCGAGCCGTCGGGTATGGGTGGCTTGGTGGTTCGGCAGACGAGTGAGGGACCATTGACGCAATGGTGCTTTGAGGAGTCGCCGCATGTGGTCGAGACCTTTGTGACGCACGTGGGGCTTGTGGCGCTGGAGCACTTCTATGGAGTTGGGACTTCCAACCAGGTCGCGCGCATGCTGAGCATCTCGTTTGCCGATTATGATTGTGCCCAGCGGGTGAGATCGCTCCTGAGGGAACTTGATGCTAAGTTCGACGTGATCGAAAAGCCAATCGATCGTACGGGGAACGGCGGTATATGCGGAGCAGCATGACAAAACTGCGTTTCACAAAAAAGTTTGAGATTGAGCTTGACTCCAATAAGCTAAAGTGGTTTTATATGTCTTGTGCTGCGGCGTTACCTCAGCTGGATAGAGGGTCTGACTACGAATCAGAACGTCATAGGTTCGAATCCTATACGCCGCACCATTTGAGATTAAAGCTCCCGGCAACGGGGGCTTTTCTTTTACGTAAGCACTGCATGGATTCGAACCTCGGTCGAGGCGCGGGCGTAAAGCGGACTATTTCCTGTCGACTCGTGTAAGATTTCGAGTAGGTGTCGCGGCCCATCCGCGACCGCTCCTTCTCTAGACGACCGATCAGGGTGATATTTCGTGGCAGAGCGTCCGACATACAAGCTCAGGTTTCTCGATCCCAAGAAGCGCTTTCCGGCGATGCCCGAGCAGCCTGCGGGACGCTCATATGGCGTGGTCTGGAAACTCTTTGGCGAGGATCAGCATGAATCTTGTTATGTCGTCGAGTTCGTTGGCAAAAGTCATGTGTCGCTTTTGGGCTACGTAAGCGTTTCGGGTGAGGTGTACAAGGTGGACCGCCCCGTCAGCGAGGCTCCGCTGCCC
>UROZ01000189.1 GCA_900549655.1 uncultured Collinsella sp.
GCACCTGCGCAACGAGCTGCTCTTTACGCCGTTTAAGCCGCAGCCCAACCCCACCATCGATATGACCCGCTCCATCCGAGAGCAGGTACTTCAGCACGACAAGCTGCTCTTTTATCCCTATGAGGCCATGAACCCCTTCCTGGATCTGGTGCACGAGGCCGCCTACGACCCCGAGTGCATCTCGCTGCGAATCACGCTCTACCGCGTGGCCAAGCAGAGCCGCCTGTGCGAGTCGCTGATCGATGCAGCCGAGAACGGCAAAGAGGTCACGGTGCTCATGGAGCTCCGCGCCCGCTTCGACGAGCAGAACAACATCGAGTGGGCCGAGCGTCTGGAAGAGGCAGGCTGCACCGTCATCTACGGCTCCGAGGGCTTTAAGTGCCACTCCAAGATCTGCCAGCTCACCTATCGCGAGGGCATGGCGCTTACACGCCTGACGCTGCTGGGCACTGGCAACTTTAACGAGAAGACGGCCAAGCTCTACAGCGACTTTATGCTCATGACCGCCCATCCCGGCATCGGCGAGGACGCCAACTTGTTCTTCCGCAACCTGTCGCTGGGCAACCTGCGCGGCGATTACCGCTTCCTGGGCGTGGCGCCGGTCGGCCTCAAGCCGCTCATCATGCGTGGCCTGGATCGCGAGATTCAGCGCGCCCTCGTTGGCGAGCCCGCCCGTGTGTTCTTTAAGCTCAACTCGCTTACCGACCGCGAGGTCATCGACAAGATTGCCGAGGCATCGTGCGCAGGAGTCCGCGTGGACATGATCATCCGCGGCATCTCGTGCCTCAAGCCCGGTGTTCCGGGCAAGACCGAGAACGTGCACGTGCGTTCTATCGTCGGACGCTTTTTGGAGCATGCGCGCGTTTACGCCTTTGGCGTGGACTCGGACATGATCTATCTGAGCTCGGCCGACATGATGACGCGCAACACCGAGCACCGCGTGGAGATCGCCTTCCCCGTGCTCGACCCCACCTGCCGCGCCCTGGTGCACGAGTACATGGGCATGCAGCTGCGCGACAACGTGAAGGCCCGCAGCCTCACGAGCGACGGCACCTGGGTCCCCGTGGAGCGTGCAGAGGGTGAGAAGCCCTTCAACTCGCAGGAAGCCCTGCTGGATCGTGCCTATCGCAACGCCGAGGCGGCCGCCAAGGCAGAACCCGCGCCCGCGTCCCAGCCTGAGCCCAAACCGCAGCCGGCCACACCCGAGGTTCAGAAGGTCCAGGCGACCGTCATTGAGCCCAAGCCCGCACCTGTACCTCGGCCCGAGCCGCAGGTCACCAAGCCCGCGCCCGAGCTGAACGCCCGTCGCGATAAGCCCACCGGCAAGACCAAGGCCATCGAGCGCCATCGCCCCGGTCGCGTGCGCATGGGACTGGGTCTGATCGGCCTGGGTCTTAAGACGCTCATTACCGGCAAGACGAAATAGACGTTTGTAGAAGCAGTTTGTAGAAGCGCCCCGCATTTGAGGAAAGCCTCGGATGCGGGGCGCTTTTCCCTGCTACCATGGTGCGGACAACAACGCGAATGACAGGCAGGGATATGAAGCTCACTATAGAATCGATGACCTACGGAGCCGACGGGCTGGCGCACGCCGACAACGGCAAGGCCGTCTTTGTGCAGGGTGCCGTGGCAGGCGACATCGTCGAGGCCGAGGTCGTACAGGACGGCAAGTCGTTCATGCGCGCCCGCACCACCGAGATTCTGGAGCCAAGCCCCGATCGCATTCAGCCTCCCTGCCCCTTCGTGGGCATCTGCGGCGGCTGCTCGTGGGGCAATCTCTCACGCACGGCACAGCTCGCCGCCAAGGAGCAAAACCTGCGTTCCACGCTCGAGCGCATCGGCAAGTTCGCTCCTGAGCAGGTCGATGAGCTGGTGCAGCCCATCCGCCATACCAAGGACGACTGGGGCTACCGCAATAAAATCGAGCTCGAACCGACCGTCGTCAACGGTCGCGTGCGCCTTGGCATGCACGGTGTCGACCCCAGCAAAATCGTGACCGTCGATTCGTGTCCGTTGTTCGACAAACGCTTCCCTAAGGCACTCAAATCGGTCGTCGGCGCGCTCAACTATCTGAGCGGCAGCCACGATCTGGGCCTTGAGCGCGTGGGCATTCGTGCCTCGCGTCGCACCAAGGCGCTCGAGGTCGCACTCTGGACGCCCACGGGTTCCTTCCCGCGCTCGCAGGTCTCCCGCGTGCTGGCGGACGCCGCTCATCCCACGAGCATCGTGCGTGTGATGAGCAAGGGCGAAAAGAAAGCCCGCCGTGTCTCCAAAGTCGAGATGCTCGCCGGCGAGGGCTCGTGGACCGAGAATATCGCCGAAGGCCAGATGCGCTTATCTGCCCCGTCGTTTTTCCAGGTCAATACCAAGGGCGCTGAGATTTTGATTGAGCTCGTTATGGACGCCCTCGACCCGCAGGAAGACGAGCTAGCCGTGGACCTGTACTGCGGTGCCGGCACCTTTACCCTGCCGCTCGCCCGCCGCTGCGACTTTGTCGCTGCCGTCGAGGCCTACGGCCCCGCCGTGCGCGATCTACGCCGTAACCTGGAAATCAACAAGCTTGATAACGTCGACGTCATTGGCGGAGACGCGGTGCGCGAGTTCCCCGACCAGGACGCCGATGTCCTAGTAGTCGACCCGCCGCGTGCAGGCCTAGCACCTGAGGCCATCGACCTCATCGCCAGCACAAGCGCTCGCGATGTCGCCTATGTGAGCTGCGACCCGGCCACCCTGGCGCGCGATCTCAAACGCTTTGTCGAAGAAGGCACCTTCTCCCCCGTAAAGATCACGCCAGTCGATCTGTTCCCACAAACCTTCCACTGCGAGACCGTCGTCCACCTTAGGCGCAACTAGCTGATGATTTTTCTGGGACGTGTCTCTATAGTTTTGTCAACCGCGTGCTTCGCGCCATTTCGGCATGAC
>UROZ01000190.1 GCA_900549655.1 uncultured Collinsella sp.
GAGCGGACCATAGGTGCGCTCAATCTCGTCGGCATGCACGGCACCCGCCGGCATCCCCGTCGGCGCGGCATACGCGTTGCCCGCGATGGCGGCGGCCAGGGCATCCTGCGGCGAGAGCGCCGGGGCGGCTAGGCTATCGAGCGGATTGGAACCTGCGGCATCGCGCGCGCCGACGAGTGCCTCAAACGAGGATGCCGGGGCAAATGGCCCCGGTTCGGGCGCGGGCGCGCTCACCACGACGGGCTCGGCGCCGGCAGGCACGTCGGCAACACCAGCTGCGCGCAGCTCTTCCAAGCTCTCGAGCGTACCCTCGATGTCCTCGTGCGTCTCCTCAAATTCGGCAGCGACGCCCAGGAATTCCTGGATGTTCTCGGCACGGCTCTCAGACTCCATGGTGCCCTCGGCGCGAAACGCCTGCAGCAGACCCGTCTTATCGACAATCATCTCGACGACGTCCTTGAGCTCGCCGTCCATGCGGCGGCCCTCGCGCACCAGCGACACAAAGCTTGACAGGCCATTGCGGACCTTGGCGCTAAACATGCCGGTTTCGGCACACGCAATCTCGCAAGCCTGGAAGAACGAGCAACGGTTGTCGCGCGCCAGCTGCTCGATTTTTTGGATCGAGGTGGAGCCGATGCCACGGCGCGGTGTGTTGATGACGCGCTTGACGCTCATCTCGTCGGCCGGGTTCACGATCATCTTAAGGTAGGCCATGACATCACGGATCTCGGCACGGTCGAAGAATCGCGTGCCGCCCACGATCTTGTAGGGCACGCCCGCGCGCAGGAACATATCTTCGAGAATACGCGACTGGGCGTTGGTGCGGTAGAACACGGCGATGTCGTCGTAACTCGTGCCCTTGGAGTGCAGCTTCTCGATCTCGCCGGCAATCCAGCGGCCCTCGTCGCGCTCATCGCTCGCCTGGAAGGCCTGGATCTTCTCGCCATCGCCCTCGGCCGTAAACAGGCGCTTGTCCTTGCGCTGCGAGTTGTGACGCACCACGGCGTTGGCGGCGCTCAGGATATGACCCGTGGAGCGGTAGTTCTGCTCCAGCTTGACGGTCTTGCAGTTTTTAAAGTCCTTCTCAAAGTCCAGGATGTTGGTGATGTCGGCGCCACGCCAGCTGTAAATGGACTGGTCATCGTCGCCCACGACCATGAGGTTTTGGTACTTAGCGGCCAGCAGGTTGGCGATTTCGTACTGAACGTGGTTGGTGTCCTGATACTCGTCGACGCTAATGTAGCGGAAGCGCTCCTGATACTTGTCGAGCACCTCGGGGCGGGTGCGCAGTAGCTCGAGCGTGCGCACGAGCAGGTCGTCGAAGTCCATCGCGTTGGCGGCGCGCAGGCGGCGCTCCAGCTCTAGGTAGACCTGCGCGGCCTTTTTGTCGTTGGGACTATCGGCGGATTTAAGCATATCCTCGGGGCCGATCATGGCGTTTTTGGCCGAGCTGATCTTGCTGCGGATCATGTTGATGGGGAACTGCTTTTGCTCGATACCGAGCGCCTGCATAATGTCGCGCACCATGCGCTTTGAGTCATCGTCATCGTAGATGGTGAACTGACCGGTGTAGCCCAGCAGGTCGGCGTCCTCGCGCAGCATACGCACGCACATGGCATGGAAGGTGCACACCCACATGCCACGGGTGCCGCTGGGAATGAGTGCCGCCAGACGCTCACGCATCTCGGCCGCGGCCTTGTTGGTAAACGTGATGGCAAGAATCTGCCAGGGCTTAACGCCCAGATCGCCGAGCATATGTGCGATGCGGAAGGTCAAGACGCGGGTCTTGCCCGAGCCGGCGCCGGCAAGCACCAGCAGCGGACCCTCGGTGGTCAGGACGGCCTCGCGCTGGGCGGGGTTCAGACTATCGATATCAACGAGCGGCTTGGCGGGTTTGGGCGCCGGAGCCGGGGCGTCGTAGATGTCGAGCGGAACGAGCTCGGGCTCCGGCGCAGCGGGGGCGGTGTATGCATCGAGCGGCACGGGCTCCGGCGCGGGCGGAACGGGCGCGGCGGTGTTCTTTTCCCAGGGCAAGGGCTGGGTCATGGGCGACTCCTCATCTGACGGACGGCGCGCCTGCGGGCAGCGCCATAGTTTGAGCCGTACCAGTATACCGAGCCGCACGGACACCGACGCAAATCACACCACGACTCCGTCCATCACCGTCGGACCCGCCCCATTGAGCCAATCACGGAGCCACCGATGTCATGGCAACGGTAGCGAGCGGCGGCCAGAGCGAACAAATTGGCATGAAAAGAGGGCGGCATAGACCTTTTGGTCATGCCGCCCTCTTTGAATGACAAGTTGTCGCTCTGGACGCCGCGCAGCGTCAACCAAGTTACAGGCCGAGCATAGGCTCCAAGACAAAGAAGTATGCGAGCACTACGATGCCCAGGACAATGCGATAGACGCCGAAGCACTTAAAGTCGTGGCGGCGGACAAAGCCCATAAGCCACTTGATGGCGATGAGCGAAACCACAAAGGCCACGACGCAGCCCACGCCCAAGATGGCGATCTCGTTGGCGCCGAAGGTGCCGCCCTTAATGAAGTACTTGACCAGCTTGAGCGCGCTCGCACCGAACATAACGGGGATGGCCAGGAAGAACGTGAACTTGGATGCCACCGAGCGCGTGCAGCCCAAAAGCAGGCCACCGATGATGGTGGAGCCAGAGCGCGACGTACCCGGCACCAGCGAAAGTACCTGGAAACAACCGATGCCCAGCGCCGTCTTCCAGCTCAGGTCCTCGAGCGTAGTGATGGAGCCAAAGTCCAGGTCCTCGTCATCGTCCTCATCCTCGGCAACAGCCGCCGCGGGCGCCGCAAAGTGCGCACCGGCGGGACGTCCGCCCGCCACCACGGCGCGCGAGCCAAAGGA
>UROZ01000191.1 GCA_900549655.1 uncultured Collinsella sp.
CAGTCCTGCGCAAGACGAAGGCCACATTAAGTGGCCTTCTTTGCGTGCGGAACTCGCGACAGACGTTACCCGGTGCCCGCTCGCCCTCGCCTCACAGCAGAGGCGCGGCCTGTCATGCGAGTCGCGGAAACTGTGTCCCAGAAATCATGCGCAAAGTGGGATGCGGTTTCCGCCTGCGGGCCCGTTGGAAAACTGCATCCCACTTCGGCTACAAATTCCGGGACGCATCTTCCGCAACCTCATCCATCCGGAAAGCCCTTCCATCCGGAAAGCCCTTCCCACTCTGAATACATCCAGCGAACGTATGCGAGCGTGTTGTCCAGAACAGCCTCGTCATCGGGGTGATGGAAAAAGTCGCCCCAAACGCTTGCAGCGGTTGTGCCCACAAGTGTCAAGAAAAAGCCTCGAGAACTTCGAGGCTTTCACATTTGTATTGTTTTGCACGAAGGATCGCGGACGGCGAAGCTACTCTCCCAGTACGGCCTTCTTGGCGGCTGCGGCCATGTTATCCAGATCTTCCTTGGTGGGATGGTCCTTTGCGGCAACCCAGTTGTCGAGCAGCATCTTATAGCGCGCGTTGTCGGGATCTTGCTCGAGCATGGCCTCGTAGCGCTGCTTGACCGCGGGACCCATCTTGCCCTGGCACATCGCCCAGCCCGCAAGCTCGGCATCCCCAGCCAAATTGGAAGTCACGCGATCAATAATCTGCTGGTAATAGCTCTGGTCGGCCCCAAAACCGCAGGTGCCAAACAGGAAGACGCGCTTGCCGTGCAAGGCGGAGAGCAACGCCGCGACCGAAGGCGTGCACGCGCCCTTGTCGCACCAAAAACCGACGAGCACCGTGTCGGCCGCGCAGGCGCCCTGCGCCTCGAGCGCAACCTGATCTGCATCCGCATCGTCGCTCAACGCCGCGGCATGGACAAACTCAACACCCGCAGCCTGCAGAGCGCGCTTGATCGCGCCCGAAACCATCCTGGTATTACCGCTCTTGCTGTTAACCACCAAAGAGCACGTCATAGTCACGTTGCCTCGTTTCCCCCAAAACTAAAGCCACTAATGCAATTTATTAGATGAATATCTTAGTACTAACGTGACAGATGTAAACCACCGTCTGTCGATTGATTAATTTGCCCCACGGGCTTGCTCACTGGGCAAACTGGCTGCGATAGAGTTCGGCGTAGAAGCCGCCTGCCGCTAGCAGCTCGTCGTGCGTGCCGCGCTCGATAATCTGGCCGTCGCGCATCACCAGAATGCAGTCGGCGTTGCGGATCGTCGACAGGCGGTGCGCCACCACAAAGCTTGTGCGGCCGGCCATAAGCTCGTCGAACGCCGCCTGCACCTGCAGCTCGGTGCGGGTATCGATGCTCGAGGTCGCCTCGTCCAGCAGCAGAATCGCCGGGTCGGTGAGCATGACGCGCGCGATGCACAGCAGCTGTTTTTGACCCTGGCTAAACGTGCCGCCGTCCTCGCCGATTACCGTATCGTAGCCGCCTGGCAGCTGCACGATAAACTTGTGCGCGTGCGCGCGCTTGGCAGCTTCGATAACCTGCTCGCGCGTGGCGTCGGGACAGCCGTAGGCGATGTTTTCCGCCACCGTGCCCTCGAACAGCCAAGTGTCCTGCAACACCATGCCAAAGGCGCGGCGCAAGCTTGCGCGCGTGTAATCACGCGAGGAACGGCCATCGACCGCAATGCGACCGGCATCGATATCGTAAAAACGCAGCAGCAAATTGATGAGCGTTGTCTTGCCACAGCCCGTAGGACCGACCAGGGCAAAGCGCATGCCGGGCTTAGCCTCGATGCAGATGTCCTGAAGCAGCTTGCGGTCGGGCACGTAGCTAAAGTCCACATGCTCAAGGGCGACCTCGCCCTGCGGTGCGGCAAGTTCCACGGCATCTGGCGCGTCGGGCTCCTGCTCGCGCGCATCGAGCAGCGCAAACATGCGGCGCGCCGAGGCATACGCGGTCTGGATCTGCGTAATGACGTTGGTGACCTCGTTGAACGGCTTGGTGTACTGGTTGGCATAGGACAGGAAGATCTGCACGCCGCCCACCGTAAGCGCCGCGGGCACGCCCGTGATCACGCCCACGCAGCCGATCACAGCGACCACGGCATAGATGATGTTATTGATAAAGCGCGTACCGGGGTTGGAGAGCGAACCCATAAACTGCGCGCGCTCGCCCGCGGTGTAGAGCTCGGCATTGAGGGCATCGAAGCGCTGCTGGGCGTTAGGGCCATAGGCAAAGGCGTCGACAAGCTTTTGCTCGCCTACGTACTCCTCGATATGACCACCGAGCTGCCCTTGAATACGCTGCTGTGCCGTAAAGCTTTTGTTGGAGAGCTTGGCAATAGCGCCGGCTGCAAAAATGGAAAGCGGCGTGACGAGCACCACCACGAGCGTCATGGTCAGGTTAATGGAGAGCATAAACGCGAGCGTGCCCACAATGGTGATGACGCCGGTGAAGAGCTGCGTGAAGCCCTGCAGCAGACCGTCGCCCACCTGGTCGACGTCGTTGACCACACGGCTCATAAGGTCGCCGTGAGCATGGCTGTCGATAAAGCTGAGCGGCATGCGGCTGAGCTTGTCGCTCGCCTCCACGCGCATGTCACGCACCGTTTCGTAGGACAGGCGGTTGACGCAGTAGCCCTGCAGCCACTGGAAGGCCGCAGCTCCCACCACGACGAGCGCGAGTTTGGTAACGAGCGGCAGCAGCGCATCGAAGTCCACCTGGCCCGCGGCAACGATCAGGTCGATGCCCTCGCCAATGAGGATGGGTGTGTAGAGCTGCAGGACCACCGAGACGGCGGCACTCACAAACGATGCCGTAAACGAGATACGATGCGGACGGACGTAGCCCATCA
>UROZ01000192.1 GCA_900549655.1 uncultured Collinsella sp.
GCGCCGGCATCGCGCGCGTTGTCGGCACGGTAGAACCGCTCGAACGCGTGAGCTGCGGATTCCTGGTTCATGCCGATGCCCTCGTCCTCAACACTTATGTCGATCGTGCCCGCGCCCGCATCCGGCGTTATGCCAAATGTGACGGTCGTTCCCGCATCCGAGTACTTGGCGGCGTTTTGCACGATCACGCGCAGAGCCTGCTTCACGAGCGCCACGTCGACGGGCGCGTCGCAGCGCGGGTCGCTGGCAAGCGCAGCGTCAGAAGCCAGCCGATACGTGTGCTCGGTATCGATCATCTGCGATTCTTCGCATACCTCGCTGACCAGTGCAGCCAAGTTGGTATGCGCGCGCCGCAGGACCGTGCGCCCGGCATCGCCGCGTGCCAAAAACAGCAGCTGCTCCACGAGCTCTTGCATGTGCTCGCTTTCGGCCTTGAGGGACGCGATAGATTCTGCCAGCACGTCCGGGTCGTCTTTGCCCCAGCGATCGAGCATGTTTACGTAGCCCTGAATCACCGCGATGGGCGTGCGCAGCTCGTGGCTCGCATCGTTGACAAAGCGCATTTGCTGCAGTTTGGCCTCTTGCATCTGGCGCAGTAGGCGGTTGAGTGCAACCTCGATGCTTGCCAGGTCGGCGTCGCCGGTAGTGACGCTCGGCGAGTCGACGCTTGCGCGCTCGATGGCCTGCTCCAGTGTTTCCATCTTGCCGCCGGAGAGCTGCATACGGCCGAGCTCGTCCACGCGCAAGGCCAGGTCGTTGAGCGGTGCCATGGTGCGGCGCACGCGACGGGCGCCGCCGAGCATGTCGAGCACGCTGATGACCTGCCAACCCACAACGACAAGGTAGAGAGGCCATAGCGCGACGAGGTCCTGCGCGAGGGGGAAAGTCTTGGTGGTACGCGCAAGCTCGACGGTATAGGTGAGCGTTGCCAGGTCCCAGCCGCGCGCAGGCGCCAGCGACATGCCGTGAACGGCGACGCCGGGGATCCATCCTGCGGTAAACGCGCTGTCGGGCAGTGTCTGGTTGTATCCATAGACGAGGATCGCCGCCGCAATCACCACCAGCAACAGATCGAGCCAGACGTAGCTCATCAGGCGGCGCCACATATAGCTCCAGTTGATGGCGCGGGCGATGGAGGTGACGCGCTTGGCCTCGGCGTTACGTGCGGCAGACATAGCCCACCCCGCGCACGGTCTGGATGATGCGGGCACCGCCGGCGTCCTCGATCTTGGCGCGCAGGTGCGCGATGTGCACGTCGACGTTGTTGGTGTCGCCCACGTATTCGTAGCCCAGCGCCTCGTGCGCAATGCGCTCGCGCGTGAGCACGGTGCCGGCGTGCGCCATAAGCAGGGCGAGAACGTCGAACTCGCGGGCCGTGAGCGCGATGGGCGAGCCGCCGACCGTGACTTCGTGGCGGTCGGGGTCGAGCACGACTGAGCCCACAGTGAGCGTGGCGGGGGAGAGCGAGGCGGAAACCTGGGTTGAGTCGCTGACCGGGGGTATCGCAGCGGCGCTCCCGCCCGCGTCGCTCGCCGCGCCCGTCCCGATGCCGCCAACGCCCGAAGCCGTCCGCACGGCCTCCGAGCGCTTCAGCGCAACGCGGATCCGTGCGAACAGCTCCTCAATGGCAAACGGCTTGGTTAGGTAATCGTCAGCGCCGGCGTCGAGCCCGGCCACCTTATCCATCACGGCATCGCGCGCGGTGACCATGATCACCGGCACATCCTTGTGCTTGCGCACGCGCCGCAGCACCTCCATGCCGTTGAGCTGCGGCAGCAGCACGTCGAGCAGAATCAGATCGTAGTCGCGCTCCAGCGCCAGGTCTACGGCGGTGCGGCCGTCGGCGGCGTGCTCCACCTGGTAGCCCTCGTGCTCCAGCTCGAGCGTCACAAAGCGGGCGATTTTCTCCTCGTCCTCTACGATCAGGATCCGTGCCATGCGTGCCCCCGTTTGCGATTACTTGTCGTCGTTCAGATTTTGCTTGATGTCGTCCGCGGCGTCGGCGGCGTGATCCATAAGGTTGTTGATGCTGCCGGGCACGTCGCCGTCGCTATCGATGCGGTAACGCATGCCAAAGAACAGGCCGATCAGCATCAGCCATATCGTGGCGCCCCAGGCAAACAGGGCGATGATGGGGATCAGGATGGGGATGTTGAGGATGATTGCATCGCGGCGCGTGGCGATAAACTTGGTGTCCAGGCTCAGGCGGAAGAGCTTTTTGAGGTACTCCCACACGCTGTCCATCTTCTTGGAGAAGTCGGTCTTTTCGCTCGACTTCTCGTAGGCGGCCTGCGCTGCGACCATCTCGGCTGAGGGCTCATCGACTGGCACGGACTCGGTGGCGGCGTGCGCCGAAGTGGTCTGCGTCTTGCCCTGCGACTCGAGCCAAATGATGGCGTCCAAAACGTTGCCGTCGGCGGCGTCGAGCGCGGCTTTGGCATCGGTGTAGCTCACGTTGCACTTGGTGCGGATGGTTTCAACTTTTTCGAGGTCGTCCATGACCTGTCCTTTCGTTCGATGGGCGCGACGCCGGGCGATCTGCCCGGGCGCGAGCGTTGCGTTCGGCGGCCTGCGTTGCGCGGCGCCGCCCCGCCCTTGGTCGAACTCTATAGTGCAGGTTATAGATTAAGCGATTCTTGAGCCAAGATTAATGTTGGATGAGTTTTTG
>UROZ01000193.1 GCA_900549655.1 uncultured Collinsella sp.
GGTGCACATTTCGTCCGGTCTTACCGGCCTGATTCTCTGCTTAATGCTCGGCCGTCGTCGCGGTTTTGGCATGGTGAGCTATCGCCCGCATAACGTGCCGTTTGTGGCGCTGGGCGCCGGGCTGCTTTGGTTTGGCTGGTTTGGCTTTAACGGCGGCAGTGAGTTTAAGGCCGACGCCGTGGCGGCACTCGCCATCCTCAACACCGTGACGGCCAGCGCGGCGGGCATGGTCTCGTGGCTTGCCGTCGAGCGCGTGCACACTGGTCGCCCCACGCTGGTGGGCGCTAGCACCGGTCTGGTCGCGGGCCTCGTGGTGGTCACGCCGGGCGCGGGCTTTGTCGAGCCGTGGGCAGCGCTGGTCATGGGCCTGATCGTATCGCCCGTCTGCTACCTGGCTATCAGCCATCTTAAGACCAAGTTTGGCTACGACGATGCACTCGATGCGTTTGGTTGCCACGGTATCGGCGGAATTTTGGGCGGCGTGCTCACGGGCCTGTTCTGCGTGCCGGAGCTTTCGTGGACCGGTAAGGGCGGTCTGTTCTACACGGGCGACGTGTCGCTGCTCATCTCGCAGATCTTGGGCATTGTGGTGACGGTCGCTATTGTGCTGGTGCTCGATTTGGTGATCGCCGCGGTGGTCAAGGCGCTATTCCACGGCAGCCTGCGCGTGGACGAGGCCGACGAGGCGCTGGGCCTGGATGCGAGTCAGCACGGCGAGAGCGCTTATCCCTCGTTCTCCGGACTCGATTAGCAGCTTCCCCAAGCACCGCACCTCGGCCTTCAATCGTCGTTTGCGTACCTTAAGTACGCGGCACTCCTCTTTCAGGCCGATCTGCGGCACTTGGGAAACCTGCTAAGACCTGTTAGTTGCACTTATCTGATCTACAAGGTTGGTCTGTGGCACCTGGAAAACCCGTGCCATGTGAGGGACAATTCATTTCTTTTTTTGAAGAGAGGAATTCACTATGAAGAAAATTACGGCGATCGTTCGTGCCGAGAAGCTTGAGGTTCTTAAGGACGCGCTGTTTGCTGCCGATGTTCGCGGTATGACTATCAACCAGGTGCAGGGCTGCGGCTCACAGCATGGCTGGAAGGAATACGTGCGCGGCAACGAGTTGCTTGTCAACACGATCCCTAAGGTGCAGTTCACCCTTATCTGCGTCGATGAGCACGTCGATGGCATTGTCGACATCATCTGCAACGCCGCCCGCACCGGAGCCGTCGGCGATGGCAAGATCTGGGTCGAGCCGGTCGAGGAAGTTATCCGCATCCGTACCGGCGAACACGGCCCCGCCGCGGTGTAGGACAATCTTTCGCCTGACGGGCGTGCCTCTCTTGGGGCGCGCCCGTTCTCGTCTACAATATCGTGCAGACGAAGGAGAGGCATGCCCATGATCAAGATGTTTGCGAGCGACTTAGACGGAACGCTGCTCAACGCCCTGCACGAGGCAGATGGGACCATCCGCCATGCCATTCGCGAGCTGACCGAAGCCGGGCTGCATGTGGTTCCCGCGACCGGACGCTCGACGCTGCCGATCGGCGAGCATGGCTTCACAGGTCTGGCACTCGACGCCTGCTGCTCCAACGGATCCATCGTGCGCGACAGCCATGGTGAGGTGCTCAAGACCTGGACCATCGACCCGCAGGTTACCGAGGAGCTGCTCAAGGCGTTCCCGGACATTTGCTTCGACTGCTCCACGCCCGACGGCATGTTCTCGAGCGGTTCGTTCGAGATGCACCAGGCGGGCTTTAAAAAGGACAGTCCTATCAAGCGCATCGTGATGCGCGGTATGCGTGCACGTGGCGGGTACCACGAGGAACAGTATTTCGACCAGTCGATCGGTGACATCCTGCGCCACGATGTGTGCAAGATCAACTGTCGCGTGACCTCGCCCGAGCTGGAGCGCGACCTTAAGGCGTATTTGGCCGAGCGCTCGGACCGTGTGGTCAACGCGCCGTTTGATCCGGTGATGTTCGAGATCACGGACGTGGCGTGCAACAAGGGCGAGAGTGTGGCCTGGCTGGCGGGCTACTACGGTATTGCCGAGGACGAGGTCGCGGTCTATGGCGATGGCGGCAACGATATCGCCATGCTCAAGCGTTTCCGTCACAGCTACGCGACCAAAAACGCAAGCGATGCAGCTAAGGCCGCCGCGAGCGCGACCATCGGCAGCTGCATGGTCCACGCCGTCCCCAAACACATGCTCGCCACCATGCGCAAGCAAAACTCTCGCACCGTCATCGAATAATGTGACAAAGGGACTGTCCCTTCGCCACATCCCAAATATTGCCTTTACGTGTTGATACACACGGTGTGCAATAATACTCGCACTGTGCAATAGCGCACAGGCTGAGTAACAAGGAGGACGCTTGTCCCAGCTCGAGAAATGCGATCGCCGGTCCCTTCGCTCGCAGCGTGCCCTTCGCCAGGCACTTGCCAGCGAGCTTGCCGAAAGCGGCGACCTTTCGCGCATTAATGTCGCGTCGCTCACCGAGCGCGCTGGCCTTACGCGCCGCACGTTCTATTCGCACT
>UROZ01000194.1 GCA_900549655.1 uncultured Collinsella sp.
GATTAATTTGCCCCATCACGTCGCTGCATGTTTGTTCAAGCGAAAACGGCCCGCCTCACGTTTGTGGGGCGGGCCTTGCTGTTGCGGCTAGCGTTTCTTTCCGCGGAAGAAGAAGCCGTGCAGTGATGGCTTGAGGCCGCGATTGGCGCGATGCTCCTCGACGCGCTCGTGGATCGAAGCGACGCGCTCGATAACCTCGTCGGGAATCGGCACGTCGGGATTCATGTTCTCGACCTGACTGACCTCGGCGGCGGCGACTTGGTCGATAATGGGCACATCGTCGCGCGAGATGACGGGCGTGGCGTCTTCTTTCATCTTGCGGTAGCGCTGCATCATGTCGGTCTGCAGCTGTTGGGCCGAAGGCGGCGTCCAGATGATGGCGTTGGCACCGGCGGCGATGGTTTCACGGATGCTCCCGGGCGTCTTGCCGCCCGGTGCGATGAGCGGCAGGTTGGGATAGTGCTCACGCAGTTCGCGCAGGACCTGCGGCGTGTTCTTGCCGGCCGCGATGTTGAGGATCTTGGCTCCGGCGCGCACTTTGGCATGCGCATCGTCGTCGCAACGTACGACCGTGGCGATGACGGGGATGTCGGCGATGTTGGTGATGTGCTCGACCATCTCGGCGGTGACGGGGGAGTTGACCACGCAGCCCGCCGCGCCCTGCATCTCGGAGACGGCTGCCATCTGTACGGAGCGCTTACCGGTCGTAGTTCCGCCGCCCACGCCTACAAAGACCGGGCACTCGGCAACGGTCAGCAGCGCCTGCGTAATGGCCGGCTGCGGCGTGAAGGGGTAAACGGCAAAGACGGCATCGGCGTTGGAGTTGCGGATGACCGCGACGTCGGTGGTGTAGATAAGCGACTTGATGCGACGACCAAAGAGCGTAAAGCCGCTGGCCTCCTCGATCTCGTCGGGCATGCGAAGGGCAGCCTTGCGCAGGCGTCCGTCGATGGGCAGGGGCTCCATAGGGAGCAGGCCGTTGGGGGTAACGGCTACCTGGGGCTCGGTGAACTCGTCTGCGAGCTCGACCTCGGAGAAATCGACCGAGGCGACGATGCCCTCGTGAACCTCGGCGGGCACATCGATGGGAGCTTGGTCGTTTGCCGCGGCAGGCGTGTCGAAGGAGCTGGTGCCGACAAAGGCGTCGACGCGCTCGTTTAGGTCGTTGAGGGTATCCATGGAGGCTCGATTCTATGCGATGGTGGCCGGCGGGGTGTCGGCAGCGTTGTGCTTGCTAAATCGTTTGACGAGTTGATTTTTCCCCGCCGCGCCATCCGTTAGACCGAAGGGCCGGCGAACGTGAAGGACCTGTGGTGGCGGGTATTGAGGTGCTATCTTGAATGTCCCGTTTAAAAGAGAGGTGACGCGGAATGGAATTCACAGCAATGTTGGGCTCGATTGGCCTATGCGTGGGCGCAATCGTAGCCGCCGCGGTCATCTACTTTGTGGTCACGGCCATTAAGGGCAAAAAGGCCGAACGCAAGGAGCGCGCGATGCTTAAACAGCATCGCGACCAGCAGGGCAAACGCGCACAGAGATAGCTTGTTGAGTTTTGGATCCGTGCGCTAGCTGCGTTTTCGGATCAGGGCAATGTAGAAGCCCTCAAAGTCGCGGCTAGGCGGAATGGTGAGCGTGCCGGGCAGGCCGTTGGCGATGGCCGATACCTGACCCGCGGCAATGGCCTCAGTCAGGGCGTTGGACTCGATGCGCGGCTCCTCACCAGCTTCCTGGGCGCGGCGTGCTTCACTTTCGCTTGGCGTGCCGTCGAGGGGGATGAGCTCGCAGTCCATATGCTTGTCGAGGGCCTCTTGCAGGGCGTCCTCGTTTTCCTGCGGCAAGATCGAACAAGTCGAATAGACGAGCGTGCCGCCCGGCTTGAGGGCTCCCATGGCGCGGTCCAGAAGTGCTCGCTGCGAACGGGCGCACTTGCCGAGCAGCTGCTCGGTCAGGCCGCGCAGGCTCTTCTCGTTGCCGCTGATGACGGTGCCCGTGCCGGTGCAGGGGGCATCGAGCAGGATACGGTCAAAGCGGAAGAACTCGTCGAGCTCGCGTGCGTCGATGCGCATGACGGGCACGTTTTTTGCGCCTTGGCGGTGGAGGTTGGCTTCGAGCTTTTCGGCGCGGGGAATGCTCATCTCGCAGGCCGTGAGGTGTGCCTGGCCCTGGGTGAGGGCGGCGATCTGCGTCGTCTTGCCACCGGGGGCCGCGCACATGTCCAAGATGTCCTCGCCTGCCTGGGCGCCCAGGACCAACGGCGGCATCATGGATGACAGGCTCTGCAGATAGATCTTGCCGTCGCGGTAGATGTCGAGGTCCCATAGATCGGAAACCTGGGCCTCGGGCAGGATGAAGGCATCCTGGTACCATGCGACGGCGCGGTGCGCGATACCGGCCTCGTCGAGTGCGGCGGCGATGTCTTCGGCGGTCGCCTTGAGGGTGTTGGCGCGCAGTGTGACTGGGCGTGTCGCCGCGGCGCCAAAGCCTTCGATCATGAGCTGAGCATCGGCGGGTGCATAGGCG
>UROZ01000195.1 GCA_900549655.1 uncultured Collinsella sp.
CCAACAGCACGAGCAGCGCCAGGCAGAGCTTGGTGCGCGCGGGGGAGAGCGCGGCTGCGGTTGACTTACTTTTAGGCGTGGTTGCGGCGGTCAAGGCTGTCACTCCAATGTCGCATGAATAAGCGGGATTCAATCCCTGCAACTCTAACAGAATGTGACAAAGGGACAGTCCCTTTGTCACATTGCGCTGCCAGCCAGTCGCCCAAACCATCACAACATTCGGCGAAAATCTCGAAAACGAGGAAAAGCGCCGAATGTTGTGACGGTTTTCCTGTCTGTGTCGGCGAGCTCCAGCGCCATCTGCGGGTATAAGGCTAACAAGTGTTTATTTGCGAGGCCTAAGGGGCGCCCCGTATGGATATCGATAACTTTGAATGGTGGTATAGCGAGGGCGAGGCTCCGGACGAGGAGTGGGACGAGCCCGCGCCGCGTGACGTGTCGAGCGACGAGGACGAGACCGGTAACGATGCCGTCGAGATGGACGCCGCCTCCGACCCCGTCGAGCCCCTGACCTTTGAACAGGCTTGGGCCCAGGCCGAGGCCGACGAGGCAAAGGCCGATGCCACGGCCACGCTGGGTGAGCCAGCCGACATGTCCATTTCGCCGGCAAAGACCCCGCAACCGCGCCACACCATCGACCCCGGCAGTACGGCATCTTTCAGCATTCTCGACGTGCCCGCGCAAGGCGCCCAGGCGCCTGCGCCCACGCATCGCCCCGACCTGGCTCGTGAGGAAGACGCGGGCCGCCGTTCTCCGCTCGGCCCCATCCTCATCGCCTTCATGGCCGGCGTTATCGCCTGCTCGGCAATCGGCAGCATCTGGGGTCATGTCGAGCGGCAGCGCCAAGACGCCGCCAAGGTCGAGATGTCCGTCGAGCAATCGCTCAGCCGCACGCGCTCGGTGCATGTGTCGGTCGAGGTTAAGGACGGCGCGACGTGGGATACCGCGCGCGGCGACAGCCAAATGCTCGTCCATATCGTGGGCCGCACGCTCAGGGGACAAGCAATCGACGAGTACCAATACGTCAATTCCGAAGGTGACGGTATCGAGCTCAAGCCCGGCGACTACGAGCTCACGGTCGATGAGCCGCCCGTCGCCACCGACGGCACGCGTTACCGCGCCTCAAAGCGCATGGTCCCGGTGAGTTTTAATTCGCAAGCACCCGATACGGTCGATAGCGCGCCGCAGGGTGGGTTTGACCTTTATGCTATTGCTCAATAACTGCGCCTGCCGCTCAGCCCTGCTGCCAAGAGTGGGACAATAACCCTCGACACTGTTGTTTACTTTTGGAGGAAGTAGCATGTCCACCGTCACTACCATCAAGCGCGGCGGCCTCACCGCGGCCATCGATTCCATGGGCGCCCAGCTCACGAGCCTTGCCCTCAACGGCAATGAGTATCTGTGGCAGGGCGACCCGGCCTTTTGGGGCAAGCACGCGCCCATCCTGTTCCCTATCGTGGGATTGCTGCGCAACAACACGGCGACGTCTGCCGCCGGCACCTGCGAGATGGCGCGCCACGGCATCGCACGCATTGTCGAGCACAAATTGGTCGAGGTATCGGAGGACGGCTCCTCGGTAACCTACGAGATCACCGATACGCCCGAGTCGCTCAAGGCCTTTCCCTTCCACTTTAAGCTCAACATGACCTATGCCCTGACCGGCGATGCCACGCTCACGCAGACCTTTGCCGTCACTAACACCGGCGACGTAGACCTGCCGTTCTCGGTGGGTGGCCACCCTGCGTTTAACGTGCCCGCCCCCGGCGCCGAGGACGAGGCGTTCGAGGATTACGAGCTGGCGTTTACCGAGGCTTGGACTAACGAGGCCCCCGTCATCACGCCCGATGGCCTTATGACGTTCGAGGGTAGCTACAAGGCCCCCGATAACTCGGACGTGCTGCCCATCACGCACCGCAGCTTCGATAACGACGCCATCATGTTCACCGACGTTCCCGGCTCCACGCTCACCCTGCGCGGACGCAAGTCGGGTCACGGCGTGAAGATCGACTTTGAGGGCTTTAAGTACATTGGCGTGTGGTCTGCCGCCAACGACGCTCCGTTTGTGGCGCTCGAGCCCTGGACCGGTCACACCACCATGGACACCGAGGACGACGTCTTTGAGCACAAGGTCAACACCATCACCTTGGCGCCGGGCGAGACGGACGAGCGCAGCTTTAGCGTTACGCTGCTCTAGGGGTTCCGCACGGAGCGGTCATAACTTGAGCGTGGATGATCTCCCGTTTTGAGCCCGTGTGCGAGCCAAAAGTGGGAGATTTTCCACGCTCATTCCGATGCATGGGTCGGGGCAGCTAATTTGGGACGGG
>UROZ01000196.1 GCA_900549655.1 uncultured Collinsella sp.
GATGCCGGCTCCACCTACTTGCTCGATGCCGACATTGAGCTCGGCGGTAACGCTGCCGGCTTCTCGGTCAAGTTCGCCGAGGACGCCGAGACCGGTCTTGCCTATGAGTTCCGCGCCAACCTGCGCGAGGGCAAGCTCGAGTTCACGCCGGCTCCCCAGTACCCGTGGTTCCAGGTCAACAACATGGGCCTCGAGCGTCCGTTGTTCTTTAAGGGCGAGGGCACTCACCATGTGCGTCTGATCGTCGACGACGACATCGCGACCATCTTTGTCGATGACGTTGCGCTCAACGCTCGCTTCTGCAAAAAGCAGGGCCAGGGTGTGGCGCTTACCGTCACCGACGGTGCGCTCAAGTGCGCAAACGCAACGATCGCGTCTCTGTAGCGGCAACGAACCGTTTTATGATTTAGAAAAGGAATGGAGAGGAACATGGACTACAAGGCAGTGTCCCAGCAAGTCGTCGACAACGTCGGCGGACTGGAGAACATCGAAGGCGCCACGCATTGCGTGACCCGTCTGCGTCTGGTGCTCAAGGATACGAGCAAATACAACAAGGCCGAGCTCGAGAACATCGATGGCGTCAAGGGCGTGCTGTACAACAGCGGCCAGCTCATGATCATCTTCGGTACCGGTACCGTCAACAAGGTTTACGATGAGTTTATGGCTCTGACGGGCGTTAAGGAGATCAGCGCTTCCGAGGTCAAGGGCGCCGAGGCGGACAAGAAGGGCAAGTTCTTCTCGGTCCTCAAGGTATTCTCGGACATCTTTATCCCCATCATTCCCGCCTTCGTCGGCGCTGCAATCATCATCGGCCTTAAGTCGCTGATCGTTGCCAACGGCCTCTTTGGCATGGAGGGCAGCCTCGCCGATCACAGCGAGTTCCTCAAGAACCTCGCAAGCTTCTTTGCCATTATCGCCACCACGTTCGACTACCTGCCTGTCCTGGTTATGTACAGCGCGGTCAAGCGTTTTGGCGGTAACCCGATCCTGGGCATCCTCGTCGGTATCGTCATGGTTCACCCGAGCCTTATGAACCGCAACACGTTCGTTATGGACCCGACGGGTGCTGAGTACTGGAACTTTGGTCCGCTCTCCATTCCCATGGTTGCTTTCCAGGGCGGCGTGTTCCCCGCAATTCTGACCGCCTGGTTTATGGCCAAGGTCGAGAAGATTGCCCAGAAGTACATCCCCGAGGTCGTTTCGTTCGTCTTTGTCCCGACCGTTACCCTGATTCTTGCTAACGTCGCCCTGTTCACCGTGTTCGGCCCGCTCGGTAACCTGATCGGTGACGTCCTCGCCGGCGTAATCGATATCCTGTACAACAGGATGGGCGTCTTTGGTGCCTTTGTCTTCGCCGCGTTCCTGCAGCCGCTCGTCGTTACCGGTACGCATCAGTTCATCCAGGGTATCGAGGCAAACCTTGTTGCCACGACTGGCTTCAACTACATCCAGGCCATCTGGTCGGTTTCCATCATCGCCCAGGGCGGCGGCGCCATCGGTATGTACCTCATTCACAAGAAGCACTCCAAAGAGCGCAACATCTGCATGTCGTCCTTTATCCCGACGCTGGTCGGAATCTCCGAGCCCGCTATCTTTGCTGCAAACATGCGCTATTCGATCATTCCGTTCATCTGCGCATGCATCGGTGCAGGCTGCGGCGGTGCCTTCGTCAAGCTCTTTGAGGTGCGCGCTATCGGTCAGGGTCTGACCGGCGTGCTTGGCCTGCTCATCGTCACGCCCGAGACTCTCGTGTGGTATGTGGCTGGCAATCTCATCGCCTTTATCGTGCCGATCGTCTTGATCTTTGCCTACAACAAGGCAAAGGGCGTTCCGACCACCGATGAAGAGGGCGCTGGCGCTGGCTTCGACGTTAGCTTCTAGTTGAGCCGTTCAGCGTAACGTGCGGATAAGTCCATTTGAGGAGGGGCGTTCGGCTCGTGTGAGTCGAGCGTCCTTCCCTATAGACGAGAAGGCCAATGGCGATGTTTAATCAAAAAAATAAGGTGACGCGCACGGACTATGAGCAGTGGCGTGCCGGACAGGATGAGACGGCAGGTCGCATCGCGTCCGACCCCGATAGGCTCCTGTTCCATGTGGAGCCTGAGCTTGGCTGGCTCAACGACCCCAACGGTTTGGTGCAGATTGGTGATACGTATCACATCTATCACCAATACGATCCATTCGATGCTGCGCATGGCGGTCCAGTGCTTTGGAATCATCTGACGACAAAGGATTTTGTGACGTACGAGAATC
>UROZ01000197.1 GCA_900549655.1 uncultured Collinsella sp.
GTGTAAGTCTGAGGCATGGTGTCCTTTCGACGGGGTTGGCAGGCTTAAGATTAACGCAACAGGGGCGGGGTGGGTTCCGCGCGTGCTGACTTAAAGGCCGCATGCTGGGACGTCGCCCAACGCTGCCCGACTAACAAGGACGGAGGACTCATATGACGCAGGCAATATCGGATCCCAAGCAGGCCTCCGCCGCGCTGGCGGAGCTTTTTGATACCCACAAGCGCGTGGTCTTCTTTGGCGGCGCGGGCGTTTCCACGGCGAGTGGCATCCCCGATTTCCGCAGCATGGACGGCCTGTATCACCAGCAGTTTGCCTATCCGCCCGAGACCATACTGTCGCATAGCTTTTACGAGGCGCATCCTGCGGAGTTCTTCGACTTTTACCGCACCAAGATGATCGCGCTTAACGCTAAGCCCAACCGCTGCCACACCAGGCTGGCCGAGCTGGAGCGCGCCGGCAAGCTGAATGCCGTGGTGACGCAAAATATCGACGGCCTGCATCAGATGGCCGGCTCGCAGCGCGTGTTCGAGCTGCATGGCTCGGTCCACCGCAATGTCTGCCAGACGTGCGGCGCAGTCTACAGCGCCGAATGGATTTGCGCGCGCGAGCACGAGGATGCCGCGGGCGTGCCCGTGTGCCCTGCGTGCGGCGGTCGCATCAAGCCCGATGTGGTCCTCTACGAAGAGCCGCTCGATGAGCGTGTGCTTACCGGCGCCGTTGCCGCCATCGCCGCAGCCGACGCCCTCGTCGTGGGCGGAACCTCGCTCGTGGTGTATCCGGCGGCGGGCCTTACGCGATACTTTACCGGCGATACGCTGGCCATTTGCAATTTGGCGCCCACCGATCAGGATGCAAATGCCGACCTGCTGATTTCTTGCGACATCGCGGCCGCGTTTGCGTTCTAGCCCGCGCGCGCGGATACAATAGAAAGACTGATTGCAAAGCGACCCCGCCGCCAGCGCCCAAGCGTGGCGGCGTGGGCATTTTAGGAGGATGTTCATGGCGAACGACAGCAAGACATGGCGGTGCGGAAAGTACGAGCTCAGCTTTGACCGTCCGCGCATCATGGGCGTCCTCAACGTGACGCCCGATTCGTTTAGCGACGGCGGTGAGCACTTCGACCCGGATGCCGCTATCGAGTACGGCCTGGCGATGCTCGATGCCGGCGCCGACATCATCGACGTGGGCGGCGAGTCCACGCGCCCCGGCTTTACCCCGGTCAACCCCGACGAGGAGGCGCGTCGCGTGCTGCCCGTCGTGCGCGCGCTCGCCAAAGAGGGTGCCATCGTCTCGATCGATACGCGTCATGTGGCGGTTGCCAAGGCGGCCGTGCGCTGCGGTGCTTCGATTGTCAACGACGTGACGGGCTTCACCGATCCCAAGATGGTTGAGTTCGTTAAGACGAGCACCTGCGGCGTCATCGTGATGCATGCCGGCGAGGTCGCCGCGCCCACCCGCACGCACGCAACGGTGCAGCTCGATACCTCGGCAGCGGCGTTTGTTGCCGAGAAGGCGCGCGAGGCGGCTGCCGAGGCCGCGCGCGAGGCCGAGAAGCCGGCCCGTCGCCGTCGCGGCAAGTTGCTGGGCGAGCCCAAGGTTGAGGCCAAGCTTCCGGGCGGTGTGGTACAGCCCTCACTGCCGTTTGGCGAGCCGGAGCCCACGCCCGAGCCTGTTGACGAGCCAGAGACGCCGGCTGCCGAGCAGGTTGCCCCTGCCGCCGCTGCACCCGAGACCGTGCCCGCAGCTACCGAAGCCGCACCAGAGCCCAGCGACCACCTGGCCGCCATGATGCGCCGCAGCGCCCGCCGTGAGGAAGCCTATGTGCCCACCTCGCAGCTCCGCCGCTTTACCCTGCCCGATTCTGCGCCCATCATGCGCCGCGTCATGGGCTTTCTGTCCGACCAGGCCCGCACGCTCATCCATGCCGGCGTGTCGCGCGACCGTATCTGCATCGATCCCGGCCCGGGCTTTGGCAAGACGGCCAACGAAGACATCGTCATCCAGCGCGAGACCGCCAAGATGGCGTCGCTGGGCTATCCGCTCATGTGCGCCGTGTCGCGCAAGCGCTTTGTGGGCGCCGTCTCGGGCGTGACCGAGGCCGCCGAGCGCGATGCCGCCACGTTTGGTGTGTGCCTGGGCGCCATCCAGGCCGGCACCAACATCGTGCGCGTACATGACGTTGCGGGCTTTGCGCAGTTCCTGAACGGTTACTGGGCGGTTGCCAAGCCGCAGCCGCGCCGCG
>UROZ01000198.1 GCA_900549655.1 uncultured Collinsella sp.
CGCAATCGGGGCACGGGTCGGCAACGACCTTGCCGGAACCGCCGCACTCAGGACAAACCGTCTGGAACGTGCCCGCACCAAACAGGAAGGACAGGTCGACATCGATATGGCCGCGACCACCGCAGCTCGGGCAGGTATGGGCGTGATCGGATGATACAGAACCCGAGCCGCCGCAGTGACCACAGGTATCGAAGCGCGTGTAGCGCACGGTCTTGCGGGCGCCCTCCTTGGCCTCTTTGGCGTCGAGCTTGATATCGACGACCACGTTGGCGCCGTTCTCGGGATTATAGGCAGCCTGGCCGCGACGGGGCTGGCCCCAGGCGCCCCCAAAGGGGAAACCGCCCTCAAAGGGATTGCCATAGCCCGCGCTGCCGGCATAGCCGCCGCCATAGGGCGAAGCCGTCGGCGCACCGGCAAAGGGATTGCCCGAGCGCATGGCGTCATAGCGAGCACGCTTCTGCTCGTCCGAAAGCACGGCGTAGGCTTCGGAAACCTCTTTGAACTTTTCCTCGGCATCTGGCTCTTTATTGACGTCCGGATGGAGCTTGCGGGCCTTTTGTTGGAAGGCCTTTTGAATATCACGCGAGGTGGCGTCCTTGGAGACGCCCAAAATCTCGTAGTAATCTTTTTCGTTCATCGTCGCCATGCGCGGCAACCTCCTGCTCACAGCAGCGTATATATTCCGGTAATTCTACCCGAGCGGCCTAAGCTAGATCCCAAAACAGCTCGAACAGAACATTTCCATCGAGCCAACCCAGGTGGGTCGGCGCCAGGCGGGCACAGGTGAGGCCGGCGATGACATCGTCAGAGGCGATAGGCCCCGCATGGGTATCGCCGTGCTCGGGCACCCAAGCGGCAAGCCCAAGCTCAAGAGCACGGTCACAAGCCGCAGTCAGTTCATCAGCAGGAATGACACGAGCCGCGCGAACCAACAGGTCGGACGCGACACCGCGCGTCATGCGGCAAGCGAGCATCAGGTCCTCGGCTGCCGCCTCGCGACGCGTCAGGTACTCGGCCTCAAACGCCGTCGCGTCATCGTTGCGCTGGACCAGGCGCTCGCGGTAAAAGTCACCACGGGAGGCCACGCCAGGAAACAGTCCAGCCAAGCGATCGAAATCCTCGGCATCGAGCATACCCGCGGCAGAACGACCCAAACCAAGATAGCCCCGACCGGTCCAGTAGGCGATATTATGAGCGCATTCATGCCCATCGAGCGCGTAGCTCGCCACCTCATACGGATGGTAGCCCGCCGAACTCAGCCGCTCGCGCGCAACGTCCATGCATGCAGCTTGGAAATCCTCATCGGGCTCAAGCGACTCGTCACGACACGCCATGCGGTAAAGCGGCGTGCCCTCCTCGAGCGTGAGCGGATAGACCGACACATGGTGCGGGGCCGCCGCAAGCACGCCATTAAGCGTGTACTGCCAGCTCGACATAGTCTGTCCGGGAAGCCCGCACATAAGGTCGCACGACACATCGAGCCCAACATCCTTCACCGTCGCGATAGCCTCAAGCGCCCGTTCGGCATTATGAATGCGGCCAATGACAGCCAACTCGGTATTGTCGAGGGTTTGCACGCCCAGAGAGATGCGCGTGACACCCGCCTCGGCAAGCGTGGTGGCGAGCTCAGCGGTCAGCGACTCTGGATTGGCTTCGCAGGTAAACTCAACGGGCTTACACCACGCAGAGATACGCCGGGCGAGTTCTACCAGGCGCTCCCCCGCCAGCGACGGCGTGCCGCCGCCTACGTAGACAGTGCGGACCTGCCTGAGTGCCCCAGCGTTGCCAAAGACATCGAGGCGCGCGTACAACTGCTCAAAATAGGCATCGAGCGCAGCGTCCAGGTCGCACGGCGCCACGCTGCGGGAGTCAAAGTCGCAATAGCGGCATTTTTGAGCGCAAAACGGCACGTGCACATACAGCGCGGTAACGGCCACCGTTAGGCCTCCAGCGGATGAACGGGCACCGATTCGCCGGCGGCAAGGGCAGCCTCGCAGGCCACCACATCATGCTCGATCTCATCGACCAGCGCCATAAACTCCTCATACGTGGAGCAGCGCACCACATGGGCACGCCAGGCGGCGGCATGGGGCATGCCTTTTAAGTACCAGCTTGCGTACGTACGGGCACGCG
>UROZ01000199.1 GCA_900549655.1 uncultured Collinsella sp.
CGAACAAGTTGGCATGAAAAAGGTGAGGCATAGACCTGATGGTCATGCCTCACCTTTTGAATGACAAATTGTCGCTCTGGGCGGCGCGCAGCGTCGACCCGTTAGGCGAAGACGATCAAATTATCTCGATGGATCGCCGGCTTCTCGGCCAGGTCTGCCAGCAGGCGGTTGCTGGCAATCTGGTCCTGGCGGCGGCCGGCTGCAAGCTCCAGCACGTCCGAATCGGCTTCGGCGATACCGCGGGCGACAACCATACCGCTCGGATCACACACATCGAGAACATCGCCCTCGGCAAAATCTCCATCGACCTGGCGAATACCCACCGCGAGCAAGGACGAGCCACGGCTGACCAGCGCCTTCGCGGCTCCGTCGTCAACCGTTACCGAGCCATGCGCCTTGTCGCCCAGTGCGATCCACAGCTTACGGGGCGCAATGTCCAGGCGCTCCGCCGGCGGGTCGAACAGCGTGCCCACGCTCTCGCCGCGGGCGAGGCGCACGAGCGCATCGGGCTCCTCGCCCGAGCAAATCACGCTCTGAATGCCGGCCGTCATCAAAATGCGGCTCGCGCGAATCTTGGTGATCATGCCGCCGGTGCCCACCGACGTCGAAGAATCTCCCGCCGAGGCGATGATCTTGGCATCGATTTTGAGCACGACCGGGATAAACTCGGCCGTCGGATCCTCATGCGGATTGGCGGTGTAGAGGCCGTCGATGTCCGAGAGCGTCACGCACAGGTCGGCAGAAACCAGGCAACTCACGAGCGCAGCCAACGTGTCGTTGTCGCCGAACTTGATCTCGTCGACGGTGACGGTGTCGTTTTCGTTGACGATCGGCACCACACCCAGTTCCACCAGGCGCAGCAGGGCGTCGCGCGCGTGCAGGTAGGACGTACGGCGCGCCGTGTCATGGCGCGTGAGCAGCACGAGCGAGGTGAGTAGGTCACGCGCATGGAACTCCTCGTCGTAGGCCGACGAGATGATGCACTGACCAGCCGAGGCGCAGGCCTGCAGGCTCGGAAGGTCGCCGACCGGCTTGCGGTCGAAGCCCAACACGGGATAGCCACAGGCAATAGCGCCCGAGCTCACCACGACCAGACGCCAGCCGAGCTTGCGCAGCGCTGCGGCTTGATCGGCAAGTCCGCCGATAAAGGCGCGGTTGACCTTGCCATCGGCGCCCACCACCGTGGACGAACCGATCTTTACCACCATCGTTTTATAAGAAGTCGTCATACGTCAAACCAATCGAGTGTTGAGCAGGCGGGCGAGCTGGAGCAGCCGGGGCACCCGGTGCGGAACGGACGAAAATGATCCGTTTTCCTCCGTCCCCTTCAGATCATTTTGCCCAGGGGAAGGCCGAAGCCGCGGCCATGTTCTTGCGCACGAGCTCGTCGCGCACCTGGGCCAGACCCTGTTCCATACCCACCACGTAGGTCTGCGGATACAGGAAGCGCTTGAAAGCCGCATCCAGATGATCGAGTGCCCAAGCACAGCGCTCGCGTGCGTCCTCGATACTCTCGCGCGGGGCTACCGCACTGCCATCGCGCACAATCGGCACCAGCAGCTCGCGATACTCAAGCTCGGACACATCGGTCACCAGGGCGGCATCGTTCACGGCCACGAGGGTATTGCCGCGCGCGGCGCCCTCCCCCGCCAGATGATCCTCGTCATAGATCATGTCGCAGACCGGGCCGCCAAAGCCGTCGTAATAGCGGCGCACACGCTGCACGCCCGGAATCGTGCGCTTGTAGGGCTGCTCGGAGAGCTTCACCACCGGCGTCCACGGGTCCGCATCGCTCGCACGGCGGGCGGAAAGCTTGTACACGCCGCCCAGCGCCGGCTGATCGTAGCAGGTCGCAAGCTTGGTACCCACGCCAAAGCTATCGATGGGCGCGCCCTGGTCGAGCAGCGACTGAATCGTGTACTCGTCCAGGTCGTTGGAAACCGAAATCCCCACATAAGGCAGGCCCTCGGCGTCAAAACGTCCGCGAACATACTTGGACAACTTAGCCAGGTCGCCCGAGTCGATGCGAATGGCCGACAGGCGCTCGCCCGCCGCCTCCATCTCCTTGGCAACCGTAATGGCATGCTCGCAGCCCTCGCGCACGTC